>CAZXVO010000195.1:3625-7503 GCA_964643835.1 uncultured Phenylobacterium sp. | reverse complement strand
GTCCCGTACCACGCGTTCAGCAGTTCAACGTGGGGCCCCCCCTGGCCCCCCCCCGCGCCCTCACCGGTTGGGGCCCCCACCAATCTCCCACAGTTCAATCTGGTGTAGCGGCCTCTAAGTCGCGCTCTGCAGCCGCGTGCTCAGCACGCTGTCCAGTTCAGCCTTGATCGCGGCGCGTTCCCGCTCGCTGGCGTCCAGCCGTTGATGGACGAGGGCGAGCTTGGCCTGACAGTCTCCATGCTGCGCTTCGACCAACCCCAACCGCGCCTCCGTTCGCTCCAGCGCAGCCGTCACGGCGGACATGGCGGTCTGCACCGCGTGATCAACCGCGCCCATCGTATAGGCCTGCGAGCGCTGCCGCCGGGCGAGCCAAGTCAGCAAGGTGGAAAGCCCCCCACCACCGGCGGCGCCCGTCACCACGGTAGCGATCAGCTGTCCGGCATCCAGGTTCATCAGCTTCAATCCATTTGATCCGCTTGCGTCAAATTTTGCCCGGGCTAAAATCTCATCAAAGGAGACACCATGGACGACCTCGAGCCGCCAGAGACCTTTACCGCCTTCAGCGGCCCAAAGCGGCTGGCGCACGGTTCCTGGCTTGAGGTCTCCAGCGCCGCACGACAAGCCGCCAGCGCGGGCCTGAGCCACATCGTGGTGCTCTCTGACCTGTCAGGAGAGACCCGAGACTTCGAGGCGACCCACGCCCCCCCACCCCAAAGACCTGCTCGTGGCCGCCCGAAATTGGGCGTCACAGCGCGGGAGGTGACTCTCCTACCACGCCATTGGGACTGGCTAGCGAAGCAGCCTGGTGGGGCCTCCGCGGCGCTGCGCCGACTTGTCGAGTCCGCACGCAAAACCTCGGAGGCCGACCCGCGCGCCGCTCAGGCCGCCCTCCACCGCGCCATGACGACTCTGGCCGGAGACCTTCCTGGCTATGAAGAGGCTCTGAGAGCTCTGTATTCAGGCAATGTAGACTATGTGCGAGATGTCGCCAGCCATTGGCCTGATGATATTGGAAGCCATGTCCTGAGCTTGCTGCAGGCTTTTAGTGGTATGCACACTAGCCAGCCTTGAAGGCGGTTTTGGCGCTGGAGATAGCCTCGATGAGCCGGGTGATATCGGCCATGTCAACACCAGAAGTCTTCTGCGTCGAGCTACTTGAGCCTTGCGTATCCGTCATCTGTCCATGGAACAGCGACAGCGGTAGGCCCGAGAACATATCCACCTGCTTGGCCAGGGCCGTCAGCGGCGCCTCGCGATAGGTCTGCTCGGCGGCCCGCATCTGTTGGCCTAGCGCCGCCTGGGTGGTCAGGTTGGCGCGTTCATTGGCCAGTCGATCCGACGCAAGCTGGCCCAGCCACTGATTGTGCTGCTGCGCCAGCTGGGCGTTGGAGAGCGCCGCCTGCTGGCGACGGTCAGAATCCTGGTTCGAGAGGGCGGCGCCCGTGTTGAACATGTCCGCCAGCGACTTGGACAGCTGCGCGTTTCGTGCTCGAGCCAGTTCGCCTTCAGTCAGCGATCGCGTGAGCGCCGCGCCGGATCCCCCAAACGCGCCCTGACGCGCCATCTGCAGCGTCTGGTTGGCCCGGGTGCGCCCTGCATCGGCGTCAAAGTCGGCTATCTGGGCGTTGGTGACCATGTCGCGGTAGGGGTTCAAGTAGGCGTTGAGGTTGTCCAAGAGGCTCGCTGCGCTGACGCTGGGCGCCGCTTGTCCCATGAGGTCAGCATACCAGTCCGCCCCACCGACCCCCTTCGGATCTCCGCCGCCGAGCTTTGACGCGCCCGTCGCCGCCATCCGCTCCAGATCCGAGACTGGTGCGACAAAGCTGTAGGGATCCTGCTGGCCGATCTGCTGAATTCGGTCGGTCAGGCTCTTCGCCGCGTCGTCTACCCATGTCGTGGTGGTGGAGACCGAAAGCGACGAGGTGCTGGTCAAGCGCCTGCTGCGGGGCAGCTCGCCGGGACGCTACGATCTGGAGAGCGTCGTCGGGCCCACTCGCCACGACGCCCGCCTGCGCTGGGCGGCCCACATCACCGCCATCATCCCGCCCTTCCAGGCCCGCCGGATCATCGTGCGCGGCGGTTGATCACCACAGCTTTTGATTGCGTAGAATTGTATCTTTAATACAATTCCCCCATGACCCCGCTTGATCTCGAAGCCGCCATCGCCCAGGAGCACGAGATCGATCGGCTGATGAGTCAGGCAGATCGGCGCCCGGCCGGCGTCTCTTGGTCAGGACTATCCGCTCCCCCGCATCCGCCCCGTACCGACGCCCAGATCCGCGCCGCCGCCGAGGCCAAGACCCTGCGCCGAGCGGCCTGGGCAGCATCGCCGCAAGGGGACTTCATCTCGACGGTCGCCGGCGTGCAGCGCGCCTGCGATGCGGCCCTGAACCTGGGCGAGCGCCTGCGCTCCGCTGCAGCCTGCGGCGATGATCCATCGGCCTGCGCCAACCTCGTCCGCGACCTCTCGGTCCAGGTGGCCAGCGCCCTGCGCCAGGCCCGGCGCCTGCGCCACATCTCCAACGCCCCCTGACCGCCCGCGTTTGCGCATCGGTACATCTTCGCCTACAAGATAGTTCGCCTACCTAACTAGATCGCCATGCCCGCATCCCCGGTCACCACCGCCCCAGACCCGCTCGCTGACGCCCTGCGCCCGCTGCTGCTGCGCCTCTCCCGCCGCCTGCGCCAGGAGGCTCAGAAGGCCGGGGTCTCTGCCCTCGATGCCCTGATCCTCGGTCAGATCCACCGAAGGCCCGGCGTTGGGGTCTGCGAACTGGCCGACGCCGAGCGCCTCTCGCGCCCCACCATGAGCGGGCACGTCAAACGCCTGGAAGCTGCCGGCTGGGTCGCCCGGGCCGACCATGCAGAAGACGGCCGACGCTCCGGCCTGGCCGTCACCCCGGCCGGCGAGGCGCGCATCGAGGACATCCGCCGCCTGCGCAATGACTGGCTCTCCAGCCGCCTCACCCAACTCTCAGAGGCCGAACGCGACCAGATCGCCCAGGCCGCCCCCGCCCTCCTCAAGCTCTTGAGCCTCGACGCATGACCGAAGCCGCCGTCGACCCCGCCGCGGAAAGCCGCGACGCCTTCACCCGCGGCTGGATCGTCCCCGGCATCATCGGCGCGGCGATGATGATGCAGACCCTCAGCGCCACGGTGCTCTCCAACGCCCTGCCCACCCTGGCCCGGGTGATGCACGAGGATCCCCTGCGCCTGAACCTGGCCATCTCCATGTACATCCTGGCCGCGGCCATCTTCCTGCCGGTCTCCGGCTGGGCGGCCGACAAGTTCGGGGCCAAGCGCGTCTTCCTGACCGCCACCATCCTCTACGCCCTGGCCTCAGCCGCCTGCGGCTTCGCCAATAACCTGACCCAGCTGGTTGCGGCTCGTTTCCTCCAGGGGATCGCCGGGGCCATGATGCTGCCGGTCGGCCGGCTCGTGCTCCTGCGCACCACGCCCAAGGCCGAACTGGTGGGCGCCATGTCGGTGCTCACCATGCCGGCCCTGCTCGGCCCGGTGATCGGCCCGCTGCTGGGCGGCGCCATCGTCACCTTCGCGGACTGGCGGTGGATCTTCTTCATGAACCTGCCCATCGCCGCCATCGGCAGCGTGCTGATCCAGCGCTATGTGCCCAATGTCGCCGAACAGGACGCCCCGCCCATCGACCTCATCGGCATCGTGCTGACCGGCGTCGGCCTCGCCGCCCTGATCTTCGGCTTCGAGAACCTCGGCCGGGCCTTCCTGCCGCCCCTGGCCGTCGTGGGCCTGTTCGGCTTCGGCCTCGCCTGCCTGGTCGCCTATGGCGTCTATTCCCGCAGCAACCAGTACGCCATCCTCGACCTGTCCCTGTTCAGGCTCCAGACCTTCACCGCCTCGGT
>CAZXVO010000195.1:2938-3615 GCA_964643835.1 uncultured Phenylobacterium sp. | reverse complement strand
GCCTCGGTGGTCGGCGGCGGCTTCATGCGGCTGGCCATGGGCGCCATGCCCTTCATGCTGGCCATGCTTTTGCAGATCGGCTTCGGCATGAGCGCCTTCCAGGCCGGCGCCATGACCTTCATCAGCGCTGCGGGCGCCCTGGTCATGAAGACCGCCGCCCCGCCCATCCTCCGCCGCTTCGGCTTCCGGCGCGTGCTGTGCGTCAACGCCGTCATCACCGGCGTCAGCTTCCTGGCCTACGCCCTCTTCAAGGCCGACACGCCCCACTATCTGATCATGCTGATCCTGCTGGTCGGCGGCTTCTTCCGGTCGCTGCAGTTCACCAGCCTGAACGGCCTGTCCTACGCCGAGATCGAGCAGCACCAGATGAGCCGGGCCTCGACCATGTCCTCCATGGCCCAGCAGCTGACCCAGTCCATCGGCATCGGCCTGGCCGCCACCCTGCTGCACGTCTTCATGGTCTCCCACCACCAGACGCACATGACCGTCGACACCATCTCGCCGGCCTTCCTGGTGATCGGCGGCCTGACCTTCCTCAGCCTGATCTTCTACATCCGCCTGCCGGAAACCGCGGGCGACGACATGAACGGTCGGGCCAGGGCCTAGGCAAAGGTCTTCGCCCAAGCAAAAGCCCCCCCCCGTTCACCCCGCGGCCCAAGCAAAACACCCTGCGCCTC
>CAZXVO010000195.1:0-2928 GCA_964643835.1 uncultured Phenylobacterium sp. | reverse complement strand
CGTTCGGGCGGGGGGCCCATGCCGTTCAGCCTGCGCTTTGGCCTATTCGGCCGGCTGCAGCGCCTTGCCGGCGGTCAGCGCGGTCTTGGCCGCCAGTTCCGCCTTGGCCGTCTCGTATTCCGCCGCCAGCCGGTCGACCAGATCGCCGGCCGAGGGAATGTCGTGCAGGGCGCCGATGCCCTGGCCGCAGCCCCAGATATCCTTCCAGGCCTTGGCCTTGGTGTTACCGCCCGAGCCGAAGTTCATCTTCGACGGATCCGATTCCGGCAGGTTGTCCGGGTCCAGGCCGGCCGCGATGATCGACGGGCGCAGATAGTTGCCGTGCACCCCGGTGAACAGGTTCGAATAGACGATGTCGTCACCGCTCGAGGCCACGATCATGTCCTTGTAGCCCTGGTCGGCGTTGGCTTCCTTGGTCGCGATGAAGGCCGAGCCGATATAGGCCAGGTCCGCGCCCATGGCCTGGGCGGCCAGGATCGCGGCGCCATTGGCGATGGAGCCCGACAGGGCGATCGGTCCGTCAAACCAGGCGCGAATCTCCTGGATCAGGGCGAAGGGGCTCAGGTGCCCGGCGTGGCCGCCAGCGCCCGCGGCGACGGGAATCAGGCCATCGGCGCCCTTCTCCACCGCCTTGCGGGCGAAGCGGTCATTGATCACGTCGTGCATCACGACGCCGCCATAGGAATGCAGCGCGGCGTTCACGTCCTCGCGGGCGCCCAGCGAGGTGATGATCACCGGCACCTTGTACTTCACGCACATCTCGACGTCGTGCTCGAGCCGGTCATTGGTCTTGTGCACGATCTGGTTCACCGCGAACGGCGCCGACGGGCGGTCCGGGTTCTTGCGGTCCCAGTCGGCCAGTTCCTCGGTGATCCGCGCCAGCCATTCGTCCAGCTGGCTCGCCGGCCGCGCGTTCAGCGCCGGGAAGGAGCCGACGATGCCCGCCTTACACTGGGCGATCACCAGGTCCGGATTGGAGATGATGAACAGCGGCGAGGCGATCACCGGCAGGCGGAGACGATCACGAAGAACGGGAGGCAGGGCCATGGGCGCGTTTCCAATCGATGGGGTTCTTATTTTTACAGCGTAAGCATGGTCGCCTTCGCCATGCAAGACCGGCCTCGGCGTGACCTCGCGTGAACTTGACGCCCAAGCCCCGAACGGCCCATCTGACGCGCGATGACGAACCCTGCGCCCCAGATCACCAGCCCCTTCCCGGCCGCCACCGTCGACCAATGGCGGACCCTGGTCGAGAAGACCCTCAAGGACGCTCCCTTCGAGAGCCTGCGCAAGGCCACGCCGGAAGGCCTGGCCATCGAGCCGCTCTACGAAGCGCCCGACAACGCCCCGGTCCTGGCCACCCGTCCTTATGACGTGGAACGCCCCTGGGACCTGCGAGTCGCCACCACCCACCCGGACCCCGCGGCGGCCCGCAATCAGCTGATCAAGGACCTGGAAGGCGGCGCAGCCTCGGTCCTCGTGCGCCTGGACCCGACCGGCCAGGCGGGCGTCGCCGTGGGCTCGCCCGAAACCCTCGCCAAGGCCCTCGACGGCGTCCTGGTGGAACTGGCGCCTGTGGCCTTGGACGCTGGCCTCCTCGGCCCCAAGGCCGCCGATTGGCTGAGCGCCTTCGCCAAGTCGGCCCCGAACGCCCTGCTGGCCTTCCACATGGATCCGCTAAGCGCCTTCGCCGAAGCCGGCGAGAGCCCTGGCCCGGTGGAGAGCCACCTGGTCTCCGCCGCCACCGTCGGCGCGCGCCTGGCCGAGATCTATCCCAAGGCCACCCTGTTCCTGGCCTCTGGCCGTGTGGTCCATGAGGCCGGCGGCGGCGAAGCGGGTGAACTGGCCTTCGCCATCGCCTCAGCCATCGCCTACGCCAAGGCCGCCGTGGTCGCGGGCATGTCCATGGAGGACGCCTTCAGCCGCATCGTCCTGGGCCTGTCCGCCGACGTCGACTACTTCCTGACCATCGCCAAGCTCCGCGCCGCCCGCCTGCTCTGGGCCCAGGTCACCGCCGCCTGCGGCGTCTCCGTCCCCGCCCGGATCGAGGCCCGGTCCTCGGCCCGCATGCTGGCCGCCCAGGACGCCTGGACCAACATGCTGCGCCTGACGTCGGCCGCCTTCGGCGCCTCGGTCGGCGGCGCTGACGCCGTGGTGCTCGGCGCCTTCACCGATCCGCTCGGCCCGCCCACCGCCTTCGCCCGCCGCCAGAGCCGCAACACCCAGCTGGTGCTGATGGAAGAGGCCCATCTCGGCCGCGTCGCCGACCCCGCCGCCGGGGCCGGCTATGTCGAGACCCTCACCGACGAGATCGCCCGCGCCGCCTGGTCCCAGGTTCAGGCCATCGAAGCCAAGGGCGGCCTGATCAACGCCCTGGCCACCGGTCTTGTCGCCGACGAGGTCGCCAAAGTGGTCGCTGCCCGCGATCCCAAGCCCCGCATCGTCGGCGTCACCGCCTTCCCGCCGACCCAGCAGGCCCCGGTCGAGGTCGAGCGCGTCACGCCAAAGGCCGTCGACGCGCCGTCGCCCCGCCTGCCCGGTCCGGACGGCCACTGCCCGCCCCTGCGCCCGATCCGCCTCGCCCAAGCCCATGAGGCCGCCCAATGAGCCGTTTCCCCGACTTCGCGACCCTGGCTTACGCCCCGCCGTCCGCCGGCGCCGCGCCGGCTGGCCCGGCCTGGGAAACCCCTGAAGGCATCGCGGTGAAGACCGGATACGCCAAGGCCGACATCGCCGGCCTGGACGCGCTCGCCGGCTATCCCGGCCTGGCGCCCTTCGTGCGCGGCCCCTACCCGACCATGTACCTCACCAACCCGTGGACCGTGCGCCAGTACGCCGGCTTCTCCACGGCCGAGGACTCCAACGCCTTCTACCGCCGCAACCTGGCCGCCGGTCAGATGGGCCTGTCGGTGGCCTTCGACCTGGCCA
>CAZXVO010000194.1:0-7552 GCA_964643835.1 uncultured Phenylobacterium sp. | reverse complement strand
TTCCCGAAGGACGAGACCGACTTCCGACTCTGACGCGTATGGATGGGGCAGGGGACATCGACACCGGGTTTGGCCCGGGGGCCATCGCCGCGCTCGAGGCGCATCCGAGGCTGCTTGAGGCCTGCAATCATCTGGCCCGCTCCAGTCTCGCCCACCACGCCGCAATGGATCCGGTCGGTCGGCTGTTGATGGAGGATCTGGGACGCAGCTCGCTCTATCTGGCGGCCATCGTCCTGGACAAGAGCCCCGAGGGGCTGACCGCCACCAACCTCATCGCGGCCACCCAGGCCAACAAGACCAGCAGCACAGGGCGGGTGACCGAGTTCCTGCGCCTGGCCCAGGACGCCGGGGATCTGGTGGTGCCTGGCGGAAGCGAGCGTTGGACCCGCAGGCGGTTGGTCCTGAAGCCGAGATTCCTGGAGCGCATGCGCCGGCGCATGGCCATCGAGGTCGAGGGCGCGCGGATCATAGATCCTGCCCTGCCGCCGCCGTCAGTCCTGGGCGATGACGCGGCGCTGGCGCATTTCTGCTTCTGGCTGGGCGCCTTGAGCACGGTGCACCGGGACATGGTCGCCGGCCCCTGGACCCCCATCGAGATCTTCCTGTCGCGCAAGTCCGGGGGCCGCATCCTCAGCCGCCTGATCGCCGACCAGGCTCCCGGGCGCGAGCGGCTGATGGAGGCGGTCACCATCTCCCGGTCCGGGCTCGCCCGGGAATTCGGGGTCAGCCGGGCGCATATCAACAAGATGCTGGCGGACGCCCAGGCCGCCGGCGCTCTGACCCTGTCCGGATCCGACAACGTCGTCTTCACGGAGGCCTTCTCGGACAACACCGCGCACACCTTCGCCCTGGTGATCCAGTTCATGCGCGCCTCCCTGAGAGCCGCGTTTCCCGGGCGCGCACACGCGGCCCTGTAGATTTTTGCCGAGCTTTGGCCGCGCGACCTTCGGGGCTAGCTAGGTGCAGGCCCGCGGGGACGCTGGGCCGCAAAACATCAGGAGAGACATATGAAGATCACCTCCGCGCTCGCGGCGGCCGCCATTCTGTGCGCCGCATCTCCGGTCGCCGCCCAGGCCGCTGACAGCCCCCAGGCGGTGTGCCCCACGGGTCAGCTGGTCATCGTCCGCACCAGTCAGATCAAGCCCGGCGGCTCCAAGGCCGGCTTCGACAAGGCGGTCGCCGACAATCAGGCCTGGTACGTGGCCCACGGCCAGACCAAGAACAAGCAGGTCGGCGGTACGGTGCTGACCCGCGACAAGGCGACCGGCTGGTCGGTCTCGCCCGACATGGTGGCCACCGTGCACGTCAACCCGCCCGGTCCGGAAGCGGGTCCCGCTGACGCCGCCTGGAACGCCTTCGTGGCCGAGTACCAGGCCAACACCAACATGGTCAGCCAGACCATGATCTGCCTCGACAAGCCGCTCCAGTAGGTCTGATGTCCCGCGCGTCTCAGCCGTCGCCGTTCCTGCCGCCCAGGGCGTCGCCAGCATGCTGTTCCTGAAGCTGGCCGTCTGGGTGTGGAAGCCCGCGCCGGTGAGTGGCGCGGTCCAGCAGCCTCAGGCGGCCTGATCGCCGCCTGAGGCCTCGCCTGGATCAGACCTCGGCCGAGCCGCCGTCGCAGGGCACCACCGCGCCGGTGGTGTAGGCGCTGGCGCGGCTGGCCAGGAAGATCGCGACGCCGGCGATGTCTTCCGGCGTGCCGATCCGGCCGCGGGGGTTGGACTTGGCGATGGCGTCGCCGGCCCGGGCCAGGGTCGCGGCCATCATGTGGCTCTGGAAGGGGCCGGGCGCGATGGCGTTGACCAGGATGTTGTCGGCCGCCAGCCGCTTGGCCATGTGCCGGGTCAGCATGATGCAGCCGGCCTTCGAGGTCGAATAGGCGTAGGTCTCAAGCGCCGGCGGCTCGATGCCGTTGACCGAGGCGATGTTGATCACCCGCGACGGATGCTCATGCGAGGCCGCCGCGCGCAGCTGCGGTAGCAGTTTCTGGGTCAGGAAGAAGATCGACTTGGTGTTCAGGTCCATCGTCTTGTCCCAGCCGTCTTCCGGGTACTCGTCGATGGGCGCGCCCCAGGTGGCGCCGGCGTTGTTGACCAGGATGTCGAGCTTGGATTCCCGCTCGGCGACCGCCTTGGCCAGGCCCTCGATGCCGTCCATGTTCGACAGATCGAAGGGCAGGGAAATGCAGGTCCCGTACTGCGACAGCTCCTCGGCCAGGCCGTCGCAGACCGAGGCCTTGCGCGACGAGATATAGACCTTGGCGCCGTTCTCGACATAGCCGCGGGCGATCATCTCGCCGATGCCGCGGCTGCCCCCGGTGACCACGGCCACCTTGCCTTCGATGTTGAACAGGTTCTTCAAAATATCGTCTCCTGAAATGGCGCGAGGTCCCGGCCTGCGCGCGGCCATACCCTAGCTGCCCCTGCGTCACGACGCAGCGGAAATTCGAGAGTTCGGTACGGAAGGCGTCAATCCGCGGGGTCGAACCCGCCGGACAGGAAGGCCTCGGCGATGGCGCAGTGCATGGCCACGCCGCGCGCCATCACCCGTTCGTCCAGCACCATGCGGTTGGAATGCAGGGCGCAGCAGGACCGCCAGTCGCCGCCTTCTGGGGTCGCGCCCAGGAAGGCCATGGCCCCTGGAACCTTCTGCAGCACGTAGGCGAAGTCCTCCGCGCCCATGGCCGGTGAGGGCATGGTGCGCCAGGCGCCTTCGCCGAACAGGGCCTCGGCGGTACGCTCGAACAGGGCGGTGGCCTCCGAGGCGCAGTGGGTCACCGGGAAGCCGGGGATCACCTCGACCTCGGCCTCGGCGGTGTGGGCCTGGGCGATGTGCGGGGCGAGCCGCTTCAGGCCCTCATGCGCCAGCTCGCGCGACCGCTCCGAGAACGAGCGGATGGTGCCTTCGATCACCGCCAGCTCGGGAATGACATTGTTGGTGGTGCCGGCCTGGATGCGGCCCACGGTGATCACCACCGGATCGAAGGCCGGGATGCGGCGGGTGACCATCGACTGGATCGCGGTGACGATCTCGCAGGCCACGGGGATCGGGTCGATGGCGTCCTGCGGCTGTGAGGCGTGGCCGCCCCGGCCCTTCACGGTGATCTCGAACCGGTCGGCGGCGGCCAACAGGGGGCCGGCGCGGCCGGCGAAGACGCCGGTCGGGATGTTGGGCGAGATGTGCAGGGCGAAGGCGGCGTCGGGCAGGGGATTGATCAGGCCGTCGTCCAGCATCCAGCGGGCGCCGTGGAAGCCTTCCTCGCCCGGCTGGAACATGAACATCACCGTGCCGGCCAGCTGGTCGCGCTTGGCGCAGAGGGCGCGGGCGGCGCCGGCCAGCATGGCGACATGGGTGTCGTGGCCGCAGGCGTGCATGGCGCCGGACGTGCGCGACGAGAAGTCCAGACCGGTGTCCTCATCCAGCGGCAGGGCGTCCATGTCGCCGCGCAGCAGCACCGTGCGGCCATTGGCCGGGCCACGCAGCACAGCCACGAACCCGGTGGTGGATGGGCCTTCGTAGATCTCCAGTGGCAGGCCTTCGAGCGCGGCCTTGGCCTTGGCGGTGGTCTTGGGCAGGTGAAGGCCCAGCTCCGGCTCCTCGTGGATCGAGCGGCGCAGGGCGATCATCTCCTGCAGGAGGTCGTCTCCGGCTTCGACCCAGAATCGCGAGGGGGTGAAGGTGTTCATGCCGGGGCTCCACGGGCTTACGCTTTGAGACACCATAGGCAGTGGGCGACCGTGGACAAGCCATGCGCTCAGACGCGGAAGAGGGTTTGCCAAGAGGGTTTGCAAGAAGCTCCTTCCTTATGCCATCTCACACCCATCTGAACCGCTGCGGCGCGCCCTTGGCCAGCCCAGGATCACCCGCTGAACGCGCCGGCATGGCCGGCCATGAGAGCCCGATGTCCGCTAAAGACCTTTCCGCCTTTCTCGCCACCGCCCAGACCGCTTCTGGCCCGGCGCCGGCCGCCCTGCAGGGGCTGATCGCCCAGGTCGCCGAGGTGTGCGCGTCCATCGCCACCCTGGTGGCTGGCGGCGCGCTCAGCGGCGCGCTCGGCTCGCGCGGCACCGAGAATGTGCAGGGCGAGGTCCAGAAGGAGCTGGACGTCATCTCCAACGACCTGCTGCTCAACGGCCTTCACGGCTCGCCGAACCTGTCGGGCATGGCGTCGGAAGAGATGGACGACATCCATCCGACGGCGGAGCAGGGGCCTTACCTGCTGCTGTTCGATCCGCTCGACGGGTCCAGCAATATCGACGTCAACGTCTCCATCGGCACCATCTTCTCGGTGCTGCCGGCCAAGGGCGGCCAGCCGCAGACCGAGCACTTCCTGCAGCCGGGCTCGGCCCAGGTGGCGGCCGGCTATGTGGTCTATGGCCCGCAGACCACCCTGGTCCTGACCCTGGGCGCCGGCGTCTTCGTCTTCACCCTGGATCCGGCCAGCAAGGCCTGGCTCCAGGTCGCCGAAAATGTGCGCATTGCGGCGGACACCAAGGAGTTCGCCATCAACATGTCGAACATGCGCCACTGGGCCCAGCCCGTCCGCGCCTATATCGACGACTGCCTGGCCGGCAAGGAAGGCCCGCGAGGCAAGGACTTCAATATGCGCTGGGTCGCCTCCATGGTGGCCGACGTCCATCGGATCGTCAGCCGCGGCGGCGTCTTCATGTACCCCTGGGACAAACGCGAGCCGGGCAAGCCGGGCAAGCTGCGGCTCATGTATGAGGGCAATCCCATGAGCTTCGTGGTCGAGCAGGCCGGCGGCCGCTCCATCGCCGGCGACGCGGGCCGGATGCTGGATGTGCAGCCCACCCAGCTGCACCAGCGCGTGGCCGTGATCCTCGGCTCGGCCAATGAGGTGACGGCGATCGAGGGCTACGCCTGACCGCTCACCCGGCCTTGTAGTAGTCGAGATACCAGTCGACGAACTTGCCGACGCCGACCTCGACGGGGGTGGTGGGGGCGTAGTCGAGGGCGGCGCGGGTGGCCTCGACATCGGCCTCGGTGCGGGCGACGTCGCCGGGCTGCATGGGCATGAGGTTGAGCTTGGCCTTCCTGCCGAGCTTCTCCTCCAGCACCTCGATATAGCGCATCAGCTCGACGCGCTGGCTGTTGCCGAGGTTCAGCACCCGCCAGGGCGCGACACCGCTGGTGGCGGGGTCGGGGGCTTGCGGGTCCCAGGCCGGATTGACCGCGGCGGGACGGTCCAGGGCGGCGATCACGCCCAGGACGATATCGTCCACGAAGGTGAAGTCCCGCTGCATCTTGCCCTGGCCGTACACGTCGATCGGCTGGTCCTTCAGGATGGCGTCGGTGAACTTGAACAGCGCCATGTCCGGCCGGCCCCAGGGGCCATAGACGGTGAAGAACCGCAGGCCCGTGCAGGGGAAGCCGAACAGGTGCGCATAGGAATGCGCCATGGCCTCGTTGGCCAGCTTGGTGGCGGCGTAGAGGGTGATGGGGTGGTTGGCCCCGTCATGGACGGAGAAGGGCAGCTTGCCGTTCGCGCCATAGACCGATGAGGTGGAGGCGTAGACCAGGTGGGCCGGCTGCACGGAGCGGCAGCCTTCCAGGATGTTCAGGAAGCCGACGAGGTTGGAGTCCACATAGGTCCGCGGCTGCTCGAGGCTGTAGCGGACCCCGGCCTGGGCGGCGAGGTTGACGACGCCGTCGGGCTTGGTCTCGGCGAACAGGGCGCCGACCGCATCCTTGTCCTCAAGGCCGATCTTGGCGTGGCGATAGCCGTCGCGGGCTTCGAGCCGGGCCAGCCGGTCGGCCTTCAGCTTCGGGTCGTAGTAGGCGTTGAGATTATCCAGCCCGATGACCTCGTCGCCGCGGTCAAGCAGCTTGTGCGACAGGTGCGAACCAATGAAGCCGGCCGAGCCGGTGACGAGAATGCGAGCCATGGCGTCTTATGCCCGGCTGAGCGCCGGGATCAACCGCCCGCGACCACGCGCAGGCTTGGGGCCGGACCGGGGCGCTCGCCGCGGATCTGCGCGACCAGGTCGAACAGGGCCCGGCGCACGTCCTCGATATCGCCGGTCTCCGCCAGCCGCTGCAGGTCGCGAAGGTGGTTGGCCGTGACCCGCAGGGCGGACGAGGACACGACCTCCATCACCTTGGGCGCGCAGGGCAGGGAGCGCTCGGTCTCATCCAGTAGGGCCTCGGTGAGCTTCTCGCCTGGGCGCAGGCCGGTGATTTCGATCTCGATGTCCTTGCCCAGGGTGCGGCCCGACAGGGCGATCATCTGGCGGGCCAGGTCCATGATCCGAACGGGCTCACCCATCTCCAGAAGGAACAGGCGGGCGTTGTTGGATTCCACGTCCTCGGCGCAGGCCGCCGTGGCGTGCAGCACCAGCTGGGCCGCCTCAGGGATGGTCATGAAGAACCGGCTCATCTCTTCATGGGTGACGGTCACCGGGCCGCCGCGTTCAATCTGCGACCGGAAGATCGGCACCACCGAGCCGGCCGAGCCCAGCACATTGCCGAACCGCACGGCGGAGAAGCGGGCGCCCTGGCCGAACTGCTGGGCCTGGATCACCGCCTCGGCCAGGCGCTTGGTGGCGCCCATGACGTTGGACGGATCAACCGCCTTGTCGGTGGAGATCAGCACCATCTGAGCGGCGCCGCAGGCCCGGGCCGCCTCGGCCACGTTCCAGGTGCCGATGACGTTGGTGAGGATGCCCTCGCAAGGGTGACGCTCGACCATCGAGACATGCTTCAGCGCCGCGGCGTGGAACACCAGGTCCGGCTTTTCCGCCAGGAAGCAGCCCCGGACGCGGTCGGCGTTGCGTACGTCCACCAGGGCGGCGTGGCGCGATTGGTTCGGGTAGACCTCGCCCATCTCCCGGTCGATTTCGAACAGGGAGGTTTCGGAGAAGTCCAGCAAGGTGATGTGCGCCGCCTGGAAGGCCGCCACCTGGCGGCAAAGCTCGGCGCCGATGGAGCCCCCGGCGCCGGTGATCAGCACCCGGCGGCCGCGGATCAGGGCGCCGACAGCAGCGCGGTCGAGCTCGATGGGCTCGCGGGCCAGCAACTCCTCGACGCTGATTTCGCGCATCGGCAGTAGCGACACGCCGTCGTGCTGCGACAGTTCAACGATGGAGGGCAGGCGGAGCAGACGAATGCCGTCGTTCTTCAGACGGCCCAACAGGTCGGCGGTCAGGCCCTTCAGGCGGCCCGGCTCGTCGAGGAACAGGATGGCGCGCGGATAGCGGTTCCAGCGGCGCAGGTCGGCCAGGGCGGCGTCCAGGTTCTGGATGCATTCGATGACGCAGACGGTGCGGACCTGCTGGCCGATGTCGCGGCTGTCCGGGCTGACAATGCCCACCGGGGTCCAGGCGTGGTCGTGGCGGCGGGCCACATCGCGCAGATAGGTGTCGGCCAGTGCGGTCGGCCCGATCAGCAGTAGGGAGGGGGCCTGGGCGGCGCGGTCCCGCACCGACTTCAGGGGCGCGAAGCTGTCCAGAGCGTGCTCATGCAGGGCGCGGCGGGCGATGCGCGCGCCCATGGAGCCGACCATCTGCAGGATCGGCGCAAGCGCCAGGACCGA
>CAZXVO010000193.1:0-7584 GCA_964643835.1 uncultured Phenylobacterium sp. | reverse complement strand
GGGAAAGGTGGTGCCTGGGGCCGGAATCGAACCAGCGACACGCGGATTTTCAATCCGCTGCTCTACCAACTGAGCTACCCAGGCTTGGGTCCGTCAACGCGGGAGGCGTGTCTATAGAAGAGGCCCCGGCCTCTGTCCAGCGGGGGATTTGTCAGAATTCACCGCTGTCGTCGGCGCGGCTCTCATCCTCTTCCTCAGCCGGCACGGCATAGGCCCCGACCAGCCAGCGCTGGAGGTCCACGTCCGCGCAGCGACGCGAGCAGAAGGGCCGGTAGTCGACGCTCTGGGGTTTGCGGCAGATGGGGCAGCTGGCGCTCATTGGGCGCCAACCTCGATGCGCTCGCGGGGCCAGGCCAGGTCGGGGCTGAGGTTGAAGCGGGCGCCCATCCGATCCGCCAACTGGGCGATCAGGGGCTGGGCCAGCTTGGCGACGGCGGGCGCACAGGTCGCCGTCAGCCGCGCGCCAGTCTGGACCTCGCCCTCGCTCTGCAAGGCGCGAACCAGACGCAGGGCCAGCGTCAGGTCGGTGGGCTGGCCGTCAGGACCATTGAGGATCTCGGCCACGGCCCGCCCGCGCCGGGGAATGGACAGCTCCATGGTGCCGAGCCGCCCGACCGGGCCGATAGAGACGCCGGGATTATCCGGACCAAAGGCGGCGCGCGCCGTGGTCATCAGCGCATTGCCGTCATGCCCGCGCCCGACCAGGTCCAGGATGACGATGCCGCCCAGACCCTTCAGCCGCAGCAGGCGCGCCGATTCGGAAAGGGCGATGAGATTGGCCTGGCGGGTGACCCGCTTGGCGTTGGGGCCCTTGCGTTCGCCAAGGTCGACGTCGATAGCCACCAGGGCGCGGGTGGGCTCGATGGCGATGTCCCCGCCCCCGGGCAGCGGGTGAAAGATTTCCAGCGCCTCGGCCTCGGCGCGGTCCGCCATCTCGCGGGCCGCGCGGCCGCCGGTGACCTGGGCGTCCTTGGCGAAGGCGCGCAGCTGATCCGCCAGACCCGGCGCGGGCGCGATAACGCGCGGCTGGCCTTCGGCCGGCCCGATCGCGCGGACGGTCGCGAGCTTGCCGTTGCGCGGCTCGCTGCGGACCTCGACCTCCAGCAGCTGGCCCTGCACCGGCCGCTCATCGGGCTTGAAGGACATCAGGGCTTCTAGCCCCCCGCCAAGCTCCAGGAAGGCCGAGGCAAAGGCCGGTTCCACCTTGCGCACACGGGCTGCAAGGCGCGCGCCCAGGCGGGTGGCGGCGTCGTCGCCGTCGCGCTCGATCAGCAAGCGCTCTGGTCGCCCGTCCAGGGTGACCACCCCACGCTGCTCGCCGATGGACGTGTCGAGATAGAGCTTGCGCACGCTCATGATCGCTTGAACCCCACGCCGTCGAGCAGGCAGGCGGTCTCATAAAGCGGCAGGCCGACCACCGCCGGATAGGATCCCTGGATCGCCATCACGAAGGCGCCGGCCTGGCCCTGGATCGCATAGCCACCGGCCTTGCCGATCCCCTCGCCCAGGGCGAGGTAGGCGTCGATCTCCGCCGTCGACAGGCGCTTGAAATGCAGCCGGGTCTCGACAAGGCGGGCCGGGGCGCGCCCGTCCGGGGCGTGGACGGCTACCGCCGTCAGCACCTTGTGGGCGCGGCCGGACAGGAGCTCCAGGCAGTCACGCCCCTCGCCCGGCGTCTCCACCTTGGGCAGGATGCGGCGACCGACCGCCACCACCGTGTCGGCGGCGAGCACATAGGCGTCCGGGTGCGCGGCCGCGACCTTGGCGGCCTTCCCCTTCGCCAGGCGCAAGGCCAGGCGGCGCGGGGTTTCGTCTCTTTGAGGGGTCTCGTCGATCTCGGCGGCGTCCACCAGGTCGGGGACCAGGCCCATCTGGGCCAGAAGATCGAGCCGCCTGGGACTCGCGGAAGCCAGCACCAGGCGCGGCGACGTCATCGGGGGCAAGCGCCCTCTTAGCGGACGCGGAAGGTGATGCGACCCTTGGTCAGGTCGTACGGCGTCATTTCCACCAGCACCTTGTCGCCGGCCGAGACGCGGATGCGGTTCTTGCGCATCTTGCCCGCGGTGTGGGCGATGATCTCGTGGTCGTTCTCGAGCTTCACGCGGAAGGTCGCGTTCGGCAGGACCTCGCTGACCGTGCCGGGGAATTCGAGGAGTTCTTCTTTAGCCATAGAGGCTCCAAGTAGGCGGTCGATAAAATGAAACGGCCCACGCCTGAATCGGGGCGAGAGCCGTGAACAGGCCCGCCTTATAGCTCAAGCCCCCCCTGGAGGTCGACTGGCCTCTTGCCGCGGCCTAACGGGGCGCGCCGAAGCGCTCGGCGATGCGGGCCGCCAGGGAATCACGCACCTCGCGATAGGCCGCCAGCCGCGCCTCGCGGGAGCCTTCGCTCAATGTCGGATCGTGGGTCGGCCAATACTCGATCTCCACCGCCCTGCCCCGCGTCATCTCCACCGCCCGGTGCTGGGCCTCGGGCGTCAGCGAGATCACCAGGTCAAAGGCGCTGGCCTCCAACTGGTCGAAGGTCTTGGCCCTGTGGTCGGACAGGTCACAGCTCACCTCCGCCATCACCGCCTCGACGAACGGATCGACTGGCGGCGCATCAGGGTCGTCATGTTTCAGCCCACAGCTATCCACATAGACCCGTTGCCCGACCAGGCGCTTAAGCAACGCCTCGGCCATGGGGGATCGCACCCGATTGAAGTTGCAGGCGAAGAGGACCGCATCAGGCAGACGCGGCCGGGTAGCTGGGGGCTCCATCGGCGCCTAACCCCGCCAGTGCAGCGCGCAGATCAGGGTGAACAGACGCCGGGCCGTGTCCAGATCAGTCTCGATCTTGCCCTGCAGGCGGGTCTGCAGTAGCTGCGACGCCTCGTTGTGCAGGCCACGGCGGCCCATGTCCAAGGCCTCGATCTGTTGGGGCGTCGAATTGCGGATCGCCTGATAGTAGCTCTCGCAGATCATGAAGTAGTCCTTGATCAGCGGGCGGAACGGCGACAGCGACAGGATATGCCGGCGCTCATAACTCGGTCCTGTGACATCCAGGACCAGCCGGTTCTCCATCAACCCCATCTTCAGGTCATAGGGGCCGGCCTCGGCGCCCTCGGGGCGAAAGAAATTCTGCTCCAACAGATCGAAGATCGCGATCTGTCGCTCCTGCTCCTGGTCGCGCGACACCGCCGCGAGGGAATCCTCGTCGATATGGACGCTTTGCAGGCGGTGTTGTGTGCGGTCTTCGTCGGCCATGAGGGGTCGCTGCGGAAGGCTGAGCCGAGATGTAGTGCAAGCCGCCCCCCGGCGTCATCCCGCCTTCACGTTTCAAGCCCTCCGAATATGAAAAAAGCGCCCGCCGCGGGGGCGTCGGGCGCAGGCGCTACCGGCGGGGGGGAACCGCCGAGGGCTTAGTAGCCGTAAGAGGCGTACTGGTAGCCGCTCGCCGGGCGGACATAGGCGCCGTGGACGTAGCCCACGCCGATCCCGTTCTGGCCGACCAGGATCCAGTCCGTGCCGCGGACGCGGGCGATGGCCTGGAACCGCTCACCGGCCGCCAACTGGCCCACCTTGCGAGCCGAGGTGGTGGGCGCGCCGCGCAGGTTCAGGGTCGTGCTGGCGGCGAACAGGCCGGTCTCACGCACATACTTGGCCGGCGAGATCTGGCCGCTCAGGCGCAGGCCGCCGTGGGTGTAGGTGGCCGGTGCGCTATAGGCCTCGCCGTAGCCATAGGCGGCCTGGGCCTGGTCCGTCCGCTGCATCTTGCAGCCGACATAGGAGCCGGTCGCCGCGCCAACCACAGCGCCAATGGCCGTCCCCGTGCCCCGGTCGTTCTTGGCCAGGTTCGAGCCGGCCGCCGCGCCCAGCAGAGCGCCGATCAGCGCACCGCCGGCCTGCTTGCCGCCAGGCGCGTCGCAGCTGACGACGGAACCAAGCCCGCCGCCGGTCGGGGCGCGGTAGTCCTGGGCGGAAGCGGTCGAGACGGCGCCCGCAGTCATCGCGCCGGCCAGAGTGGCGGCGATCGCGCCGCGCATCAGCTTGGAGGTCAGTTGGGTCATGGGTGGTCTCCGTTCAGAAGGTGTCCGGAACCCTCTCGAGCTCCGATGACGCCACCCTAGGACCTCGAACCTGAACCGCCTCGGGGCGCGACTGACAGTTTCTGTTCAGCTTGCGGATCGAGCGGCGCCTCGACCGCATCAGGGTCGGCGGGTGTCGCAAGATCCGGCTTTGCGGTCGGGATCGTGGGCGCGGGCGCCCCAACCGGGCGATAGGCCAATTCAACCCCTTCCCGCTCGAAGGCGAGCTTGAGCCGACGATTGTATTCGCGCCCGACGCTCCATTGATCACGGGGATGGGTGGTCACCCGCGCTTTGAGCAGAACCCCCATGGGATCCAGCCGATCAACGCCCAGCACCTCGAAGGGACGGATGATTTTGCGGCCAAAGTCAGAGTCAGCCCGCATCTCGTCGCCCAGGTCGCACATCACCCGCAGGGCATGGTCGATATCGGAGCCGTAGGTGACCATCACCTCGAAGACATAGGAGGAGAAGGTCTTGGTCCGGTTGTGGATCACCTGGGCCTCGGAATAGGGGAAGATATGCAGGGTGCCGTTCTGGTCCCGGAGCCGGATCGTGCGCAGAGTCATGGCCTCGACCGCGCCCCCGAAGTCGGCGATCTGGACATTGTCGCCCACCGAGACCACGTCCTCGGCGATCAGGAACAGCCCGGTCAGGAAGTCCTTCACCAGGGTCTGGGCGCCGAAGCCTATGGCGACACCGACCACTCCGGCGCTGGCCAGCAGCGGGCCAACTTTGACCCCGATCTCAGAGAGGAAGGTCAGGGTAGAGACCACCACCAGCACGGTTTGGATGAAGCCGCGGATCAGGGGGCCGAGCGTGCGGACCTGGGCAGCCCGTCGGACATCGCGACTGCGCTTGGCGACGCCCGCCACCAGGTGATCGACCACGAAGCCCGCGACCTCGATGGCGGCTACAGCCAGGATGATCACCCCGATGGCGCGAAGCAGAGCGCCTAGCGCTCCGCCGCCCAGGACGGACAGATCGACACCCCAAACACCCGCCACCAGGATCAGCCCTCCGCCAAGGATCGCCAATCGCAGCAGGAGCCAGCTGAGGCCCGCCGCGCGGGGCGTCCGTGGATCCTTGACGTCGGCCGGGGTGTCGGCGGCGAACCGGGAAAGCCAGCGATCAAATAGCCGACGCAGCAGAGCGATCAGCCCAAATGCCGCCAGGACCACGACCGCGGACAAGGCGAGGTTCACCGCCACTTCCCTGCTGTCGAGGCGGGCCAGGGCGGCCCAGGCCTCCCGCCCCAGGGTGATCAGTTTCTCGGCGGCCGAGGGCTGTACGGAGGTCGCGGCCTCCGCAGCTGCGGCATTGGTGACAGACATGTTGTGACGATCTCGAAGCTTGGCCCACCCGAGGGGCCGAACGTCGGGACGTCAGGGACAGTTCCTACCGGTTAAGCCGGATGGCCGCGGAACGCGCGTGCGCCGGCAGGCCTTCGGCCTCGGCCAGCACCCTCGTGTGGGGTCCCAGCACGCCGAACGAGTCCGCGTCACACTTCACGATCGAGGTCCGCTTGATGAAGTCGTAGAGCGAAAGCCCGGACGAGAACCTTGCGGCGCGGCTGGTCGGGAGCACGTGGTTTGAGCCGGCGACGTAGTCGCCGATGGCTTCGGGTGTGTAGCGGCCCAGGAAGATCGCGCCGGCGTGCCGAACCCTGTCGGCCAGGCGCTCCGGCTGCTCGATGGCGAATTCGACGTGCTCCGGCGCGATCAGGTCGACCAGCCCGGGCGCTTCCTCAAGGGGCGCCACCACCACGGCGCCGTGATCGCGCCATGACGCAGCGGCGACATCTCCGGTGCCCAGCTGTCCGATCTGACGCTCGACACTCGCGACCACGGCGGCCCCAAAGGCCTCATCATCGGTGATCAGAATGGATTGAGCCGCAGGGTCGTGTTCGGCCTGAGACAGCAGATCAGCGGCGATCCAGTCCGGATCGTTCGCCGCATCGGCCACCACCACGATCTCTGACGGCCCGGCGAGCGCATCAATCCCGACCGTCCCATAGACCCGCCGTTTGGCGGCGGTCACATAGGCGTTGCCAGGGCCGACAATCTTGTCGACCGGCTTGATCGGCCCCGCACCATAGGCGAGCGCGGCAACCGCTTGCGCCCCACCTACACGCCAGATTTCCGTGACGCCCGCGGCCTGGGCGGCGGCCAGCACCGCCGGCTGCAGGCGCCCGGGCGGCGTCACCATTGCGATCCGCGATACACCGGCCGCTGCAGCGGGCACGGCGTTCATCAGGACGGTCGAGGGATAGGCCGCGCGTCCGCCTGGGACATAGATGCCGACGGCTTCCAGAGGCGTCCAGCGCCAGCCAAGCTGCACGCCGGCCTCGTCTACAAAGCTCTGATCAGCCGGCCGTTGACGCTCGTGATAGGCTCGGATCCGCTTCGCCGCGAAATCGATCGCCGCACGAACCTCGGGAGCGCATTCCGCCGCGCCGGCCGCGATCTCATCGGCGGAGACCCGCAAGGTCTGTTCCGTCAGTTCGATCCGGTCAAAGTGCTTCGAGAACCGCAACAGGGCCGCCACGCCTTCGGCCTTCACGGCGGCAAGCACGTCACGCACGGCCGCATCCACCTCTTCGGGCGTCTCGCGACGCTCATCGATAAAGGCGGCGAAGGCGGCCTCGAACCCGGGGTCTGAAAATTTGAAGCTGCGCATGCCGGCTACTTAGCGATGCGGCCCGCCAGACGCCATGCCTGTCAGAGATCGTGCGTCGGAGTGCGGCGTGCGGGCCACGGCGCCGATACGTCGGCCAGGACGAGGTCAACGCACTCAACTCTCGCCCGCAAATCTCCGCCACCTGAGAAGCTCAGGACCAGCGCGCCCCCCGGCGCCTCATCCGGTTCAAAGGCGATGGTGAGCAACTCCACCACCGCGTCACGGGCGTGACGGCGCAGGTTCCGAGCTTGCAGGCCTATGACCGAGCCCACCTGAAGGCCGCTACGCACGCGCAGGTCCGAGCCCACTTCCCAGCAATACCGATTGAAACCGATCGTCAGGAGCCGGCCTCGCGCATCGAATTGGATATCGCCGATTTTGGCTACCGCATCCTGGAGCGCGGACGCCACGACCTTCAGGTCCTCCGCGTCGGCGGCCAAGAGTTTCAGGGGTGCGTATTCCGTCACACGTATCCTCGATCAGATCAGCCTTGCCGCGCAGAGCTACGGGTCAAACCAGCGTTCTTAGTCGCCCCCGCCTACCACCTCAGCGCCAGATTCGTCCTTGGCAGGTTCCGCTGCGCGACCATTCCCCCCCGCCTTCCGGCGCCTGAGGTTCTTCCGCAGGGCTTCAGCGAGCTTGGCTTCGCGATCCGGAATTGGAGATTTCGACGGCTTTTCCATGACATATCCCCGGTGCGCCAGGCCCCGGCTCACGTCAAGCACACTTTCCGCGCTTTTCCGCTTCACTCCTGCCGCGGGTTTAGCTATAGCCCCCGCCTCGCCTTTCGCCGCCGTAGCTCAGTGGTAGAGCGCATCCTTGGTAAGGCTGAGGTCGGC
>CAZXVO010000192.1:1437-7586 GCA_964643835.1 uncultured Phenylobacterium sp. | reverse complement strand
CTCGGCGGCGCGGCCTCCTGCGTCTGGGCGAGGGCGGGCGCGGCGGTGAGCGCGGCGGCGGCGGCGATGAAACTGCGGCGATCCATGAGGAGAGCTTAGCGCCCAGAACCCCTCACCCCAACCCTCTCCCCGCACGCGGGGCGAGGGAGCCGACCGCTAGTGCGCCGCCATTCGCAGACGGGCGTCCTTGCGGGCGCCGATGGCGTCCTTGATCTCGCCGGCCATGCCCAGGCCATAGCGGGGCATGTTGTTGTAGACGTTCTCGTAGGCGCCGGACTTCACCACATAGGTCTCGTGCCAGATGCCGACGTCGCCGTTGGAGCCCACGGCCTTGTTGAAGGCCTGCCAGGCGGGCAGGTGGGCGGCGTCGCGGTTGCGGGCATAGGCCTCCAGGTCGTCGAAGCTGCGCCAGTACTGCACCACCAGGATGTCGGGGAAGCCGGCGTGGGTGCGGGCGTGCAGCAGGCCGAGCTCGGGCTTGCGGCCCAGTTCGATCAGCATCTTGGGCATGGCGTTGGCCACCGGCCACCAGCGCCAGACCTTCCAGGGCTTGTTGATGCGCATGCCGATCAGGAAGACCACGAAGTCGCCCTCGAGTTCGGCGCAGACCCGGTTGGCGATGACGTCGGCCATGTCGGCCTCCTTTGAATTTACGACGTACGCTATAGGGTCGCGACGGATGCGCAAGGCTTGGCTACCCAAATCCAGCCTTGCGGCGCGGGGCGTGAGGCGCCAGTTTCCGCGCCTTCTTTGACAACAGGTGATCCATGACCCCCTCGGAGGTCCCCGCGTCCTCCCAGGCGGAGGTGCGAGTCTCGTCTGTCCGCGCCGACCTGTTCGACCTGTGGGGTCTGGCTTGGCCGGTAGTGCTGTCGCGCCTGGGCATCATGGCCATGGGCCTGTGCGACGCCATCGTCGTGGGCCGCTATTCGGCGCGCGAGCTCGGCTACCACGCCCTGGCCTGGGCGCCGACCAGTGTGGTGGTGACCATGTCCGTCGGCCTGCTGGCCGGGGTCCAGGTGATGACCGCCCGCGCTGTGGGGCAGGGTCGGCGCAATGACACCGGCGCGGTGCTGCGGCGCGGTCTGAAGTACAGCCTGTGGATCGGGGCGATCTCGACCATCATCACCGTGCTGGGCGGGCCGGCCTTCCTGCATGTGCTGGGCCTGGAAAAGGACCTGGCGGACGGGGCGACCCGGCCGCTGATCGTCTTCGCCTTCTCCCTGCCGGGCTATGCGATCAGCGTCGCCGCCAGCCTGTGGCTTGAGGGCCTGTCGCGGCCCAAGCCCGCCGCCGCCCTGATGTGGGTGGCCAATGGCGTGAACCTGGTGGTCGACTTGCTGCTGGTCCCTGGGACCTTCGGCCTGCCGGCCCTGGGCGCGACGGGCGGGGCCTGGGCCACCACCATCGCCCGGACCTTCCTGGCGATCGGACTTCTGGCCTACATCGCCCGCATGCCGGAGGCGCGTGAGCTTGGGGTGTTCACCAAGCCCGAGAAGGATCTGGCCGCCGAGACCGAGCAGCGGCGCATCGGCTTCGGGGCCGGGGCGTCCAACTTCTTCGAGGTGGCGTCCTTCGCCAGCATGAACGTCTTCGCCGGCTGGATCGGCGGCCTGGCGGTGGCCTCGTGGGCTATCACCCTGAACGTGGCGGCCATCGTCTTCATGGTCCCGCTGGGGCTGTCCACCGCGGCCGCGGTGATGGTCGGGCGCGCCTATGGAGCCAGGGACTACCGTGCCATCGACCGGGCGGCCGTGGTCGCCTTCGGGGTGACGGCGGTGTTCGGCGTGCTGGCGATGCTCATTGTCGGCCTGGGCGCCGGCCCCATCGCCGCCGGCTATACCGGCGACGCCGCGACCCTGGCCCTTGCAGTTCCTGCCGTAGCCCTGTCGGCCCTGATGTTCGTGCCTGACGCCCTGCAGGTGGTTTGCGCCCAGGCGCTGCGGGCTCGCGGCGACGTCTGGATGCCCACCATCACCCACCTGGCGAGCTATGTGGTGGTCATGGCGCCCCTGGCCTGGTTCCTGGCCCTGCCGATGAAGCTGGGCCTGGCCGGGATCGTCTGGGCTGTGATCGCCGCCAGCTTCCTGTCGGCCGGCCTGCTGCTAACCCGGTTCTGGAGACTGAGCGTCATCAACGCTTAAGCCTGTTGGTGAACGCCGGATTCAAGGCTCAGCGCTAAAAGCGGGACATGACCTCGACGCGCAACCGCGACATCGCCCGTTCGATCCTGGCCGGTCTGGGCCTCATCCTGGCCATCGCCATGCTGGGCCCGTTCCAGGGTGTCGAGCACGATCTGGTGCCCTGGGACAAGGCGGGCCACTTCCTGGCCTTCTATGTGACCACGGCCCTGATGTACGTGGCCTTTCCCACCCGCAGGCGGTTCGACCTGTCGTGCCTGATGGCCCTTATTGGCGTGGGCAGCGAGATCGCCCAGTACCTGGTGGGCCGCGATTGCGCCTTCGGCGACGTACTGGCCGACATGTGCGGCGCCTTCGCCCTCTACCTGCCGGTGCTGCTCGACGACCTGCGCCGTCCGGCCCAGCTAGAGCGCCGTCGTCGTGGGGCGAGCGCCGTCAGTCAGGTTGTTGAGGCCTGATCAGGCTTTCGCGGCCTCGACCCCCAGGATCCAGCCTTCCTCGCCCTCGGCCGCCGCCAGGATCTCTGGCGTCGCGCCCGCCGGCGGGCCGAACACCGCGCCCAGCTTGCCGGCCTCGTCCAGGCGGGCGAAATGCTCAGCGGTCACGCGCACTTGGGCCAGGTCCTTCACCTCGCCGGGACCGGGCTGGGCCTTGTAGAGCGACGGCCAGACCTCGGTGGTGACCACATCGACCCCGGCCAGATCGGCCTCGGTCAGCGGCTTGAAGCCGAACTCGAAGGGCCAGGCCTTGACGCCCTCGCCACGGGTCAGCTTCAGGCGGCGCACGAAGGGAATGCCCAGGATCGCCTGACCGCCCACCGAGCCGTTGTAATAGAGCTTCCAGATCGAGGCCGCGCCCTTGGCGGCCTGGTCCGCGTAGCGGTACTCCGGCAGGTCGTCCGGACCATGCTCGCGGGTGCGCTTGGGCTGCAGGGTGGTCAGGGCGTCCTTGGGCGGGCAGCCCCAGAACGGGAACGGCCCGCCGGTCATGCGCCGGTTGATCTCCGAGCCGACACCGAAGCGGTTGTTGGTGTTGTCAGCCTTGTCCTTGACCATCTTGTCCAGCTGGTCCCAGGCCGCGCGCCAGGGCGCGTCGCCAGGCAGGTTCAGCGCCTGCTGGAAGCCGCGCGGGAAACCCAGCGGGAAATCAAAGCCCAGCAGGCAGCGCTCATTGCGCTTCTTGAAGTCGTCCAGCAGGGCGTGAAGCTTCTTCTCGGCCTCGGCCCGGGTGGGCGGGTTGAAGGCCTCGAAGGTCAGACGGAAGCGGACATCGCGCTTCAGCACCCCGATCCACACGGAATCCGCGCCGGTGGACGGCTTGGCCGCGGCGCTCCAGTCGACGATCACATAGGCGCTGAACAGACGGGACACGGGTACAGGCTCCGGGGAAGGACGAAGCGGCTTTTAGCCTCTCCGGCTTCCCCGGCCAACGCCCGCGTGCAGTTGGGCCTGACCAGCATCTTGCCGAAGTTCTCGCCCGCGAAGAGGCCCAGGAAGGCTTCGGGCGCGCGCTCGATCCCCTCCTTGACGGTCTCCTTCCACTTCAGCTTGCCGGCGGCGTGCCAGCCGGCCAGGTCCTTGGCGAAGTCGCTCATCATGTCCCAGTGGTTGGAGACGATGAAGCCTTCCAGGCGCAGGCTCTTGCCCACTGCCAGGATGATGTTGCGCGGGCCGACCGGCGGGGTGGTGGCGTTGTACTGGCTGATCATGCCGCACAGGGCGAAGCGGGCGAACGGATTGGCGACGGTGATCGCCGCCTCCAGGTGGTCGCCACCGACATTCTCGAAATAGACGTCGATCCCTTCCGGCGCAGCGCGCTGCAGGGCGGCCGTGAGGTCAGCCTCGGCCTTGTAGTCGATGGCCTCATCGACCCCGAGCTCCTTCAGGAACGCAACCTTTTCAGGCCCGCCGGCCGAGGCGATGACCTTGTGGCCCTTCAGCTTGGCGATCTGGCAGACCATGGAGCCCACGGCGCCCGCGCCGCCGGAGACGAACACCACGTCGCCGGGCTTCAGGGCCGCGATGCGCAGCAGGCCGGCATAGGCCGTCAGGCCCGGCATGCCGGCGACGCCCAGGAACGCCTGGGGCGGCAGGCCGTGGGTCTCCAGCTTGGTGAGCACCGAGGCCGGGGCGGTGAAGCCCTCGCGCCAGCCGAACATGGACTGGACCAGGTCGCCGACCTTCAGCGACGGATCGTTGGAGGCGACCACCTCGCCGATGGCGCCGCCTTCCATGGCTTTGCCGAGCGCGAAGGGTGGGGTGTAGGACTTCACGTCGTTCATGCGGCCACGCATGTAGGGATCGACGGTCATCCAGGTGTTGCGGACCTGGACCTCGCCCGGACCCGGCGCCGGAAGCTCGACGCTGGCCAGCTCGAAGTTGTCGGCGGTCGGCAGGCCCACCGGGCGGCTCTTCAGGCGGATTTCGCGAATGGTGGTCATGGTGTCCTCCCACATCTGTTTACGCCGTAAGCGGCGCTCGAACGGGTGTTTAAACCCTGCCTCAGGTGGCGTCGAGGGCGCTGCGATGCTAGGCGCGGACCCTAGGGAATTTGGAGCAGGCACATGGGTGAGTCCTTGCGCGGCGGCGTGATCGGGGCGGGCGTCTTCGGCGGCTACCATGCGCGCCAGTACGCCAATGCTGAGGGTGCGACCCTGGCGGCGGTCTATGATCCCGTCCTGGCCCGCGCCGCCGAGGTGGCGGATCGCCATGGGGCCAAGGCCTTCGACGACCTCGACGCCTTCCTGGCCGCGGTGGACGTGGTGACGGTGGCCTCGCCGGCCATCTATCACGCCGACGGCGCGGTCGCGGCCCTGAAGGCCGGCAAGCCGATCTATGTGGAAAAGCCCCTGGCGGTCTCCCTGCGAGACGCCGACCGGATCATCGACGAGGCGGCGGCCCGCAAGCTCGTGGTCGCCTGCGGCCACCAGGAGCGCGTGGTGTTCGGCGCCATCGGCCTGTTCGACATTCCCGAGGCGCCCCTGCGGCTGGAAGCCGTGCGTCAGGGGCCGCAGTCCGAGCGCAGCCTGGACGTCTCCGTCGTCCTGGACCTGATGATCCACGACCTGGACCTGGCGCTCGCCCTCTCGCCGGCCGAGCCCCTGGCCGTGGAGGCCGAAGGGGTCAGCGCCTATAGCGGCGGCTGGGACCAGGTCAGCGCCGAGGTGACCTTCGCCAACGGCTTCACCGCCCTGTTCGACGCCTCGCGCATGGCGCAGGGGCGCAACCGCACCATGAAGCTGGTCTATCCCTCCGGCGAGCTGGAGATCGACTTCGTGGCGCGGACCTTCCGCAACACCACGGGCTATCCGCTCAATCCCGACTTCGCGGAGACCGCGGGCGCCAAAGACCCCCTGGGCGCCAGCGTCGGCGCCTTCCTGGGCGCGGTGCGCGGAGACCTGCCGCGTCCCGTGGTGACGCCCCAGGAGGCGGCCCGGGCGCTCGATCTGGCGCTGGCGGTGGAGCAGGCGCTGGAGGGGTGATCCCCAACCTAACCGTCATGGGCCGGCCCGGGGCGGGCCCCCACACCCCCCCGCCCGCCACCAACCCCCCTTCGCCTCCCCCCGCCCCGCGCCCGGCGGCGGCCTGAAGGGCGGCCTCACCTACGGCGAGACCGATGAGATCGGCTGGGGCATCGTGCGCGACCCCGTGGACCTTCACGACTTTCACGCCACCCTGCTGCACCAGTTCGGATTCGACCACCTCCGCCTCACCCACCGCTTTTCCGGCCGCGACTTCCGCCTCACCGACGTCGCTGGCCGCGTCATCAAGGAGTGGATTGCCTGACAGGTCTGCGCTAGAGCCCGGGCATGGCTCTCAAGGCGATCATCCACAAGGCGGCCCTCAACGTCTCCGACCTCGACAACAACCTTTACGGCGACCACACCCTGACGGTCGCCCGGCACCCTTCCGAGACGGAGGACCGCATGATGGTCAGGCTGCTTGCCTACGCCCTCAACGTCCCGCCTGACAACGACCAGGGCACGCTTGAGTTCGGCAAGGACATGTG
>CAZXVO010000192.1:0-1427 GCA_964643835.1 uncultured Phenylobacterium sp. | reverse complement strand
AGACCTCACCGGACTCACCGTCCATGAGATCGAGCTCGGCCAACCCGAGGAGAAAAGGCTGGTACGTGCCTGCGGCCGTTCCAAAAAGGTGACGGTCTTCACCTACGGCTCCACCGCTGAAGCCTGGTGGGCCTCCGTGGCGGAAAAACTGTCCCGCGTGCGCAACCTGCGTGTCTGGATGCTGCCGCCCGCGCAGGTGGCCGGGCTCGGCGCCCTGGCCGACAAGTCGATGGACCTCCAGGTCACGGTCCAGGACGGCGCCTGGTTCGTCGGCCAGGGGGAAAAAACCGTGGAGATCAACCCGGTGCTCCTCTTCGGGGCCTGACCGCCCGGCTTTCCAGCCTCCTCTTAATGCTGGAAAAAACGCCACCAGCAGCGATGAACTGAAAATGCCTGTACGACCGTCTGTCCGCCCACTGATCCCGATTCTCGTCGCGCTGCTCGCAGCCGCCGCGAATCAAGATCATGCCCGCGCCCAGGCGGCGTCGAAAACGGATGCGGGAATCAGGAAGGCACGCGAGCTTGAAACACGTTTCCCGGCTCCAAAACCGCCCCGGGGCCATGACAGCTTCGAACTCAGCGAAGCCCGCCAGCAGCGCCTGCAGAAGCTCGCGCCTGCTCTTTGGCGGAAGCTTTCCCAGCGCGAGCCCGTGAACCTGCTCGTGCTCGCCGGCGAACAGGAGCTGCGCCTCTGGACTGAAGACGGCAGGCAGGACCTGATGAACAGCTTCCCGGCCTGCTTCGCCCGCGACCTCGCCAACCAATTTTACTACACCGGCGGGGTCTTCGAGGCCGGAACCCGCTCCTCCGCCGTGCTGGCGCCGGGCATTTCACTGCGCGTGCTGACGGGCCCGGACCATGCCCTCGTGGACGCACCCTCCATCCTCGCCTCCACCGCCAGGCAGACCCCCGTGGACCTGGTGCTGATCTGCCACGGCCAGGCCGAGGCCGCCGCAGGCATGTCCCCGGCGGAGTTCACCCGCCAGATGACCCTTGCCGTGCAGGCGGTGCGTGATCTCAAGGCCGAGGTCTTTGTCGCCGCGCCCTGGCCTGGCTCAGGCCCGCGTCCGGAAGCCGCCCTCGGCCAGGCCCGCCCGCTGGCGGACGCCCTGACGGAAGCCGCCGAGGATGGCGGCTGGCTGTTCGCAGACCTCGGTGATTTGTCACGCCTGATGGATCTGCCGCCCTCTGACGCCGCCAATGTCGGCGAACGTTTCAACCGCCTCGCCAGCACCTGGAAGAGCTTCTTCCACGAGGACTCCAGCGGAGAACACCTGCCACGCGCCCAGTTCCATGAGCGCCTTGGCAAGGCCTTGTTTCAAGCCTTCCTCGATGGTGCCGCCCCAGCCCGGCCGGTTCGCTGGGAAGACGCCACCGCCTCCTGGCAGCCGTCGGGACTGAAACTCCGCTGCACCCTCGTCAACGAC
>CAZXVO010000191.1:0-7605 GCA_964643835.1 uncultured Phenylobacterium sp. | reverse complement strand
CCCCATTGGGGGAGAGGGCAGGGTGAGGGGGATGCGCGGCAGATCCTAATGGATCCCCTTGAAGGTCCGACCCCAGTTCAGGTTCAGCCAGGTCCAGGGCTTGAAGAAGGACGCGCCTTCCTTCCAGGAGATCAGCACCACGCGGGCCTTGCCGACGATGTTCTCGGCCGGGACGTAGCCGACGCCGATCTCTTCCGGCCAGCGGCTGTCGAGGGAGTTGTCCCGGTTGTCGCCCATCATGAAGTAGTGACCCTCGGGGACGATATAGGTGTCGGTGTCGTCGCCGTCGTGGTCCGTGGCGCGGTCATAGGTGATGTAGCGCGAGCCGTCGGGCTTGGTCTCGGCCACCTGCATGACAGTCACGTCCGGCGAGTCCAGGTCCTGGGTCAGGCCCAGCGCCTGGCGCGGGATGGCCTTGTCGTTGACGAAGACGTTGCCGCCCTGGACCCGGATGTGATCACCCGGCAGGCCGATCACCCGCTTGATGTAGGTGATGGCGATGTTGCGCGGCAGCTGGAACACCACCACGTCGCCGCGCTGCGGACCCTTGCCGCCGATGCGGCCCTTGAACAGCGGCGGGTTGAACGGGAAGGAGCAGCGGCTGTAGCCGTAGTCCCACTTGGAGACCACGATGTAGTCCCCGGTCTTCACGATCGGCTCCATCGAGGACGACGGGATGGTGAAGGGCTGGAACAGCAACACGCGCAGCACGAGCGCGATGGCCAGGGCGTAGCCGACCGTACGGACGATCTCGATGATCTCTTCGGCGGCGTTCTGGGGAGCGGGCTTCTCGGTCATGGTCTCGCTGTGATCCGCGGGCCGCCGGGATGCAACAACAACCTTGTCCGGACAGCCGTCAGAGGCCCATCCAGACAGGGGTCTCGACCTGGATCGGGCGGCCGTCGGCGGTGAGCTGGCCCTCCATGCGGTCCAGGCGGACGAAGGCGATGGCCCGGCCGTCTGCGCCCGACAGCACCTCGCCGGCCCGCAGCTCGCCGTTCAGGATCTCGGTTCCCGGCGCGGGCGCCGGGCCGTCGAAGGCGATGGGCAGCATGCGGGTCTTGATCGTGCCGCGGCGCTTCATGCGCGAGGTGGTCTCCTGGCCGACGAAGCAGCCCTTCTTGAAGTCGATCCCGTTCAGCAGGTCGAAATTCGCCTCGATGGGATAGGTCTTGTCGCTGCCCCAATCGGCCGGGCCGGGCACGCCCAGGCGCAGCTTCTGGGCCTCGCGCTGGGCTTCATCGGCAAGGACCGCACCGGGCGGAATCTCGGCCCCATAGCCGCGCCAGCCGAGCTCGGCTAGGCGCGGGTCGGCGGTCCAGAACCCCTCGGCGGGCTTGGCCGGAACGGTGTCGCCGAACAGGATCGCCACCGGCGTCTCGTCCGCCTCGATCTTCACCTTGGCCCGCAGGCGATAGATCATCAGACGCTGCATCAGGGCGGGACGATGCTCGGCCTCCACGTCCAGCCAGGCGCCGGCCTCGCCGCGGTCCACCACGAAAAGGTCGTAGAGCAGGCGTCCTTGCGGGGTCAGCAGGGCGCCGAACCGCGCCTCGCCCAGGGCCAGGGTCTCGACGTCCTGGGTGATCAGGCCCTGCATGAAGCTGCGCCAGTCCTCGCCGGAAAGGGCGATCAGGGCGCGGGATTTCAAGTGGGCGTAGAGTGCGGACATGCTGACGCAGGTAAGGGGAGAGTCGGTGGAGCGCCAGCCCCCAGCCCGCTATAAGGGGCCGATGACCCGCGGGACCTTCCCGATTCTGTTCATCACCGCCACGCGGATCGGCGACGCCGTGCTGTCGTCAGGCCTGATCAAGCGCCTGGCGGACGAGATCCCGAACGCGCGCTTCACCATCGTGGCCGGCCCCGCCGCCGCGCCCCTGTTCCTGGACACGCCCGCCCTCGACGAGATCATCGTCTTCGAGAAGTCCAAGGACGGCGGACACTGGTTCCGGCTTTGGCGCCAGGTGCGGCGGACCTCCTGGGGCCTGGTCGTGGACCTGCGCGGCTCGGCCATTACCCAGTTCCTGAAGAAGAAGCGCCGGGCGGTCTATCGCCGCCAGCCGGGCGAGCCGGTTCACAAGGTGATCGAGGCCGCCCGCGTCCTGCGGATCGAGGACGAGCCGGCGCCACCTTACCTCTATACCTCGGCCGAGACCGAGATGGCCGCCGCCGACTTGACGGCTGGCGAAGGGCCAATCCTGGCCCTGGCGCCCAACGCCAACTGGGTCGGCAAGACCTGGCCGGTGGAGCGCTTCGCCCAGGCCGCGATCCAGCTGTTGGGCGAGGGCGGTGTGCTGCAGGGGGCGCGGCTGATGGTGCTGGGCGGTCCCGATGACGCCGCCGCGGCCCAGGCCCTGCGCCATGTGGTTCAAAAGGACCGCTACATCGATCTGGTGGGCAAGGTGGACCTGCTCACCTCTTACGCCTGTCTGAAGCACGCGACCCTGTTCATCGGCAACGATTCCGGCCTGATGCACCTGGCGGCGGCGGCGGGCGCGCCGACCGTGGGCCTGTTCGGGCCCTCGGACGACCGGCTCTATGGGCCGTGGGGGGCGAAGACGCGGGTGGTCCGGGGGCCGCGGACCTTCGAGCAAATCCTTGCGGTCGACCCTGGTTTCCAGCAAGCGGTTTGCCACATGATGGATCTGCCGGTCGACACGGTGGTCGCGGCGGCGAGGGACCTTTTGGCTGATGTCTGAGACCTATGACCTGATCGTTCGCGGCGGCGAAGTGGTGAACCACGCCGGGCGCGGCTTCGCCGATGTGGGCGTGCGGTGCGGCAAGATCGCCGCCATCGGCGACCTTTCCCAGGCTTCCGCCGACGAGGTGTTCGACGCCAAGGGTCTCACCGTCCTGCCGGGCGTCATCGACAGCCAGGTCCACTTCCGAGAGCCGGGCCTGGAATGGAAGGAAGACCTGGAGACCGGCAGCCGCGGGGCGGTGCTGGGCGGGGTCGTCGCCGTGTTCGAAATGCCGAACACCGAGCCGACCACCACGGACCCGGACACCCTGGCCGACAAGCTGACCCGCGCCCGTCACCGCATGCACTGCGACCACGCCTTCTATGTGGGCGGCACGCACGAGAACGCCGCCTTCCTGGGCGAGCTGGAGCGCCTGCCCGGCTGCTGTGGGATCAAGGTGTTCATGGGCGCCTCCACCGGCTCCCTGCTGGTGCAGGACGACGAGGGCGTCGAGCAGGTGCTGCGCCACGTCCAGCGTCGCGCCGCTTTCCACTCCGAGGACGAGTACCGCCTGGCCGAGCGCCGGGCCCTGGCCCGCACCGGCGACTGGACCAGCCACGAGGAAGTCCGCGACGCCCAGTCGGCGATCCAGTCCACCGAGCGGCTGGTGCGGATCGCCAAGGGCCTGGGCAAGCGCATCCACGTCCTGCACGTGACCACTGAGCAGGAAGTCGCCTTCCTCGCCCGCCACAAGGATGTGGCCAGCGTCGAGTTCACGCCCCAGCACCTGACCCTGACGGCGCCGGAGGCCTATGAGCGGCTGAAGGGCTTCGCCCAGATGAACCCGCCGATCCGGGGCAAGGCGCACCAGGACGCCCTGTGGCGCGGCATCGCGCTCGGCGTCGCCGACGTGCTGGGCTCTGACCACGCGCCGCACACCCGCGAGGAAAAGGCCCGGCCCTATCCGGCCTCGCCGTCCGGCATGCCGGGTGTGCAGACCCTGGTCCCGCTGATGCTGACCCACGTGGCCGAGGGCCGTCTGACCCTGGAACGCTTCGTCGACATGACCAGCCACGGGGTGAACCGGGTGTTCGGCCTGGCCGACAAGGGCCGGATGGCTGTCGGCTATGACGCTGACCTGACGGTGGTGGACCTGAAGGCGCGGCGCACCATCACCCACGAGTCCATGGCCACCCGCGCCGGCTGGACCCCCTTCGACGGCTTCGAGGCCAAGGGCTGGCCCATGGCCACCATCATCCGCGGCAAGGTCGTCATGCGCGACGACGAGATCGTCCTGCCCGGCCAGGGCGAGGCGGTCCGCTTCCAGGAAACCCTGTCCAGCTGACGCCTTTCGCGCGAGCGCGATTGAAGCTGGAACCATAGCGTGCAAGCCTGGCTATTCATCAAGCCGGGGGGCGCATGTCGATGTTCGGGGAGCCGCAGGACGAGAGCGGCGAAGGTCTCGTCTTTTCCTTCACGGGACAGGTCCGGTCCTTTCTGGGCCTGAGCCTTAGGAACGGCCTGCTCAATATCGTGACGCTCAGCCTCTATCGGTTCTGGGCGAAGACCGAGACGCGGCGGCGCATCTGGAGCGCCATCCGCATCAATGACGAACCCTTGGAATACACCGGACGGGGCAAGGAGCTGTTCTTCGGCTTCCTGTTCGCCATGCTGCTCCTGGGCCTTCCGGTCCTGGTGATCGCCGTCGGCGTGCAGTTCCTGGGGCCGCTCGTCGCCGCCCTGGCCTTCCTGCTGGTCTATCCGTTCATGATTGGCCTGCTCGGCTTCGCCCGGTTCTCGGCCTTCCGCTACATGGCCAGCCGCACCACCTGGCGCGGCGTGCGCTTCCAGCTCCGAGGCTCAGGCCTGCGCTACGGCTTGGCGTTCCTGGGCTATGCGCTCATGTCGGCGATCACCCTGGGCTGGTACTGGCCGGCGGCGCAGCGCCGGCTGGCGGGCCGCCTCTGGGGCGCGCTCAGCTACGGCGACCGCCAGCTGACCTTCAATCTGGAGAAGGCGCAGAACGTCTCGATCTATGCGCCGTTCATTCCGGCCGCCATGGGCTTCGCCATCCTCTACGTGGTGGTCATGTTCGCCTTCGGGCTGACCGAGTTGACCGACGCAAAGGCGCCGACGCCCGACCTGATGGTGATCCTCAAGTTCTACGCGGTGTTGCCATTGCTGGCCCTGGCCTGGGCGGTGATGTTCGCGCCCTATCATGTGGCCCAGCTGCGCAGCGTCGCCGAAGGGACGCACCTGGACGGTCTGAGGTTCGATCTTCAGCTGCGCTGGCAGGACATGGCCAGTCTGTGGGTCGGGAACGTCGCGATGCTGATCCTCAGCCTGGGTCTGCTGGCGCCCATGGTTCAGGCCCGGACGGCGCGCGTTCTGACCCGCAGCCTGAAGAGCCGTGGGCGCGCGGACCTGCATACCATCCAGGCGCCCGCCGGGCCGCGCACCGGCGAGGGGCTTGCAGACGCCTTCGGGGTCATCGACTTCTAGGACATGGACGCGACCTTCTATGATGGCCGCACCTCGCGGCCGGCCCAGGTGAGCCTGCGCATCGTCAATGACCGGCTGGTCTTCGATGCGCCCGATGGCGCGCAAGCCTGGCCCCTGCGCGAGCTGCGGGAGGAACTGGCCGGGGACAAGGTGCGACTGGCCTGGCGGGGCGACGCGCGGCTGCTGCTGGCCGCCGCCGACTGGGCCTCGGCGGGTCGGCCGTCGCGGGAGGTCCATCGACGTACGCACGGTCGCAAGATGGGGCTGATCGCCGGCCTGACGGGCGCCGGGCTCGGCTTTGCGGCCCTGGTCTTCATCGGCATCCCGCTGATGGCCGGACCATTGGCCCGGGCCACGCCGCCGGAACTTGAGGCCCGCCTGGGCCATACCTTCGAGGCGCAGCTGACCCTGGGCCTGAAGCCCTGCAAGGGCGCCGCCGGCCAGGCGGCCCTGGCCCGCCTGGGCCGCCAGCTCGGGACGACGGCGAACAGTCCCTTTCCGATCCAGGTGCAGGCAGTCCGGGCGCCGTTCGCCAACGCCATGGCCCTGCCCGGGGGGCGCGTCCTGGTCACCGACGACCTGATTGCCGAGGCTCGCAGCGCCGATGAGCTGTCGGGCGTGCTGGCTCACGAGATCGCCCACGTTCAGATGCGCCATGTGACCGAGGCCCTGTGGCGCTCGGTCGGGGCGGGTATGCTGCTGGACCTGGTGGTCGGCGGCGGGTCGGGCGCGGGCCAACAGGCGGTGCTGCTCGCCGCCCAGGCTTCGGACATGCGCTACAGCCGCAAGGCCGAGACCGAGGCGGACCTGAGGGGCATGGAGATCCTCCAGGCCAGGGGGCTGTCCTCCCAGGGCCTGCCGGCCTTCTTCGAACGTCTGGACAAGAGCGAGGGACCCGCGGGCGGGCCGTTCGCGGAGTTCCTGTCGTCCCATCCGGGAACGGACCGGCGACTGGTGGCGACGCGGGCGCTCGCCAGGCCCGGCGCCAGCGCCCTCAATGCTGACGAGTGGGCTCAGGTGCGATCGGCCTGCGCCGCGTCCTAGGCGGAGGCGAAGCTTTTTTCGCCGATCCTGTCGACTCGACGTCGGCGCCTGCGTCTATCCTCCGGCGCGAGCGACGCGTCGGAGGGAAATTCCATGCAGTACATGCTCCTGATCTATGAGGACGAGGCCGCCTTCGCCGAGCCGTCCACCATGCAGACCGCGGTGGCGGCGCACATGCGCCTGGCGGCGGAGATGCGCGAAAAGGGTGTCTGGCTGGCCGGCGCCGGGCTTTGTCCCACTGAAACCGCGACGACCGTCCGCCGCACGGGGGACGCTCGAACCGTTCACGATGGCCCCTTCCCGGAGACCCGCGAGCATCTGGGCGGCTTCTACATGATCGAGGTCTCCGACCTGGACGCGGCCCTGACCTGGGCGCGGCGGGTTCCGGTCACCGATGGCGGCGGGATCGAAGTCCGCCCGCTGATCGACGAGTAGGGTGGACGCCATCCTGGATCGTGCGGTGCGCGAGGCGGGCGACCGCCTGCGCGCCGCCCTGGCGGCCAGATTCCGGGACCTGGATCTGGCCGAGGAGGCCCTGGCCCTGGCCTGCCAGGCGGCGGTGGAGACCTGGGGGCGGGACGGAGCGCCGCGGGACCCTGCGGCCTGGCTCTATGCGGCCGCCCGACGCCGGGGACTGGACCTGCTTCGCCGCGCGCGGACCCGGAACGCCTATCGTCCCGATCCGCCGGAGCCTGTCGCCACGCCGGAAGACGTGGTGATCGCGGCCTTCGAACCTATTCCGGACGAGCGGCTGCGGCTGATCTTCGCCTGCTGCCACCCGGCCCTGGGGGTGGAGGCGCGGATCGCCCTGACGCTCAAGGTGATCTGCGGCCTGTCCACGGAGCGGCTGGCCCGCGCCTTCCTGGTGTCCGAAACCGCCATGCTGCAGCGGATCACCCGAGCCAAGGCCAAGATCCGCGACGCCCGCATTCCCTTCGAGGTTCCAGGGCCGGAGGCCTGGGGCGAGCGGCTGGAGGCGGTGCTGGCGGCGATCGAGATCGCCTACGCCCAGGCCTATGAGGACGCCGCCGGCCTCGGCGACGCCGCGGGCTTGGCGCAGGATACGCTTCGCCTGTCCGGCGTGCTCGTGACGCTTTTGCCGGATGAGCCCGAGGTGCTGGGCCTGGCCGCCCTGATCCGGCTGGCGGAGGCGCGGCGGCCGGCGCGGCTGGACGCCGACGGCGTGATGATCCCGCTCGCTGACCAGGACCCGGCGCAGTGGGACGCCACCGGGATCGCTGAGGCCGCGCGACTGCTGACCGCGGCGGCAGGCTTGCGGCGCAGCGGCCCCTATCAATTGCTGGCGGCGATCCATGGCGCGCACGCGACCCGGCGCGAGACCGGGGTCACGCCCTGGGCGGATATCGCGGCCCTCTAT
>CAZXVO010000190.1:6882-7675 GCA_964643835.1 uncultured Phenylobacterium sp. | reverse complement strand
CCGGGATGACACCCAGTTACCGGCCGAGCGCAGCAGCCTGCTTGGCCAGCGCCGTGATCCGGTCCCAGTCGCCGTCGCGCACCGCATCGGCCGGGGCGACCCAGGAGCCGCCGACACAGATCACGTTTGGCAGGGCCAGATAGTCCGGCGCGTTCTCAAGGCTGACCCCGCCGGTCGGGCAGAAGGTCGCCTGCGGGAAGGGGCTGGCGAAGGCCTTCAGGGCGCCGACGCCGCCGACAATATTGGCCGGGAACAGCTTGAAGTACGAATAGCCCGCCTCAAGGCCCGCCATCAGTTCGGTGGCCGTGGCGATCCCCGGCAGCAGCGGCAGGGGGCCGTCGTCGAAATCCTCATTACCGATCAGGCCGGGGCTGACCCCGAACTTGGCGCCGGCGCGATGGGCTTCCTCACGCATGGCCGGATTGATGATGGTGCCGGCGCCGGCGACGCCATCCTCCACCTCGCCGGCGATCCGGCGGATGCACTCCAGCGCCACCGGGGTGCGCAGGGTCACCTCCAGCGCCTTCAGGCCGCCTTTCACCAGGGCGCGGGCCAGGGGCACGGCCTTGTCCACGTCCTCGATGATCAGCACCGGAACGACGGGGGCGAGCTTGAGGACGTCAGGCAGCTTCAAAACCGGTTTCCTTCGAGGGTCTCAAGCACCCGGGCGGCGCCCAGCAGGGCGGCGTAGGGATGCACGATCAGGGCGGTCGGGATATCCGCCATATAGTCCTTCAGCCGGCCCTTGTCCTCGAACCGGCGCCGGAACCCGCCCAGCATCAGCCGATCGATC
>CAZXVO010000190.1:0-6851 GCA_964643835.1 uncultured Phenylobacterium sp. | reverse complement strand
ACGCCGGTCCACAGGCGCAGGTGCACGTCGGCGCCGCCGGAGACGAAGACGCCGCCGCGGGCGCCATAGGTCAGGGCGATGTCGCCGGCCACCGACCCCAGGATCTCGCAGAACCGGTCCAGCACCGCCTGGGACAGGGCCTCGCCGGCCAGGCCTGCGGCGGCGACGGCTTTTTCGTCCGCATGGACCACCGGCTCGCCGGCGATCTCAGCCATCACCTGGTAGAGGCCATAGAGGCCGGGGCCAGACAGGACGCGCTCGATGGACACGCGGCCGTGCTTGGCCCGCAGGCTGGCCAGGACCCGGTCCTCGACCTCGTCGGCCGGCGCGAAGCTGGCGTGGCCGCCCTCGGCCGGGATCGGCAGGTCGCCGCGCTCGGACCGCGCCAGGCCGGCGACGCCGAAGCCGGTGCCGGCGCCGACCACAACGCAGGGCGCGCCCTCGGCGCCGCGCAGGTCCGGGCCGATCCGGCGCAGGTCTTCCGCCTCGAGCAGGGGCGCGGCCATGGCCTGGGCGCCGAAGTCGTTGAGCAGCTTGGCGGACTCCAGCTCGAAGGTCCCCACCAGCTCGCCCTCAGAGATCCGCCAGGACAGGTTGGTGAACTCGATCTCGCCGTCGACCACCGGCCCGGCCACGGCGATCACCGCCTTGGTCGGACGCTTACGGCCCAGGGTCTGCTGGATGTAGTCGCCAATGACATCGCTCAGCGAGGCGTAGTCCTTGGCCTCGAAGGTCTTGGGGTGACGGATGCGTCCATCCTCGTCCACCAGGGCGAGGCGGGCGTTGGTGCCGCCGACATCGCCGACCAGACCGGCATAGTTGACCTTCAAGAGGGCCCCCTCAGAAAAGCACGGAGGCGCCGGCTTCGGCCGGGCCCACCGTCCGGCGCATTCCGCCGAAGAGTTCGCGCCCATAGCCGAACCCGGCGGGTTTCGCCACCGCTCGCGGCCGGGCGGCGAGTTCGGCCGGATCAACCTTGATCTCCAGCTGCCCGGCGTTGGCGTCCAGGCGGATGATGTCGCCGGTCTGGACCTGGGCCAGGGCGCCGCCGCAGGCCGCTTCCGGCGTCACGTGGATCGCGGCCGGAATCTTGCCCGACGCGCCGGACATGCGCCCGTCGGTGACCAGGGCGACCTTGAAGCCCTTGTCCTGCAGCACGCTGAGGGTCGGGGTCAGGCTGTGCAGTTCGGGCATGCCATTGGCCTGCGGCCCCTGGAACCGGACCACCGCCACGAAGTCGCGGTTCAGCTCGCCGCGCTTGTGGGCGGCCAGCAGCTCCTCCTGGTCGTCGAAGACGATGGCGGGGGCTTCCAGGGTCAGGTGCTCGGGCTTCACCGCCGAGGTCTTGATGACCGCCCGGCCCAGACCGCCAGTCAGCAGCCGGATGCCGCCCTCGGCCAGGAAGGGGTCGCTGACCGGACGCAGGATGTCGAGGTTCAGGGACTTGGCCGTCCCTTCGCGCCAGACCAGGTCTCCGTCCTGCAGGAAGGGTTCGGTCTGGTAGTGGCGCAGGCCCTGGCCCGCGACTGTCAGCACGTCCTCATGCGCCAGGCCCGCGTCCAGCAGTTCGCGGATCACGAAGGCCATGCCGCCGGCGGCGTGGAAGGCGTTCACGTCCTCGGAGCCATTGGGATAGACCCGCGCCAACAGCGGCGTGACCTTGGACAGGGCGTCGAAGTCGCTCCAGTCGATCAGCACGCCGGCCGACCGCGCCATGGCCACCAGGTGCAGGGTGTGATTGGTCGAGCCGCCGGTGGCGAGCAGACCGACCATGGCGTTGACGATAGACTTGGCGTCCACGACCTCGGACATGGGCGCGTGGCTGTTGGAGCCGAGCGCGATCTCCATGGCCCGCTTGGGCGCGGCGGCGGTGAGCGCGTCGCGCAGGGGCGTGTTGGGATGCACGAAGGCCGCGCCCGGCAAGTGCAGGCCCATCATCTCCATCATCATCTGGTTGGAGTTGGCCGTGCCGTAGAAGGTGCAGGTGCCCGGCCCGTGATAGGACTTCATCTCCGAGTCCAGCAACTCGTCGCGGGTGGCGAGCCCTTGCGCGTACAGGCCGCGGACGCGGGCCTTCTCGGCGTTGGAGACGCCTGAGGTCATCGGCCCGGCGGGGACGAAGATCACCGGCAGGTGGCCGAAGGCCAGGGCTCCGATCACCAAGCCCGGCACGATCTTGTCGCAGACCCCCAGCATCAGGGCGGCGTCGAAGGCGTCGTGAGTCAGGGCCACCGCCGTCGACATGGCGATCACGTCGCGGGAGAACAGCGACAGCTCCATGCCGGGGCGGCCTTGCGTGACGCCGTCGCACATGGCGGGCACGCCGCCGGCCACCTGGGCCGTGCCGCCCGCGGCCTCCGCCGCCGCCTTGATCAGCTCCGGGAAGCGCTCATAGGGCTGATGGGCGCTGAGCATGTCGTTGTACGAGGTGACGATGGCCACGTTCGGCGCGGTCGGGTTGCGCATCCGCTGCTTGTCGCCCTCCGGGCTGGCGGCGAAGGCATGGGCCCAGTTGGCGCAGGACAGCTTGGCGCGGCCCGGCCCCTGGTCGCGGGCGGCGGCCATGCGCTCCAGATAGTCCGCGCGGAGGTCTGCGCTGCGCTCAACGATGCGGGCGGTGACGTCGGCCGTGACGGGGTTCATGAGCCTACCTCTTTGGGCGGGAGTTCAGGGTGTCCAGAGAACGCGCAGGGGCGATGTAGTCGTTTCCGCAAGGACATGCACGGGTCGCCCGCCGCCGCCTTCGAAAACCTGCCGCCGCGACTCCCCGGAAATCAGGATCAGGATGCGCCGCGCCGAGGCCAGGGCCGGCAGGGTCAGGGTCATGCGCGGCAGGGGCGGCGAGCCCAGGCCCGCGGGCACGCCCTGGACCAGGCGGCGGCCATCAGGATCCAGGCCCTCGGCAAGGCGCGTATCACCCGGGATCAGCGAGGCCACATGGCCGTCTTCGCCCATGCCCAGCATCACCACATCGAAGGGAACGAGCGGGCGGATGTGCGGCTCAGCGGCCTCGGCAGAGGCGTCCTCATCGGCGACGTCGTAGCGCAGCGGCTGGAAGCTCGCAGCCGCCGCCGGGCCCACCAGCAGCCGACGCCGGACCAGGCCTTCGTTGGAGTCCGGATGCTCGAGCGACACGAAGCGGTCGTCGGACAGGGTGACCGTCACCCGGCCCCAGTCGAGCTCGGCGCGGCTCAGGCGATCATAGACCGGCCCCGGCGAACGGCCGCCAGTGCCGACCAGGCTCGCATGGCCCCGCGCCGCCAGACCTTGGTCCAGGGCGTCCAGGATCCAGGCGGCCGCGGCGTCGGCCAGGGCGTCTGCGTCAGCGAAGGTTTCAATCATGCCCCGGCATAACGCGGCTGGCTCGAAAAGGCCGCTGGATTCATGCCGGCCCACGCACATCGCCGTCAGTGGGAACCGAACCGCCCCTCGCGACCTTCTCCCTGATGGGCGCCGCCCCGGAGCGGCGGCCTTGTCGCGTCAGGATCACCGCCATGCGTATCGCCCAGGTTCCGCCCCTCTATGAAGCTGTCCCGCCCCGCTTTTACGGCGGCACCGAGCGGGTGGTGGCGCATCTGTCGGACGCCCTGGTCGATCTTGGCCACGAGGTGACCCTGTTCTCCAGCGCCGACGCGCGGACCCGGGCGCGCCTGGTCCCCGTCCGTGACCAGGCCATCCGCCTGGACCCCAGGCCGCTGAAGTCCGACCTGGCCGCCCACATGGCCATGCTGGTCGAGGTGCGCCGGCGGGCGGCGGAGTTCGACGTCATCCACTTCCACACCGACATGATCCACTTCCCCTTCTTCGAGGACATGGCGGAGAAGACCCTGACCACCCTGCACGGCCGCCTCGACCTGGCCGACCTGGCGGGGGTCTACGCCGCCTGGCCGCAGTTTCCCCTAGTCTCGATCAGCGACGACCAGCGCAGGTCCCTGGCCAACGCCCACTGGGCCGGCACGGTGCTGCACGGCATGAGCGCCGACCTCTATCGGTTCCATCCGAGGAGTGAGGGCTACCTCGCCTTCCTGGGCCGGTTCTCGCCTGAGAAGCGCCCGGACCGGGCCATCGAGATCGCCCGCCGGCTAGGCAAGCCGCTGAAGATGGCCGCCAAGGTCGATCCCGCCGACCGCGCCTATTTCCACGACAAGATCGAGCCCATGATCCTCAGCAATCCGCACGTGACCTTCGTGGGCGAGATCGGCGATGCGGAGAAGTCGGGGTTCCTGGGCGGGGCCGAGGCCCTGCTCTTCCCCATCGACTGGCCCGAGCCCTTCGGCCTGGTGATGATCGAGGCCATGGCCTGCGGCACGCCGGTCGTCGCCTATGCCTGCGGCTCGACCCCGGAGGTGATCGAGGACGGGGTCACCGGCTTCCTGGTCCGCGACCTGGAGGGCGCCTGCGCCGCGACCCGGGCCGCCGCCAGCCTGGACCGCGCCAGGGTGCGCCAGCGCTTCGAGGCGCGGTTCTCCGCGACCGCCATGGCCCGCCGCTACCTGGACCTCTACGCCCGCCTGGACGCCGGCTGCGCGCCCCTCGCCGCCACCGCCTGAGAGATATCGAGACATGGACGATCTGGCCCCCGCCCCTGGCTCCGAGGTCGAACTGGGGCAGGTGGTCGAGGCCCGCACCCCCCAGAAGCTGCACGCCCTGAAGGACCGCGACACCTTCGTGGTGGCCGACGCCCACGGCGACATCCTGGGGGCCGCCGACGGCCTGTTCCACAATGACACCCGGCTGTTGTCCCGCTTCCGCCTGCTGCTCGGCGGCGGCCCGCCGTCCCTGCTGTCAGGGGCGATCTCGGCGGACAATGTGTTCTTCACCTTCAATGGCGCGAACCAGGACCTGCCCTATCCCGGCGGCCCCATCGGCCCGCCCGGCGTGCTGCACGTGGAGCGCAAGCGCTTCCTGTGGCGCGAGCGGCTGTTCGAGCGAATCCGTTGCGTGAACTACAGCCGCGACGAGGTGCTGACCCCCCTGGTGATCGAGTTCGGCGCCGACTTCCGCGACATGTTCGAGGTGCGTGGCTCCAGGCGGCTGCGGCGCGGCGAGGTCTTCCCGCCCAAGGTCGGCGAGCGCGGCGTGACCTTCCGCTACCAGGGCCTGGACGGCGTGGAGCGGACCAGCATCATCAGCTTCTCCGACCCGCCGGCCCGGCTGAACGGGGCGCGGGCCGAATGGCTTTATCCTCTGCGCCCCGAGGGGCGGCTGGAGCTCTATCTGGAGATCGGGGCGACGGCGGAAGACCCGCCCACCCGTGAGCGCTGGCGCGACGCCGCCGGCCAGGCCCGCTGGGAGATGCGTGGCCGGGTGCGGCACGGGGCGCGGCTGAAATCCTCCGGCCGGCTGTTCAACCAGTGGCTCGACAAGTCCCGCGCTGACCTGGCCCTGCTGACCACCCGCATGGAGACCGGTCCCTACCCCTATGCGGGCATTCCCTGGTTCTCCACCGCCTTCGGCCGCGACGCCATCATCACCGCCTGGCAGATCCTGTGGTTCGAGCCCAGCCTGGCCAAGGGCGTGCTGACCTACCTCGCCGCCCACCAGGCCGAGGAGGTCTCGGCCTTCCGCGACTCCGCGCCGGGCAAGATCATGCACGAGACCCGCAAGGGCGAGATGCCGGCGCTGGGGGAAGTGCCCTTCGGCCGCTACTATGGCGGGGTCGACACCACGCCCCTGTTCGTGGCCCTGGCCGGCGCCTATGCCGAGCGGACCGGCGACTTCAAGCTGATCGACGACCTGTGGCCTAACCTGGTCGCCGCCATGGGCTGGATCGAGCGGTCCGGCGACACCGACGGCGACGGCCTGATCGACTATGCCCGCGGCGCCGAAAGCGGCCTGGCCAACCAGGGCTGGAAGGATAGCCAGGACAGCGTCTTCCACGCTGACGGCCGCTTCCCCCGCGGGCCCATCGCCCTGGTCGAGGTGCAGGGCTACGCCTTCGCCGCCTGCCAGGCCATGGCCCGCCTGGCCGAACGCCGGGGCGAGCCATTCGAGGCCTGGGCGCAGAAGGCCGACGCCATCCGGCGCAAGGTCGAGGACCGCTTCTGGATGGCCGACCGGCGGACCTATGGCATCGCCGTGGATGGCGCGGGCGAGCTCTGCCGGGTGCGCAGTTCCAATCCCGGCCACCTGCTGTTCGCGGGCCTGCCCTCGCCGGAGCGGGCGGAGGCCGTGATCCAGGACCTGAAGTCCGCGCGCTTCGATTCCGGCTGGGGCGTGCGGACCCTCGCGACCGGCGAGGCGCGGTTCAATCCGATGAGCTATCACAACGGCTCGGTCTGGCCGCACGACACGGCGCTGTGCGCCGCCGGCATGGCCCGCTATGGCGAGCGCGACGGGGTGGTGGACCTGATGTCCGGCCTGTTCGAGACCGCCGCCCAGTTCGACATGCGTCTGCCGGAGCTTTTCTGCGGCTTCCCCCGCGCGGCGGGCGAGCCGCCGGTGGCCTATCCTGTCGCCTGCCTGCCCCAGGCCTGGGCGGCGGGCTCGGTGTTCATGCTGCTGCAGGCCAGCCTGGGCCTGACCGTGGACGGCTGGGCCGGCGAGGTGCGGATCCGCGATCCCCGCCTGCCCATCGGCATCGACCGGCTGCGGATCGATGGCTTGAGGGTCGGCGAGCGCCGGGTCGACCTGTGCTTCGAGCGCAGCCAGGGCCGCGTCGCCGTCCATGTGGCCGGCGGCTCGGGCGTACCCGTAACGATCCGCTGATCAGCGCCGCAGCGGCGTATGGGCTAGGCGCAGGATGTTGGCGGCGCCGTCGCCGGTCAGGGTGTCGGCGAAGGTCGTGCCGGTCACATTCTCGACCTGGCTCAGGGTGTCGGTCCCCGCCCCGCCGCTGGCCGATCCGTTGG
>CAZXVO010000189.1:0-7676 GCA_964643835.1 uncultured Phenylobacterium sp. | reverse complement strand
AGAGTTTGCGGCCCGTATAGACCGCAAGTTCCAGGTCGTCCGGAAGGTTGGGGATCGCGTAAGTCGCGCCGATCTCCGAGAAGAGAAAGTCCCGCATATAGAAAGAACGTGAAAGCTGAATGCGGCCAATCTCATCCAGTTCTCGGTATCGGGACACGATGAGCTCCAGGATATACTTAGATCATCCCAATTCTCCGATCATTTGTCAATAAAAATAAGTAAATACAACAAATTAAGATCCAAGCGTCTCGCGCTCGGTGAAGCCTCCGACGGGAAGCTGGCGAACCTCTTGTTCGGTGACCCGCACTGCGGAGGCACTTCCTATATGCGCCAGCGGCCGTGCTAGGATCTCTCGCGCGACAGGGGGGAGAACGGATGCCGACGCACCTTACAGCTCGGCTTGCATGGCATAGTGATGGATGGGACGGTTCAGTCTGTCGTTCGCCTGAGCGAAACACCTACTGCGTCGGTTGCAAGTCGTTTCCGGGGGACGTGATCGCGCGGGAGCGCGACCTCAAGCGCGAGAAGCTCCTCGCCGGTCAGGCTGGAGCGAAGCTCGAAGGGTACGTTCCGCCCTGCAGCTACAGCTACAATGCCTTCGGGCTCAATCGAGCCGAAGCCGCATCCAATCCTCCAGATTTCTTCTATGGCGGCGCAAAGCGACACGCGTGGGAGCTCGATCCGGCAACCGTCAGCGTATGGCCCTATGAAGCGATGTACGCCGAGGAGGTTAAGGCTGGTGGATTTCTCGATAACAATCGGCGACGCGCGCTTACGCTGGAATTCTTCAAGCCCATTCAGGACGATGCCGGCGACAACCTGATCTTCTATTACGCAAATTACTCTAACCCACTCTCAGAGGAGGACGCGCCCAAGTACGTCCTCGTTGGCGTGTCACGCATAGTGAAGATGGGCCCCGAACTATTCTACGAGGACGTCAAGCCCAACATCGCGGAGAAGTACGCGGGCGGGATGATCTGGGCGCGGAATATATCTTCCGCTTATCCGGATGAGGGTCTTCGCCTTCCCTATCATCGCTACCTCGATGACCCGGAGCGCTTGGGCGAGATCGCTCTATTCCCTGAGAACCCCTACCTCTGCAAGTACGGTTCCAAGCATCTGACCGATGACGAGGCAATTGGCCTACTGGAGCAGTTCCTGGCGAAAGTCAGGCTACTTCGCGATCTCGGCGACAGAACAGAAGACTGGACTATTCGCGAAGCGTGGCTGCTGAAGACCATCGCCAGGCTGTGGAAGTGTCGCGGCCTATACCCGGGCCTCCTAAATGTCCTCCACGTTGTCGGGGCGGAGCAACTCATCGACAAGACGAAGGCGCTCTACGCTGTCGAAGGGGCTCCCAAGGCCTACGCGGCGGTCTTCGAGGCGCTCGACGAGGGCAAGACCAACGCACTCACCAAGGGCATCGACGCTGCGGGGATCAAGAAGATCGCGCGCAATTGGAGGCTGCTCGATGACGGCGCTCGCTTGCTGCTGAAGGACGTTCTACCGCGCCTCGACCTCCCTCAAGATACCATGAGGGCCATCGTCTCGGTAAATCGCGCCGACTGCGGGGTGACTGCCTCCGCCGAGGAGATCGCGCGCAATCCCTACGTCCTCGCCGAGACGTATTGCGGCGAAACGAAAGACGACCGGATCCCATGGAGCACTGTCGATCGCGGCGTCTTGCCGTCCCCCGATCTCGGCGGCGAGCCCCTCGCCGAGGTGGAGGGTAACGACGAGCGACGCTTTCGCGGCCTCTGCGTTGAGCACCTTCGCCGCGAGCAAAACCACACCTTCAGGCTGGCTCAGGACCTGATCGTCGAAATCGCGCAGCGGATGCAACGCCTGCCGGAGTGGAAGCAAGCTGAGTTCAGCACGCGGTATTTCGAGGTGGATGCCGAATTCCTGTCTGCGGCTTTGACTTTGCGGCCGATCGACGATGGCCTCGCCGTCTACTTGAAGTCGTTGTTTGACGACGAGCGGCTCGTGGAAGGCACACTCACCGAACTGGTGAGCCGTCCCGAGATCAATCTACGTCGTCCGGTGACGGAGGACGATTGGACCTCCTGGATATTCAAGTCCGGCAGCGACCTCGCGCTCAAGGCAAAGGCCAGGTACGTTGAAGCGACCGACGAGCAGGGCGAAGTTTGCCAGCGCTTGTTCCGTCTGCCGTTCTCGGTCGTGACCGGCCCGGCGGGCACCGGGAAGACAACAGTTATCGAAGCGCTCATTCGCGCAGTCCGTCGCTCTGAGGGCGAGGGTGCTTCGGTTCTCGTCCTCGCCCCCACAGGCAAGGCTGCCGATCGGGCGCGTGAGGTATTCGAGAAGGCCGAACTTCATCGTGTCGCAACAGTAACAGCGCACTCGTTTCTGGCCTCCAACGGATGGCTGAACGACAACCTCACCTTTAAGCGTCAGGGTGGTAAGCGCGCCCAAATCGGAACGCTCGTTCTTGATGAAGCTTCGATGCTCGACCTTGAGCTCGCCGCCGCGCTGTTTCGGGCGATAGACTGGCAGCACATACAGCGGCTCATTCTCGTCGGCGATGCTGGCCAGCTCCCCCCGATCGGTCGAGGTCGGGTGTTCGCAGACATCATCAAATGGTTGGCGAAGAAGCGCCCAGAACATCTCGGCCGCCTGAAACGGAACCTGCGTCAGTGCCTAAACGAGGTTCATGGCGAGGGTACCGCCATTGTCGCTTTGTCGGAGCTGTTCCTCGTCGACGACGAAGACAAAAGCACTGATGGCGGGGACGCAGCAACGACGGCGGAACAGGAAAACCTGATCGCACGCATTCATGCGGGCGGAGCGGTCGATCGCGACCTAGACGTCATCTATTGGGACGAACCTGCTGGGCTCGCCGAGACGCTGATTGCGGCAGTTGAAACGCGCATGCGGCGCGGAGGGCCTGAGAACGAAAAGCAGCCTCACCAGGTCTGGCGCGAGGCCTTGGAAGCCAACCCCACCGCGTATCAAATCCTGACGCCCCACCGGGGCGAGCTGCACGGGGTCGAGGCGATCAATGAGGCCTGCCAGGCTCGTATAGCAAAGTTCGTTGTCCAACGTGTCGGAGCGGTCGATGGCATCACACTCTTCGACAAGGTCATTCAGATCCGCAATCGACCGAAGTCGGATCCGATCTGGGCCTATGACGCTAGCAAACGCGAGCAAGTCGAAGTCGAAGTCTTCAACGGCGAGATCGGGACGGTGGGTGCGTTCCCGTTCGACAACAAGATTTGGCAGACGCTGAAGAGCGGCTACGGCCCCCGGCTCAAGCGTTTCAACGTTCAGTTTACCCGTAAGCCTGGCTTGACCGTCGGCTATGGCCGCGATGTCCCCCGTGGCGGCAAATACAAAACCTGTAGCGAGAAGGTCGAAGACAACCTGGAGCTCGCCTACGCCGTGTCCGTTCACAAGGCGCAAGGGAGCGAGTTTGCGGATACGTTCGTGATCATCCCGTCGAGCGCCGCGCGTCCGGTCTCGACCGAGCTCATCTACACCGCGTTAACCCGCGCCAACCGGCACTGCACCCTCCTGATCCAACGCGACGTGAATAGTCTGCTCGACGCGCGCCGCCGCGAAAACGCCCAGACGCCGCAGATCAATTCTTACCTCTTTGACAACCTGCACGTTGCCAAGGAGCTCCTAGCGAACAGGCGCGGCTGGTACGAGGCGGGGAAGATCCACGAGGCCCTTAGCGGCGACATGCTCCGATCCAAGTCGGAAGTGATCGTCGCCAACCTGCTGCATGAGCGCGAAATCCCGTTTGTCTACGAGCGGCCACTGTTCGCTCCTGACGGAACGCTGCGACTGCCAGACTTCACTGTCACATCCCGTGGTCGAACGTACTATTGGGAGCATCTCGGCCTCCTCGACCAAGGCCGCTATGCGGACGAGTGGAAGCGCAAGGAAGCTTGGTACGATCGCTGGTTCCCGGGACAGCTGCTGACGACCGAAGAGGGCCCCCACCTCAGCAAATCCGCGGAGGAGATCGTTGCGAAGATCTCTGAGGCGAGCGCCTCATAGAACGCCTTTCGAGCACGACGGATGCGACGTCGGCTAGGTAGGCGCCAGGTCTGACAACGGCGACGTCATGCGGCGCTCATTGCAACGGGTTGCAGGCCTTTCGATATTGAGCGCCGAGCTGCGCCGTCGCCCAGACACCTTTGCAATGGGTTGGCGTCTCAGTCGAACGTCGAAAAATTTGGTACACCGCCTTGGTACATTCCTGGCGGGCGGTCATCTGTAGTCGGTTGTTTTTTCTTGTCTTATGTGAGCGGGGCTCTCCGCCGCGATCTCCCGCAGGGGCGCCACGTCGCCGACCATCGAGTAGATGCCCTCGACGACGATGAGCTTCTCGCCGGGCGCGTCCTTGAGGCGACGCAGGCGCTTGTAGAGATCCTCGGGATCGTTGTGGCGGAAGCGGGTGACCTCGGCGTGGCCCAGGCGCGAGCCGTCATAGATGCTGGCGTGGCTGTCGGCGTCCAGAAGCAGGTGGTCGCCCCGACCGACCAGGGTCGAGAGCACGCCCAGATTGGCCTGATAGCCCGTGGTGAACACCATGGCGTGCTGGCGGCCATAGAAGGCTTCCAGGGCGCGCTCCAGCTCCACATGGCCCTCATAGCTGCCATTGGCGATGCGCGACCCCGTAGTGCCGGTGCCCCGCTCGCGCACTGCGCGGACCGACTCCTCGACACAGGCCTCGTCAAAGGTCAGGCCCAGATAGTTGTTGGTGCCGAGCAGAATGGTCGGACGGCCGTCGACGACGCCCTCCGTGGGGGAGATGACCGCATCGAACCGGACCCCGAACGGATCGGCCGCCGTATCGCGAAGCGCCTTATAGGCGTCTCTGGACGCCGCGTGCCTATCGAGCAGAGCCATGCTCAAACCTTGTTCCGGATGTTGTCGATAAGCGCCGCGAGATCGCCCACGGTCTGGACTTCGCTCAGGCGGTCGATGGGGATGGAGATGTCGAAGCGATCTTCGAGCTCCATCACGATGTTCATGAGGGCCAGGGAGTCCACGGCGAGGTCGCGCGAGATGTCGGATGACGCGGTCACAAGGACCTCGCGCTCCAGCACGGCCTCAGCGGCCTTCGCCACCTCAAGCACGGTGGGATCTGTCACCAGTTGCATAGAGACCGACTCGCCCCCTAGAACGATCGTCCGTTAACGCCGCATCTTTGGCGCAATATGACGCGGGCGTCAGCACCTGATCGCCTGCTGTAGCGGCGGTTTGCGAAACCTGACGCCGGAGGCCGCATACCCCTGAACCGTATGTAGGAACCCGTCGGCGAGATTAAAGCGGGCCGGCGGAAGTCCGGAAATCTGCTCGCCCGGCGCCACCGACCAGTCCAGGTGCGTCAACTCTCGCAGCTTGCCGAAGGTCAGCATGGGGGCCGATCGACCGCCCCGCGCCGCGCCCATCACGGCGACGACGCCCAGGGCGGCGTTGGGGATCCGCTGGAAGCGGGGCCTGCGGCCAAAGGCGTCCGCCGCCGTCTGGAACACCTCGCGCCAGCCATAGCCCTGGGGGCGAGGATCGGACAGGCTGAGCGTCTGGCCGCCCGGCTGTCCCGTCAGGGCGGCGATCTGCCGCGCCGCGTCCTCGACATGCATCATGGCCATCCGCGCCTTCGGATCGAGAAGCGGCAGGATCGGACTTGCGGCGGCCAGCTGGAAGAGGGGCAGGGTCTCGGCGTCGCCGGGGCCGTAAAGGGCCGGGGGGCGCACGATGGTCAGGCGCTCGCCCAGCACTGCGTGCGCCGCCGTCTCGCCGGCCCGCTTGCTGGCGGCGTAGTCCGAAAGTCCGGGCTCCCGCGCGGCCAGGCTGGAGATCAGCAGCACCGCGCCCTCGGCGCGCTCAGCCACCCGGCGGGCGCCTTGCTCATTGACGATGAAGAAGGCGGCCCGGCTGCGCGCCTTGATCAGGCCAGCCCCATGAATGACGACGTCGGCGCCGGCGCAGGCCCTGTCCAGGGCGCGATCATCTCCCAGATCGCCGGGCACGACCTCGACCTCCAGGCCGCGCCACAGGGGGTGGATAACGTCGCGGCGGGCCAGCACCCGTATGCGCCAGCCGTCGGCCGCGAGCGCGGGCACGAGATAGCGGCCGAGGAACCCCGTCGCGCCGGTGACCGTGACGAGACCCCGTGACACCCTAGGCCGGCTCGGCTTCGGCCAGCCCGGCGAGATACTCAGCCTTGGCCCGCGAACGGCTGAGCTTGCCCGACGAGGTCTGGGGCAGGGCGTGCCCGCCGACAAGGTTCACCTGGGCCTCCACGCCGTGGCGCTGGCGGAGCAGGTCGGTGACCTCGACGGCCAGCTTCTGGCGCGTTTCAGCGTCGCTGCTGCGGGTCTGGACCAGGACGATCACCGCCTCCTCGCCCTCGGCGGGAACGGAGAAGGCGGCGACATCGCCGCTGCGCAGGCCGGCGATCTCGGCCTCAGCGGTCCATTCCAGGTCCTGCGGCCAGATATTGCGGCCATTGAGGATGATCAGGTCCTTGCTGCGCCCGGTCAGGACGATCTCGCCCTCCGACAGATAGCCGAGGTCGCCGGTGTCGAGCCAACCCTCGGCGCCCAGGACGCGGGCGGTGGCGTCGGGGTCCTGGAAGTAGCCGCTCATCAGGCTGGGGCCGCGGGCGAAGACCCGACCGGTCCGGCGCTCCGGCAGGATCTCGCCCCGCTCGCCGCGGACCTGAAGCTCGTGCCCCGGCAGGGGCGGCCCGCAGCGGGCGAACTCCCGGACGCGGGGCGAGGGCGCGCCTGAGGCCGCCACGCCGTCGCGCTCCAGGCGGTGCACATCCAGTCGCTCGGTGACCAGGCCCTTGCCCAGGGGCGCCATGGTCAGGGCCAGCGTCGCCTCGGCCATGCCATAGCTGGCCACGAAAGCCTGGGGGTCGAAGCCCGCCGCCGCGAAGCGCGCGGCGAAGTCCCGCAGGGGCTTGGTGCGGACCATGTCGCCGCCGAGGCCGGCGATCCGCCAGCGCGACAGGTCATAGCCTTCGAGGCTGGCGTTCTCGGCCCGCCGCGCGCAGAGCTCGTAGCCGAAGGTGGGGCTGTAGGAGATGGTCGTACCGTTCTTGCCCATAAGGTCGAGCCAGAGCAGCGGACGGCGGACAAAGGCGCCGGTGGGAAAGCGCGTGCTGCCGGACGAGAACTGGAGATAGCAGGGGCTGTCTGGCCCGATCTCCGGCAACGCTTGTCCGGTGGACTGTGGCAGGTCGACCAGGGCGCCGGCGAACTGCATCGGGCGAACCGCGGCGGTTTCGGACGCAACGGGCGCACCCCAAATCACCACCCGATCAGTGAATCACAGGTCGAAAAGCAGAGATACAACAAACCGATCGGCCCGCGCAATTCGCAAGCTTTTGCGCACCCAATCCCCAAAACTTGCGAAAACGAATATCTGAAATCGCCGGGATTGACCGTCAAATCAAGGCGTTGATATTTTTCACGAGCGACTTCGGACTTATTTTAAGCACCGACCAGTGGCTGGTCGCGCGACCCGAGGGAGGGGCATTGCCTCAGGCGTGAACGGCGTTATGGTAATGGCCATTACCGTCAGCATAGAGGCAATAATGCCTAGCGACTGAGGGGGGAAACATGAAAAATTGCAAGAATCTACGATTCGCCTTCGCGAGCGGCGCATCCGCGCTCGCTCTGGCTGCGGCC
>CAZXVO010000188.1:0-7716 GCA_964643835.1 uncultured Phenylobacterium sp. | reverse complement strand
TCACCCCGGCCCACGACTTCAACGACTTCCAGGTCGGCAAGCGGCACAACCTGCCACAGATCAACATCCTGGACGACTTTGCGCGCATCAACGCCAACGGTCCGCGGGACTATCAGGGTCTGGACCGCTTCGCCGCCCGCAAGAAGGTCATCGAGACCTTCGAAGAATTGGGCCTGCTGCGCGGCATCGAGAAGACCCGCCACATGGTCCCGCACGGCGACCGCTCCGGCGTCGTGGTCGAGCCCTACCTGACCGACCAGTGGTACGTGGACGCCAAGGTCCTGGCCCAGCCGGCGATCAAGGCGGTGGAAGAAGGCAAGACGGTCTTCGAGCCCCGTCACTGGGAAAAGACCTATTTCGAGTGGATGCGGAACATCGAGCCCTGGTGCATCTCGCGCCAGCTCTGGTGGGGTCACCGCATCCCGGCCTGGTACGGCCCGGACGGCCATGTCTTCGTCGACGAGACCGAGGACGCCGCCAAGGCCAAGGCCCGCGAGCACTATGGCCGCGACGAGCCCCTGCGCCAGGACGAGGACGTGCTCGACACCTGGTTCTCCTCTGGCCTGTGGGCGTTCTCGACCCTGGGCTGGCCGGAGAAGACCGAGGACCTGCGCCGCTTCTATCCGACCAACACCTTGGTCACCGGCTTTGACATCATCTTCTTCTGGGTCGCCCGGATGATGATGCTGGGCATCCACTTCATGGATGACGTGCCCTTCCACCGCGTCTTCATCAACGCCCTGGTCCGCGACGCGGAGGGCAAGAAGATGTCGAAGTCCAAGGGCAACGTCATGGACCCCCTGGAACTGGTCGACGACTACGGCGCCGACGCCCTGCGCTTCACCCTGACGGCCATGTCCGGCCAGGCCCGCGATATCAAGCTGTCGCGGGAGCGGATCGAGGGCTACCGCAACTTCGGCACCAAGCTGTGGAACGCCACCCGCTTCTGCCAGATGAACGGCTGCGCCCGGGCCGAGGGCTTCGACCCGGCCCAGGTGAAGGGCGTGCTGAACCGCTGGATCATCGGCGAGACCGCCAAGACGGTGGAAGCCGTCACCGCGGCCCTGGACACCTGCGGCTTCGACGGGACGGCCAACGCGCTCTACCGCTTCATCTGGAACACCTTCTGCGACTGGTACGTCGAGCTGGCCAAGCCGCTGCTGAACGGCGCCGACGAGGCGGCCAAGGCCGAGACCCAGGCCACGACCGCCTGGGTGCTGGATGTGATCCTGAAGCTGCTGCACCCGGTCATGCCGTTCCTGACCGAGGAGCTGTGGGAGAAGACGGCGGACCTGGGCGCGGGCCGTAGCGAGCCCATGCTGATCTCAGCCCGCTGGCCGGACCTGTCCGCGGCCCTGGTGGACCCCAAGGCCGAGGCTGAGATCGGCCTGGTGGTCGCCGCCGTCAGCGAGGGCCGTTCGGTCCGCGCCGAGCTGAACGTCCCGCCGGGCGCGCGGCCGGCCCTGCTGGTGCTGGAGGCCACGGCTGAACAGCGCGCGGCCTTCGAGGCCAATGCGCCGGTGATCGGCCAGACCTTGCGGGTCTCCGAGGTGCGCTTCGAGACGACCGCGCCGGAAGGGGCCATTCCCTTCGTGGTCGAGGGCGCGACCCTGGCCCTGCCGGTGGCCGAGTTCATCGACCTGGCGGCCGAGAAGACCCGGCTCGCCAAGGAGATCGCCAAGCTGGACAGCGACGTGGCCCACGTCATGAAGAAGCTCGGCAATCCCGACTTCCTGGCCCGCGCCAAGGAAGAGGTGATCGAGGAAAACCGCGAGCGCCTGGCCGAGGCCGAGGCCGCCAAGGCCAAGCTGTCGGCCTCGCTCGCCCGCCTGGGCGCCGTTGGCTGATCCGGACGGCCCGCCCTCGCGGCGGGCCGATTTGGGTTACCCCGCCCTCGACAGTCCTTCCCAGAACCCGATAGCCCTTGTCGGGTCTCAGGGGAGGGACGCACATGATCCGGGCGATGACCCGAGCCGGACGTATCGCGGCGATCGCCGTGAGCGCCCTGGCCCTGCTGCCTGTGGCCGCCCAGGCGGCCCGCGGCGCCGACACCATCTATCGCGACGCCACGGTCCTGACCGTCGATGACCACCACCCGCGCGCCCAGGCGGTGGCGATCCGTGATGGCCTGATCGTCGGTGTCGGCTCCGACCGTGAGATCCTGGCGCGCTGGGGGCAGGGCGCCAGGATCGTCGACCTGAAGGGCAAGACTCTGGTTCCCGGCTTTGTCGACGGGCACAGCCACATCGGCGACCTGGTCTCGCTATGGCGGCTGCCGGACCTGTCGCCGCCGCCTGTGGGGACAACCCGCACCATCGCCGACGTCCAGCGGATCCTGGGCGCAGCTCTGGCCAAGGCCGCGCCAGCGCCGGGCAAGGTGCTGCTGGGGGTTGGCTATGACGACTCCCTGCTGGCCGAGCGCCGCCATCCCTCGAAAGCCGATCTCGACGCGGTGTCGGCCACTCAGCCGATCTGCATCATGCATGTCTCCGGTCACATGGCCCGCTGCAACAGCGCCGCCCTGACCCTGATCGGCGTGACCCGCGATACGCCGGACCCGGTGGGCGGACATCTGGGCCGCGATGCGCAAGGCGAGCCCGACGGGGTGATCGAGGAGAACGCGCTCGCCTTCGTCATGAAGGCCGCGCCGATCCCGACCTATGCCCAGGCCGTCCAGGACTTCGCCGAGATCCAGACCTACTACGCCGCCCAGGGCTATACGACCGCTCAGGACGGGGCGACCTCCAACGCCGTGACCTTCCAGCTGCTGCAGGACGGCCAGCGGGATAACAGCCTCATCCTGGACATCATCGCCTATCCGCGCTGGGACGTGATCGACGCCGCGGTGGCCAAGCGCGGCCTGCAGATCGGCGCGCCCTTCAAGAACCACCTGAAGTTCGCCGGCGTGAAGGTGATCGGCGACGGCTCGCCCCAGGGCAAGACGGCCTGGCTGAAAGAGCCCTATGTCCACCCGCCGCATGGCGCGCCCCTGGACTATCGCGGCTTTCCTAATGTGCCGCCGGCGGACCTGGCCAAGCTCTATGACACCTATATCGGCCGCGGCTGGCAGGTGCAGACCCACTGCAACGGCGACGCCTGTATCGACAGCGTCATCGACGCCCTGCGCAAGGCTGAGGCCGCCCATCCGGCCGGCCGCGACACCCGCCCGGTGGTCATCCATTCGCAGGTGACGCGGGCTGACCAGCTCAAGGCCTATGCCGAGCTGGGCGTCTTCCCGAGCTTCTTCGCGGAGCACACCTACTACTGGGGCGACTGGCATCGGACCGAGACCCTGGGGCCGGAGCGGGCGCGGTTCATCAGCCCCACGGGCCAGGCCCTGAAGGACGGCGTCCGTTTCAGCCTGCACTCCGACGCCCCCGTCGTGCCGCCGGTGGCCATGCACGTGATGTGGAGCGCGGTGAACCGGGTGACCCGCAGCGGCTATCCCCTGGGCCCCGACCAGCGCCTGACGCCGATGGAGGCCCTGCGGGCGATCACCCTGTGGCCCGCCTGGCAGCAGCATGAGGAGACGACCCGCGGCTCGATCACGGTGGGCAAGCAGGCTGACCTGGTGGTGCTGGAGGCCAATCCCCTGACCGCCGAGCCGATGTCGATCCGCAACATCAAGGTGCTACTGACGGTGAAGTCCGGGCGTGAGATCTTCCGCCTGGGCGAGACGCCTGTCGCGCGCCGGCCCTTCGCCGGAGAGCCGGCGTCCTGAGGGGAGTTGAGGAATGCCAGAGCCGATGATCATCGCAGGCGCCTGCGGCTACGGGCTTTGGCCGACCAACTCCCTGGAAGGGGCGCGGGGTTGTCTTGAGGCGCCGGTCGCCGGGATCGAGATTGACGTCCACCTGACCGCGGACGGCCATGTGGTCGCCCACCACGACTACCGGATCGCTGCCGAGGCCTCGCGGCTGAACGGCGCGTTCCTGGAGGCGCCGGGGCCGCTGCTGCGGGATGCGACCCTGGCCGAGCTGCGCGCCTATGACCTGGGACGCCTCAAGCCCGACAGCCGGGAGCTGCGGCGCTATCCGCACAAGCAGGGCCTGGACGGGGTGGTCATGCCGACCCTGCCGGAGCTGCTCGACCTGCTGGCGCAGGCGCCCGGGCCGAAGCGCTGGATCTTCGTGGAGATCAAGACCGATCCCGCCGACTACGCCGAATCCGCCGATCCCCGCGCCCTGACCGACGCCGTGCTGCGGGACCTGGACAGGGCAGGGTGGGCGGACCGGACCAAGATCATCGCCTTCGACTGGTCGATCTTGCGCGACCTGAAGGCCCGCCGCCCGGAGATCCTCACCGCCCACCTGACCGTGCCTGACGCGATGAAGCCGCAGGTGAAGCTGACCGCCGACGGCGCCTCGCCCTGGACGGACGGGTGTGATCCCAAGGACTTCGGAGGTTCCGAGGCCGCCGCCATCGCCGCCCACGGCGGGCGGGAATGGTCACCGCACATCTCCGACATGACGCCGCAGCGGGTGGCCGACGCCAAGGCTCATGGGCTGGCGGTCGGGGTCTGGGGGGTGTCCAAGCCCGAGGACTTCGCGGCCATGACGGCGATGGGCGCCGACGTGCTGACGGTCTCTGGCCCGGCCTGGAGCGCCTGAGCCGCAGGAGGCGATTGCTTCTAGTGCGTCACCTCAGGACTTGTTCTCGGGGTGAGAGGTTGGGTTGCCGGCTCCCGCGGATACATGCCCGACCATTGGTCTTTCCGCAGAGAACTGGCGCGCCAGCTTGGGAACTAGGCGCCATCAGCGCCCAGGATCGCATCCCAGCAATCCTGTACATGAACACCCATGCTGATCGGGAAGCGGCGCATTTCATCCTGTGAAAGCGGGCCTTCGGTGGCTTGAACGCCAAACTTTGACTCAGGCGGGCTGACTTCAGCCATGTAGCCTTCTTGATCGCGCCAGACCCTGATCGCCATTCCATCCTCTCCAGCGTTGTCGCCGCAGTGGCCCTGACGGTTTCGCGGCTAGCAACGGGCACATGATATGCGTTCACATGGCTTGCAGCGTCGCGGGTTTTCGCCATTCTGCCGCGCAATTGGGGGACAGAACCATGCGGACCATCCTGCGCGCGATCCTGGCGGCGAGCCTTCTGACGGCGGGGCTGGCGCCCGCGGCCCTGGCGGATGAACCGAAGGCCGCTGAGGCCAAGATCGACCTGCCGGCCTTCCCCGCCGACGCCTCGGTCAAGCAGGTGACCCATGTCGCTGGCAAGACCCTGAACTACACCGCCACCGTCGGCGCGCTGCCGGTGCGCGACGAGAAGGGCAAGAAGATCGCCGAGGTGGTCTTCACCGCCTATGTCCTAGACGGCCCCCGCGATCCCAAGCGCCCGGTGACCTTCGCCTTCAACGGCGGCCCCGGCGCGGCCTCGGTCTACCTGAACCTGGGCGCCATCGGCCCCAAGCGCGTGCAGTTCGGCTCCCAGGGCGACGCGCCCTCCGACCCCGCCGTGCTGGTGGACAATCCCGGCACTTGGCTCGACTTCACCGACATGGTGTTCATCGACCCCGTGGGCACCGGATTCTCGCGCTCGCTGGTCGACATGGAGGAGACCAAGAAGCGGTTCTTCGGCATCGACGCCGACATCAACTACCTGTCGCGCATCGTCTATGACTGGCTGCTCAAGAACGGTCGCATGGCCTCGCCCAAGTATGTGAGCGGCGAAAGCTATGGCGGCTATCGCGGCCCGCGCATCACCTACACCCTGCAGACCAAGCTGGGCGTCGGCGTCAACGGCATGATCCTGGTCTCGCCTTATCTGGAGCCGCCGCTGGATCTGTCGCCGGACCTTTCGCCCATGGGCTGGGTGTCGACCCTGCCGTCCATGGCGGCGTCCAACTATGAGCGGCAGGGCAAGGCGCTGTCGCCGGCCCTGATGGCCGAGGTCGAGGCCTATGCCCGCGGGGAGTACGTCACCGACCTTCTGAAGGGCCGCCGCGACCCGGCCGCCGTGACGCGCCTGGTCGACAAGGTGACCGCCTATACCGGCCTGGACCGCAACTTCGTGCAACTGTCCGGTGGGCGGATCGACAGCCGCGCCTATCTGCGTGAGCTCTATCGCAAGGAGGGCAAGATCGGCTCCTGGTACGACAGCAATGTCACCCAGGATGATCCCTTCCCGTGGTCGGCCTATGGGCGCCGGGGCGACCCGATCCTGGATGCGATCATCGCCCCGACCACCAGCGCCATGGTCGACTTCACCACCCGCGTGGTCGGGTGGAAGGTCGAGGGTCGCTACAATGCGCTCTCCGAAGAGGTGGGCCGCAACTGGGAGAAGGGCGTCGAGCTGACCAGCGCCTCGGAGGACCTGCGCCAGGCCGTCGCCGCCGACCCGAAGATGAAGGTGCTGATCGTCCACGGCTATGACGACCTGAGCTGTCCCTACTTCGTCTCCCGGCTGGTGATCGACCAGATGGCGATGAGCGGCGATCCGAATCGCGTGCGCCTGGCCCTCTATCCGGGCGGCCACATGTTCTACAGCCGGCCGGACAGCCAGACCGCCTTCCGGCAGGACGTGAAGGGCCTGTTCGGAGCCCCCTAAGGCCACGGAACGCGGGTCTCAAACGTCCGTTTGCGTCCAGGCCTAGGTTATGCTTGTTCACTTGAATGACGCGGGGTCAGAACCGCGCGCCCATTAGGAGAACGCCCCATGTCCGAGGCAGCCCTGCCGGCCGGTTGGCCCGCCATGTCCGTCGCCCAGGCTCACGCCATGCTCACCTCACCGGGCATGCCGTTCGAGATGGAGACGGTGAACATCCGCGGCGTGGAAATGCGCGCCTGGAAGAACCAGCCCCCGACCCTGCGGGCCGTGTTCGAGGCCTGCCGCCAGCACGGCGAGAAGATCTTCCTGGTCTATGAGGACGAGCGGGTCTCGTTCGAGGCTTTCCACCGCGCCGTCGCGGCCTTCGCCAATGACCTGCAAGCCCAAGGCGTGACCAAGGGCGACCGGGTCGCCATCATCATGCGTAACCTGCCGGAATGGGTGGTGGGCTTCTACGCCGCGGTCTCCCTCGGCGCGATCGTCACCCCGCTGAACGCCTGGTGGACGGGCGCCGAGCTGGAATATGGTCTCACCGATTCCGGCTCCAAGATCGCGATCATGGACGCCGAGCGCTATGAGCGCCTGAAGGAGCACCTGCCCAACTGTCCGGACCTGAAGCGGGTCTATGTCAGCCGCGAGATGGAAGAGATCGCCCATCCGTTGGTGACCACGGTCGAGTCGGTGCTGGGCGGCGCCAATGAGTGGATCAAGCTGCCCGATCAGGCGGTGCCGGCGGTTTTTTTTTTTAATGATTAGGAGTCCACCTTGTTCTACACCTCGGGCACGACGGGGAAGCCGAAGGGCGCGCTGGCCACCCATCGCGGCGTGAACTCCAACATCATGTCCGGCGGCTGCGCCGGGGCGCGGGCCTTCCTGCGCCGGGGCGAAGCGCCGCCCCAGCCCGATCCGAACGCGCCCCAGCGCTCCACCCTGCTGTCCGTGCCGTTCTTCCACGCCACCGGCTGCTTCGCGGTGTTGAACCCCATGCTGTGGCTGGGGGCCAAGCTGGTGATGATGCACAAGTGGGATGTGATCCGGGCCTTCGAGCTGATCCAGCGCGAGAAGATCCAGTCGGCGGGCGGCGTGCCGACCATCCGCGCGGACAAGGCAGCTCCGCACCTGCGCCGTGTTTCAGACCGCACGGTGTGTGTGAAACACGGC
>CAZXVO010000187.1:7703-7801 GCA_964643835.1 uncultured Phenylobacterium sp. | reverse complement strand
CTAATTCCAGACGTCGAGGTGGAAAAGTCGGCGGTGCTCTTCGATGGCGAAACGGTCGGTCATGCCGGCGATGTAGTCGCACACCACACGCGCACGTC
>CAZXVO010000187.1:0-7693 GCA_964643835.1 uncultured Phenylobacterium sp. | reverse complement strand
CCGCCGCCGGCCCGGCGCGCGTCATAGCCGCCGCGGTTGAACGGCAGGTCGTCGTCGGTCGGCGGCGTATAGGCGCCCCGGTCGCGGCCCTGGTTCGGACGATAGGGATCTTCGTTGGACATGGCCGCGCCTCATGGATCCGCGCGAATCGGCGCGCGGAACCCACACTCTATCCCGGTCCGAGTCCTTTTTCAGGCCGGGAGCGCGGGGGAAGGACTCAATCCCCTACAAATCCAGCGCCAGATCCAGGCTGAACAGCTTGCGATGTTCCTCGATGGCGTACCGGTCGGTCATGCCGGCGATGTAGTCGCACACCACACGCGCACGTCCGGCCTCGTCGCGGTTCTGCGACCGGGCGAACCACTCCGTCGGCAGAACGTCGGGTTCGGCCATGAAAAGCTGGAACATCTCGGCGAGAATGCGGCGGGCCTGGCTGCGGGTGCGGTTGACCTTCCAGTACCGGTACATCCGGCTCATCAGGAATTCGCGCAGGCGTCCCAGGTCCTCGAGCATGTCGCGCGAGAAGGCCACCAGGGCGTGATCCAGGTTCCGGACATCCTCGGCTGACGCGACCTTGGAGGCCGCGGCGCGACGGTTTGTCTCAGCCAGCACGTCGTCGACCATGGCGCCGATCATCCGACGCACGGCTTCAAGCCGCACGATGGAAGGATCCAGGTTCGGATAGTCCTTGTAGACCCCGTGCAGGATCGGCCCGATCAGGGGCACGTCCAGCAGTTCCTTCAGGTGGAACAGGCCGGCCTGCACCCCATCGTCCACGTCGTGGTTGTTGTTGGCGTTGTCGTGGGCCAGCGCCGCGAACTGGGCCTCGGCCGTGGCCCAGGTCCCCAGGCCCAGGTCGTACTCAGCGTCGAACTCGCTGATCGCCGCCCAGGAGGGGTTGGTCAGCTTCTCGGTCACCGGGCCGTTGTGCTTGATGACCCCTTCCAGGGTCTCCCAGGTCAGGTTCAGGCCGTCGAAGCGCGGATAGCGCCGCTCCAGCCGCGTCACCACCCGGAAGGTCTGGACGTTGTGGTCAAAGCCGCCGAACGGCTCCATCTGGACCTGCAACTCGTCCTCGCCGGCGTGACCAAAGGGCGGGTGCCCCAGGTCGTGGGCCAGGGCGATGGTCTCGGCCAGGTCCGGCTCCAGCCCCAGGGCGGTGGCCAGCGACCGGGCGACCTGGGCCACTTCCAACGAATGGGTCAGGCGAGTGCGGAAGTGATCGCCTTCGTGGGCCACGAAGACCTGGGTCTTCTCCTTCAGGCGGCGGAAGGCGGTGCAATGGATGATCCGGTCCCGGTCCCGCGCAAAGGCGGTGCGGGTACGGCTCTCAGGCTCCTGAACCTTGCGGCCCAGGGATGTGGCGGCGTCCTCAGCGTACGCGGCGCGGGTCGGGATCATTCGATCTCGCTGACTTAAATTGACCTCTTGGTGAGAGGCGTGTGCAATCTCATATAGTTCAGGGCAGAGTGTTACGCAGCCATGACCATGATCGACCTGACCCTTTCTGAATCCGCCGCCCAAAGGATCCGCGCCATCGGCGCCGCTGAGGGACGTCCCATTATGCTCCGGATCGCGGTGGAAGGCGGAGGCTGTTCCGGCTTCCAGTACCAGTTCGACCTGGTCGACCACGCCAATGACGACGACCTCAAGGTCGAGCGCGACGGCGCCGCGGCCCTGGTGGACGAGATGAGCCTGGTCCTGCTGAAGGGCTCGGAGATCGACTTCGTCGACGAACTGGCCGGCGCCGAGTTCAAGATCCGCAACCCCAACGCCAAGTCCAGCTGCGGCTGCGGGGTCAGCTTCTCGATCTGACGCGCCGAGGTCTTGCTTCCGACCCAGGGGAAGCCGCTAAGCTGGCGGCCAACCAACATTCGGGAGAAACGACCATGCGCAGCGCGTTCAAGGACGGCTATCTGAAGGGCAAGGTGGCGTTCATCGCCGGCGCCTCCAGCGGCATCAACCTGGGCATCGCCCAGCGCCTGGCGGAGGCCGGCGCCAAGGTGGCGATCCTCAGCCGCTCGGCGGACAAGATCGCTGCGGCCGCCAAGACCATCACCGACGCAGGGCACGAGGCTATCGGCATCGCCGCCGATGTGCGCGACTACGCCGCCGTGGACGCCGCCCTGGCCCAGACGGTGGAGACCTTCGGCAAGATCGACATCGTGGTCTCCGGCGCGGCCGGCAACTTCGTGGCCCCGGCGCTCGGCATGAGCGCCAACGGCTTCAAGACCGTCATCGATATCGACCTGATGGGCACCTTCCACGTGCTGCGGGCCAGCTTCCAGCACCTGAACCGGCCAGGCGCCTCGCTGATCTCGATCACCGCACCGCAAGGCTCGCGGCCCTCGCTCTACCAGGCCCATGTCTGCGCCGCGAAGGCCGGCATCAACATGCTGACCCAGTGTCTGGCCATGGAGTGGGGTCCGGCCGGCGTGCGGGTCAACGCGATCTCGCCCGGCCCCATCGCCGACACCGAGGGCATGGCCCGTCTGGCGCCGACCGCCGCCGCCGAAGCCAGCGTGAAATCCCGCATCGCTCTGCGGGGTTACGGCGAGAAGCTCGATATCGCCGAGGCGGTGATCTACCTCTCGTCTGAGAGCGGCCGCTACATCACCGGCACGATCATGAACGTCGACGGCGGCTCCGAACTGGGTGACGCGGGCGGCGACGCCATCCCGGAGGCCTTCAAGGCTTAGACGCCCGCCGGTTGCGGGGGCTGGGCGAAGCGGCGGGAGCTTGGCAAGCTGGCCCCATGACCGGGACCAGCGCATCGGCGATGTGGATCCGACGGACAGTGCTCGCCGCCCTGCCCGCGCTGCTGGCGCGTCCTGAACCCGCGCGGGCCAAGACCGCCGAGCGCACGCCTGCGCCAACACCCCCTGTTGTCCTGATGCTGGGGGCCGAGGCCGCGGCCTGGACCCCGGCTCTGCTTGAGGCCGGTTGTGCGCCGCTCGGCCCGCTGGATCCCGCCGACCTCGCCGACGCCGTGGCGTTTGCGCGCCGGGCGCCCGGCGGGCCGGCCATCGCCCTGCTAGGCCCGGCGCCGCTCGTGGACGCCCAGGCCGGGCTGGAGGGGATCAATCTGATGGTCAGACTGGGCGAGGCCCCCGCGCCCTTGAGCCTTCGCACCGCCCTGGCAGCTCTTGCCGCCTTGCTCAACGACGATCCGCTCAGCAAGGCCCATGCGGTGATGCTGGCCGCCCAGGATGGCGGGACGTCTTCGAAGACCGCGCGGCGGGTTCTGAGCCTCGCCAGCGAACGCGACCTGCCGCTGCTGGCCACCGTACTGGCCGATCTGGCGGTGCGGCGAACCTAAGGCTTCGCCGCCTGCATCGCGCACATCTTCGAGACGATCTGGGCGTTCATGCCTGCGCGCGTCGGATTCCAGGGGGCGCTGGCGTCGTCACGGGCGTCGCTCAAGCCCCCCAGATTGTTCAGCTGGAAGATCTGCATGGCGGTGATCCGCAGGCGCGGCCCCTTGCAGTCCACGTTCCAGGTCTGAAGGCTGGAGCGGGTGTTCATGGGACCCAGGTTGTCGGGGCCGAAATACTCCCGGCGGATCTGGGCCTGCAGCGTTCCGTCCGGCAGGCTCTTGATCCCGCCCGGCCCTCCGAAGGTGACGCCGACCCGGTCGACCTCGATCAGCGGCCAGCCCTCATGGGCGAGATTGGCGTCGATCCAGGCCTGGACGCCGGCCTGGTCCAGGGTCTTAGGCGGGGCAAGCGGCGCGTCCTGTCCAAAGGCCGCGCCCGCCATCAGGCTCAAGGCCGCCGCAATCGCTCCGATCCGTGCCTGCGCCGACATCCCGAACTCCCCCAAGTCTAACCGCGGCGCACCATGTCGAACCCACGGCCGGGCGTCGAGACCGGATCAGAGGTCGCCCGGGCCGCCGAGCCCCAGCTTGGCCGTCCGCTCAAGAAAGCGGCGCACGAGGGGCCAGGCCTGGATAGAAGCCTCCTGCATGGCCGGATGGACCAGCGACCGCCCCGGCGTGATCAGGCCGCCGTCCGGCAGGCGCACCAGCCACTCGGTCTCCACCAGCTTCACCACATGGCGACGCGCGGTCTCGTACGGCAGGCCCAGCACCCGGGCGATGCGGTACACGGAGGTTGGCTGGCGCAGCTCGTCCGGCACGATGGCGTCGGCGCCGACATAGGGCTTAGCCCGCTCCGCATCGGCGAGCAGACTGGCGAGGTTCTCGCGATTGACCGCCAGGTAGATCAGGCCGGAGACCGGGTCAGACTCGATAGCCTGGGTGATGAAGCCCACCCCATCCAGCACGAAGGCCGCGGACAGCCGTCCGACCCATGGCATCGCCTGGGGCGGGATCGTGGCCGCCGGCGTCGGCAGCTCGACGCCCAGCGCCTCGAGGCCCCGGCGGAAGCGCACAGTTGAGGCCCAGGACCCGGACATCACCTCCCGCGCCTGGGCCGTGGTGAACACCTCGTCCGGCGCGGCGACGCCTTGCGGGTCCCGCGTGACAAAGCCCGCCGCGTTCAGGCGCGCCACATGCCGCCGAACGGTCTCGTAGGGCATGCTCAGATTGTCGGCGAGACGATAGATAGATACCGGGCGCCGGGCGACATCGGGCGGCAACGGTGCGTCGTCTCCCCCTTCGGCGGCCCAGGACACGTTCGCCCAGACCGTGCCCATGAACACCAGGCACGGCCCGAGATCCTGCCCGGAGAAGCGGACCATGCGGTCCAGGGCGTCCAGGAAATAGCTGGCCGCCAGACGAACGCCGGGTCGATAGATGCGAGGCCCGTCGGCGTCCGCTGAAACCAAGTCATCACCCCTGTGGGATCGCCAAATGAATCAATGAAATGCTGGCAGAGTTTTCAGGTCTTGGCTGAGTCCCGATACCCCATTGTGGGTTCCGGGGTCGGCGTCCGACGAGCGTGGACCCGACACAGGGGTCTCGCCTAGACTTCGGCCATGAGCCACGCCCCCAAGATGATCCTCACCGCCGCCTTGGCCTGGTTGATCCTGCTGGCGCCCGCACGGGCCGAGCCGCCGCCCGCGCCCCCCACCGAGATGGCCTCCCGGATCGGTGAGTACGGCCCCGAGGACGCGCTCGTGACGGTCTACGAGGCCCGAGGCCAATTGTTCCTGAACGGACCGGGACGTTCCGCCCAGGTGCTCCAACCGCTGGCGCCCGGACGCTACGCCGCCCAGGACGGGGAAGCGGTGTTCACCACCGACGCCTTGACCCTGAAGGGCGCCCGCCTGCCCCGCCGCGACATCGGCGCAGAGACGGTGGCCAGGATCCAGACCGGGGTGCGCGGAAATCCTCAAGGAGTGCGGGCCGCCGCCCTTGCCGCCTCCCCGCCGGCCGAGCCGCCGCCCCACAGGGCTTCGGACCTGGTGGACCTGACCACCGTCGCCTCCGATATCCGCCTGGACATCCGCTATGCCGGCGCGGACAATTTCATGGGCTTTCCGCTCTATGAGCGCCCGGCGGCCTTCCTGCAGCGCCCGGCGGCGGAGGCCCTGGGCCGCGCCGCCAGCACCCTGCGCGCCCAGGGGTTCGGCCTGTTGATCCACGACGGCTACCGGCCCTGGTTCGTGACCAAGATGTTCTGGGACGCCACACCGGAGGCCGCCCACGTCTTCGTCGCCGACCCGGCCCAGGGATCGCGGCACAATCGCGGCTGCGCCGTCGACCTAACCCTCTATGACCTGAAGAGCGGCCAGCCGGTGGAGATGACAGGGCGCTATGACGAGATGTCCCGCCGCTCATTCGCCGACTATGAGGGCGGCACAAGCCGCCAGCGCTGGGCGCGCGACCTGCTGCGCCAGGCGATGGAGGCCGAGGGCTTCAGCGTCTATCCCGAGGAGTGGTGGCACTTCGACTACAAGGACTGGCGCGAGTACGGGATCGGGGTGAAGACCTTCACCGAGCTCCAGAAGAACTAGGCCGGCACGAACTGCAGGACGGCGATCAGCAGGGTCAGCCAGGCCAGGGGCAAGGCCATGGCCGCCCAGGCCAGGGGCTCCTGCCCCCGGCGATAGGCCACCCAGGCGCCGAAGGGCGCGAGGACGCAGACGACCCAGAACCCGATCATCAGCAGGAAGCCCAGCCAGGCCAGCGGGTTCAACATGTTGCCCGCGCGGTCGAACACCAGGGGCGAGAAGATCGCCGCCACGGCGCCACAGGCCGCCATCAGGGCGCACCCCGCCGTCGCCGCGACCATCGCCGCAACTCGCCAGCCCCGAGATCGTTCGGGCATCGCCTTGAGCACCCCTGCCATGGCGGGTAGCGTCCCCAACCATCCTGGAGCCGTCAATGCGAATCGCGAGCTGGAACGTCAATTCAATCAATGCGCGACTGGAAACCGTCCTGCGCTGGTTCGAAGAGGCCAAGCCCGACGTCGCCTGTCTGCAGGAAATCAAGTGCGTGGATGAGAAATTTCCCGCCGAAGCCCTTGAACGGCTTGGCTATAATGTCGCCGTTCATGGCCAGAAGACCTATAACGGCGTCGCCCTGGTCTCAAAGACGCCGCTTGAGGACGTCCGCCGCGGCCTACCCGGCGACGAGACCGACGAACAGGCCCGCTATATCGAGGCGGTGGTCTCCGGGCCCACGCCGGTCCGAGTCGCCTCCATCTACCTGCCCAACGGCAATCCGGCCGGAACCGAGAAATTCACCTACAAGTTGGCCTGGATGGAGCGGCTGAATGCTCACGTCCGCGAGTTGCTGGCCTATGAGGAGCCCCTGGCCCTGATGGGGGACTATAACGTCATCCCTGAGCCGCGCGACGCCGCCCACCCTGAGAACTGGGTCGATGACGCCCTGTTCCGCCCCGAAAGCCGCGCCGCCTTCCGCGCTCTGAAATGGCTGGGCCTGACCGAGGCCTTCATGGCCATCGACGGCGCCCCCGAAAGCTACACCTTCTGGGACTACCAGGCCGGCGCCTGGCAGCGGAACAACGGCATCCGCATCGACCACGCCCTGCTCTCGCCCCAGGCGGCGGACCGGCTGAAGTCCTGCGTGATCCATCGCGACGTGCGCGGCTGGGACAAGCCGTCGGACCACGTGCCCATCGTCGTCGATCTCGACCTCTGATCCTTCCGGCCGCCCCTTAACCCCTGTAGCGTCCCCCCATGAGCGAGATTGCCCGGCTCCTTCTGATGCTGGCCCTGGCGGGCGCCGCCGTGACCTTCCTGGGCTCGGCGGCGATCTGGTACCTGGATGAGAGCCGGCGCATCGCCCGCTCCCTGCGCAAGGTGCTGGGCGCCGAGCCGGAATCCATGGTGGTCGCCCGCGGGCGCGGCCGCGGCGCGGGCTTCTCGTTTTCCACCGGCCTCGCCGCGGTGTCGTGGGACGCCGGCGCCTGGTGCCTGATCTACCGGATCGACGAGCTGTCGGGCGCCGAGATCATCGTCGATGGCCAGGTGTTGGCCCGCGCCTTTCGCGGCGAGGCCCGGCGCCCCCTGGACCAGGTGGTGGCCCACGCCTCGCGCGTGACCCTGCGGCTGATCTTCGATGACCCGCGGCACCCGGACTTTGATCTCGACCTTTGGGTGACCGGCGATGAGCAGCGGCGCGCTGGCGGTTCGCCCGCTGAGGCGGTGTCAGAGGCCAACCGCTGGCTGGCCCGAGCCGAAGCCATCCTGCGCCGCCCGGCTCGACCGGCCAAGCCGCCGCCAGGGCCGCCGGCGCCGCCCCAGCCTGCGCCGATCGTGGCCG
>CAZXVO010000186.1:0-7806 GCA_964643835.1 uncultured Phenylobacterium sp. | reverse complement strand
CGGCCATGGGTTCGTCGATCAGGCCGACGCGACGGCCGCCGGCGTTCAGGCAGCTGTCATTGATGGCGCGGCGTTCCACGGCGGTGGCGCCCGACGGCACGCACACGATCACCTTGGGGTTCACGAAGCCCTTGCGGTTGTGAACCTTGCGGATGAAGTACTTGATCATCTCCTCGGCGACTTCGAAGTCGGCGATGACCCCGTCGCGCATCGGACGGATGGCTTCCATGTGGCCCGGCGTGCGGCCCAGCATCTGCTTGGCCTCTATGCCCACGGCGTGCACGATCTTTCGGCCACCCACGTTGCGCAGCGCCACGACCGAGGGCTCGTTCAGCACAATGCCCTTACCCTTCATATAGATAAGGGTGTTCGCGGTGCCGAGGTCGATGGCGATATCGTTGGAGATGGCGCCGAAGAGGGACGAAATCATGCAGGGCCCTGAGGGGTGGGGATCGAAGACGGCCGTAAGGCTGGAACGGAACACCAGGAGCCCACCCCAAAACGGGATGTCCGATCGCTCCAGCCCCCGCTCGCAGGACTCCCGTCCGTGTGCCCTCTCAATGGGTTGATTTCAAGGCTTAATGACAGCCGGTCAGACGTGGTCCTACGCCGTCCCGACTTCGGCCGCCACCGGGCCCACGCTGTCGCCCGCGCGCTACAGCCGCGCGCCTCCCCATGGGCTAGAAGGGGGACCCGCCATTTGGCCCACCGTACCGGACCGTTGAGACCCGCCCATGTCCCGCCAGGCCGTTCTTGGCGTTGAAAACGCGAGCTTCTTCTACGGCTCAAACCGGGTGTTCGAGAACGTCACCTTCCAGCTCGACGACGCCCGCACCGCCCTGGTCGGCGACAATGGCGCCGGCAAGTCCACGCTGCTCAAATGCCTGCTTGGCGAACTGGAGCTGAACAGCGGCAAGATCGTGAAATCCCGCGGACTGAAGATCGGCTACGTCCCGCAGGAGGCGCCCGCCCATCTCCTCGACCAGCCCCTACGCCGGGTGCTGGAACAGGCGCTCACCCTCGACGACGGCTCCGAGGACTGGAAGGTGGACGTCCTGCTGGACGAGGTCGGCCTGTCCTATGACGACGCCGAGCGGCCGTTCAGCGCCCTGTCCGGCGGGTGGCGTCGGCTGATGCTGATCGCGGCGGCCATGCGCCTGTCGGAGCCGGACCTGCTGATCCTGGACGAGCCCACCAACCACCTCGACCTGTCAAACATCAACACGCTGGAGACCTGGCTGGCCGAGGACGCCCGCCTGCCCATGCTGGTGGTCAGCCACGACCGGGAGTTCCTGCAGCGCGCCACAACGCGCACCCTGTTCCTGCGCGCCGACGGCGCGCACAGCTTCAACGCCCCCTTCGTGGCGGCGCGCGGGCCGCCAACAGCTTCACCGCCCCGTTGGGGGGGGCGCGCGGGGCCCGGGGGCGGGGGGCCCCCGCCGACGCCGCCCGCCGCCACCTCGAGGCCAAGGAGATCGAGCGCCTGCAGAAGGTGGTGGCCCGCTACCGGGTCTGGGGGATCAAGAACGACAAGTTCGACAAGCGCGCCAAGGCCACGGAGAAGCGGATCGAACGCATTGAGGCCGAGCGCACCGAAGCCTATTCGGCCCGCGAACGGCGCCTGGAGCTGCACGACGGCGAGATCGACGCCAAGGTCGCCCTGCGCATCCACGACCATGTCGTCCGGGTCCCCGACGGCTCCCGCGACCTGTTCCGCATCGACCGGCTCAGCATCGCCGCCGGCGACAAGATCGCCCTCCTGGGCGTCAATGGCGCGGGCAAGTCCACCCTGCTCACAGCCCTCGCCCAGGCCTTCGATCCGGAGCTTGAGCACTATGACGGCCAGGCCCCGATCCGGTTCAATCCTCAGGCCCGGCTGGTCTATTTCGACCAGCGCCTGGCCGACCTGCCGCTGAAATCGAGCCTGCTCGACTACCTGACCTCAGCCGAGGGCGCGACCGAGCGCGAGGCCAACGCCCTGCTCGCCAAGGCCGGCTTCGCCCATGTCCGGATCAAGGGGCCAATCGCAGATCTCAGCCACGGCGAGCGGGCGCGGTTGGCCTTCCTGAGGATGCAGCTGGCAAAGCCCAACCTCTACCTGCTGGACGAACCCACCAACCACCTGGACATCGAAGGCCAGGAGGCGCTGGAAGCCCAACTGGAGGCCTCGGACGTCGCCTGCCTGTTCGTCTCCCACGACCGCTACTTCACCCGGTCGGCGGCGACGCGCTTCCTTGAGATCCGCAAGGGCCGGCTGATCGAGGTCGAGGATCCGGACGCCTTCTTCGCGGCCCAGTAGTCAGAGCCCGAGCGCTTCGGCCACCAGGCCGCCGGCCGCGGCGATCTCGACGGGGGTTCCGATCATCAGCACCCGCCCCCGGTCCAGCACCAGCACCCGGTCGGCCAGGCCCATCGCCTCGTCCAGGTCGTGGGTGACCAGCAGGGTCGCCGCCGCCAGCCGGCGCCGCAGGGCGCGGATCTCGGCCTGCAGATCCCGCCGCGTCCGCCGATCCACCGCCGAGAACGGCTCGTCCAGAAGCAGCACCTGCGGCTCGCCCGCCCGCGCCCGGGCCAGGGCCACGCGCTGCTGCTGGCCGCCGGACAGGGCGGCCGGCTTGCGGGCGTCCAGCCCATGCAGGTGAACCTGGGCGAGCAGGGCCTGGGCGCGGGCCTTGCGCGCGTCCGCCGGCAGATGACCCAGGGCCGTGGCCACGTTCTGCAGGGCCGTCATGTGCGGGAAAAGGGCGTAGGCCTGGAACACCAGCCCCACTGAGCGGCTCTGGGGCTGGCGGCGTAGGCCTGCTGTGGCGTCGAACCAGACAGCCTCGCCGCAGGCGATGCGTCCCGTCTCAGGTTGGTGCAGACCGGCGATACAGCGCAGCAGGGTCGACTTGCCCCCACCGGACGGCCCCACCACCGCCATGACCTCGCCCGGCGCGACGGTGAAACGCGCCTCCAGCGGAAAGGGCCGGCTCTGGCCGATCTCGACGCTCAGCCCCTCAGCCACGACGCCGGCCTCCGGTCAGGGCGTAGCTGACGCCGATGGCGGCGATGGAGAAGGCCAGCAGGGCCGCGGCCATGGCCCCCGCGCCTTGGGTGTCGAAGGCCTGGGCCCGGTCATAGATGGCGATGGCGGCGGTCCGCGTCTGGCCGTCGATATTGCCGCCCACCATCAGCACCACGCCGAACTCACCCAGCGTATGGGCGAAGGTCAGGGCCAGGGCGGAGAACACGCCGGGCCAGGCGAGCGGCAGGTCGATGCGCCGAAAGGTCTGCCACCGCGACAGGCCGCTGACATAGGCCGCTTCCCGCACCTCGTCCGGAACCGCCTCCATGGCCCGCTGCACGGGCTGGATGGCGAAGGGGATATTGACCAGGACAGAGGCCGCCAACAAGCCTGAGAAATGGAACACAAGGCCTTGACCGAAAAGACTTTCCCAGGCGCGCCCCAGGGGCGACATCGCCCCCATCCCGACCAGCAGATAATAGCCCAGGACGGTCGGCGGCAGCACCAGCGGCAGGGTGATTGCGGCCTCGGCCACGCCCTTCAGAGGTCCCCGCCAGCCAGCCAGCACCCGCCCGACGACCAGGGCCGTCGGGATCAGGATGGCGCAGGTCCAGCCAGCAAGCTTGAGGGACAGCCCGAAGACGCTCCAGTCCAATCGCGGCCCCCTACTTCACGCCCGCCGGCAGGGTGAAGCCGTAGCGGGAGAGGATCGCCTTGACCTTGGCGGTCTTCAGATAGGCGTAGAAGGCGCGCGCCGTATCATCTGCGCCCTTGATCAGCACCATCCGCTGCCGCAGCGGCTTGTGCCAGGCCGCCGGGACCAGGGCGTAGGCGCCCTTGCTGGACACCGCGGGCGCCAGGGCCAGGGCAATTGGGATCAGGCCGGCCTGGGCCGAGCCGGTGACCGCGAACTGGGTCGCCTGGGCGGCGTTGTCGCCCAGCACCAGCCGGGGCTTGGCGGCGTCCCACAGCTTCTGATGGGTCAGCGCCTCCTGGGCCGCACGGCCATAGGGCGCGTGCTCCGGATTGGCGATGGCCAGCGCCTTCAGCCGCCCGTCGGCCAGGGCCAGACGTACGTCCTTCAGGCCGGCGTCCGCCTTCACTGGCGAGCCCGTGGGCGCGAACACCGCCAACCGGCCGATGGCGTAGAGGTCGCCCGCCCCCTCCGTCCGGCCGGCCTTAGCCAGCATCTGGACGTAGGACTCATCGGCGCTGAGGAACATCTCAAACGGCGCGCCCTGCTGGATCTGGGTCGTGAAGTTGCCCGAAGAGCCGAAGGTCAGCTTCACCGACTTGCCGGTGTCCTTGGTGAACTGGGCGGCCACCTCGGTCAGGGCGAAGTTCAGGTCCGCCGCGGCGGCGATGGCCGGGACCTCGGCCGCCCGGGCCGGCGCGCACGGCAGGGCCAGGGCCAGCAGGGCGGCAAGAAATGCGCGACGCATCCGATTACTCCACGGCCAGGATGACATGCGGCGCCTTGATCAGCGCCCAGACGGCGGCGCCCGGCGCCAGTTCCAATGCGCGCGCGCTTTCCAGGGTGACGCTGGCCGCCAGGCTCTTGCCGTCGGCAAGCGCCAGGGTGATCTCGCTGTTCACCGCCCCATCCTCGCGGGCGATCACAGTCCCGCGCAGCTGGTTGCGGGCCGAGGTGCGAATCCCCTCCCCCACCGCCAGGGTGACAAAGCTCGACTTGATCAGGGCGATGGCCGGCCTGCTGACCGCAAGGCCCAGCTCGCGCACGCTGTCGCGGGTGACGATGGCCACGATCTCCAGCCCCTCGGCGACCTTCAGCGTGACCTCGGCGTTCACCGCCCCGTCCGTCACCGCGCTGACTGTCCCGCGCAAGGCGTTCCGCGCACTTGTCCGCATCCCCAGCCCCCAGAACAGTTCGCCAATGTCCGCGCCGCCCAGTCCGGCCTCCAGCCGCGCGATCACCCCGCCCAGCTCGGCCTCCACCTTGCGGAAGGCGGCAAGGACCGCATGGCCCTGGAGCGTCAGCTCCGCGGCTCCGCCCTTGGCGCCCCCGGCCTGGGCCTGGATCAGCGGCCGGTCGAACAGGTTGTTCAGCGCCTGCGCCGCATCCCAGGCGCCCTTGTAGGATAAGCCCAGCACCTTGGCCGCCTTGGTGATCGACCCCTCCGCCGCCACTGCCTCCAGCAGGGCGATCCGCTCGGCGCCCACGCGCGAGCCGGCGCGGCGCAGCGACAGGACAGCGGTCAGGGCGGCGTCATCGGCCACGGCGGGCTCCAGCGTTATGCAGACGATCTACACAACGCGCGCCTCCGGAGCAATCCGAGGCGAAGGGCTCAGCGCGCCCGGGGGCCCTTGGCCACCGGCGCGTCCCAACCGGCCTCCAGGGCCTTGCGCGGGTGCGATGCGGTCACCTGTCCCATGAAGGGCGGCCAGATCTCGTACCCGAGCAGGCTCTGCAGGCGGGGCGACATGGCCGCGACGACATCGCGCGGAACGCCGAGGAAGAAATTCTCCTGGGTGCGCCCCCAGGGTTCGCAATACTGGTTGGTGAAGGCCAGCCGCGGCCGCGCGCTGCGATTTGCGCCGCCCCGGTGCAGCAGGTTGCCCTGGAAGACCAGGCAGGCGCCAGACGGCATCACCACAGGACGCAGTTGCGCTTCCACCTCGACGGGGGTCAGGGCCTCGACCTGCGCATCACTCCACAGGTGACTGCCCGGAATGACCTCTGTCGCGCCATTCTCAGCAGTGAAGGCGTCCACGGCGGCGATCAGGCTGAGGCTGAAGGCAGGGCGCGGCCGGGGCTGGCGATAGAAGCCGTCGTCGATATGCACGGCCTGGGCCGCCTCGCCGGGATAGATGCAGATCGCCTGGCTGGCGGTGAGCAGGTAGCCGGGCTGCAGGAAGCGGTCGAGGATCGCCAGCACCCGCGCCTCCTCGGTGACCCGTTCGAACACCCTGCCCCGCGCCACCAGGGTGTAGACCCGCTCTGTGGTCAGGCCCTCGAAACTGTTGCGGCCAAGGTGCGAACCCAGGTGCGGCGCCAGCCCCTCGCGAATGGCGGCCACGGTCACGGCGTCCGCGAAATCCTCGATGATCGTGAAGCCGTCCTGCCTCAGCCTGCGCTCGTGCGCAGCGACATCAAAGGCCGGAGCCGATCCGTCCATGGCGCATCCTCCCCGCGCTCTACTGGCGCGCCTGCGAAGCCTAGCACGGCCTCAGCCGAGCGCCGTCATCACCACGCCCAGGCCGGTCAGCACGCCGCCGGCCATCTGGCGCAGGGTGAGCTTTTCCTTGAACAGCCGGCGCCCCGCCGCTGCGGCGATGGGAGCCTCCAGCACCCCGACCGCGCGCACCGGCCCGGCCGGCGCCATGGCCAGCGCCGCGAACCAGCAGGCCGAGGCCGCCGCGCCGCAGAACCCCGCGCCTAGCGACTGCCGCCAGGACGCCGCCACGGCCCGAAGGGCGGCCGGCCGCCAGATCGCCCGGGCCGCGCCCAGCAGCAGGGTCTGGTAGGTCTGGGCCCCCACCCCGCCTGCGGTCGCCGCGAAGATCGGATGCCTGGGCTCCAGCGCCAGCCCCGCCTGGCGGTAGCCATTCAGGGCGAAGGCGAAGGCCAGGCCGGAGGCCAGGCCGAACAGGGAGCCGAGGGTCGCCCCCTTGGCGTCTTCGGCCTTTGGCCAGGACAGGACGCCGAGGCCGAAGGTCGTGGCGGCGATGCCGATCCACTCGGCCCGGCCCAGGGCGTCGTGGAACAGCACCAGCCCCACCACCGCGCCCAGCGGCAAGGAGGACTGCTGCATGAAGGTGGCGACCGCGAAGCCCGACCGGTGCATGGCCAGCAACAGGGCCGCGGTCGCCCCGACCTGGGCCGTCGCCCCGATCAGGATGGCGTTGAAGAACGGCCAGCCGAACTGCGGCTGCGCCCCGTGGGTCAGCAGGGCGACCATGGTGAAGATGCTGATCGAGAACGGCAGGCCGAACAGGAAGCGCACCAGGGTCGCACCCCAGGGCCCGGCGTCGCCGATCAGGCCACGTTGCAGCGCATTGCGCGCCACCTGCAACGGCGCCGCAGCGGCCGTCAGGATGATCCAGAGCATTGGGCAAACCCCGCCCGCGTACGTGGTGGCATCCCAGAAGGCGCGCAGCGCCTGTCCGGGACCCAGACGCGCCGGGCCTTCAGGAGAAATCTGTGCCTATGGGTCCCGGTCCTCCCCTGACGGGGAAACCGGGATGACGCAAAGGATCCTAGAACCCGGACGCGATCGCGTCGGGCGCGCTCTTTTCCTTGCGGGCGAAGAGGTTGTTCAGCGCGTTCACATAGGCCTTGGCCGACGCCGTCAGGGTGTCGGTGTCCGCCGCCTGGCCAGTGGCGATCCGGCCGTCCTCTTCGAGGCGCACCGAGACCTGGGCCTGGGCGTCCGTGCCTTCGGTCACCGCGTGCACCTGGAACAGGCGCAGGATCGCGGTGTGGGGCACCACCTCGTGGATGGCGTTGAACACCGCGTCCACCGGGCCGTCGCCAGTGGCGGTGGCCGAGCGCTCGACGCCGTCGACGGTGACCGTCAGGTGGGCTTCCTGCGGGCCTTCGGTCCCGGCGATCACGCGCAGGTGCTTGACCTGGATGCGGTCCGCGCCAGAGGCCAGGGCGTCGTCCACCAGGGCCACGATGTCGTCGTCGAAGACGTGCTTCTTCTTGTCGGCCAGGTCCTTGAAGCGCTGGAACGCCTCGTTCAGGGCGTTCTGGCCCAGCTCATAGCCCAGGGCCTTCAGCTTCTCGCGGAAGGCGTGGCGGCCGGAGTGCTTGCCCATGACCAGGTTCGTGGCGC
>CAZXVO010000185.1:2241-7815 GCA_964643835.1 uncultured Phenylobacterium sp. | reverse complement strand
CGTCACCACCATGGTCGAATGCCAGCCCAGCCGGGTCAGCAGCATCTTCAGCTGGGTGTAGGTGCAGTTCTGCGCCTCATCGATCACCACGAAGGCGTTGTTGAGGGTGCGGCCACGCATGAAGCCGACGGGGGCGATCTCGATGGCGCCCTCGGCCATCAGGGCCCGAACCCGCTTCATGGACAGCCGGTCCGACAGGGCGTCGTAGAGCGGCCGCAGATAGGGGGCGAGCTTGTCCTCCATTTCGCCGGGCAGGAAGCCGATGGACTCTCCGGCCTCCACCGCCGGGCGCGACAGGACGATGCGTCCGACCCGGCCGGCCTCCAGCGCCTCCACCGCCTTGGCGATGGCCAGATAGGTCTTGCCGGTGCCGGCTGGGCCCAGCGCCATCACCAGGTTCTTGGCGTCGATGGCCTCGATCAGCGCCTGCTGGCCGGGGGACTTGGCCTTGATGGTCTTCAGATAGCCCTGGTCCCGCTCGTCGTTGTGATGGTGTGGGCCGCCGTGGCCGAGGGGCGACCAGACCCTGTCGACCGGAAGGCGACGGATTTTTCCGTCATCCTCGAACTGGCTCGCATCGAAAGCGCCTTCGCGCAGATGCCGCTTCATCGCTCGCTTGGTCATCAGGGCCTCCATTGGGGCATGAAAAAAGGGCGTATCCGCGTGGGATCGCCCTTCAAGGTCGACAGGTGGATTGAACGGCGGCGGCGTCGCGCGCGGCCCGGGGGCTCGCCTGCGGTCACGAGGCCCGAAGATGGGCCTGGCGGAAGGGTCCGCCGGAACACAAAACGCGACACTGTCGTCTCCGTCCTGTGGGCGCCGTCGGTGATCGGCGGCGATCCGATCCGAAGGCCCTAGGACCATTCGAATCGCCTCACTAAGATGATCCTAACGGGGTTAATGCCGGATTAAGCAAGCGCCTTCCGGCAAGAATAGGATTGTCACAATGGCTGTATACTCTTTGGGCGGAGTCGTTCCGATTGTTCCGAACGAGGACGAATACTGGATCGCCCCGAACGCCGCTGTGATGGGCCGGGTCATTCTGAAGAAGAACGCCTCCGTCTGGTTCGGCGCGACCTTGCGCGGGGACAATGACCCCATCGAGATCGGCGAAAACTCCAACGTCCAGGACGGTTCTGTACTTCACACCGACACGGGCTTCCCCCTGACCATCGGGGCGAACGTGACCATCGGTCACATGGTGATGCTCCATGGCTGCACGATTGGCGACAACTCGCTGGTGGGCATCGGCTCGATCGTGCTGAACGGCGCGAAAATCGGGAAGAACTGCCTGATCGGCGCCAATTGCCTGATCACCGAGGGCAAGGAGATCCCTGACAACTCTGTCGTCATGGGCGCGCCGGGCAAGGTGGTCCGCGAACTCACCGACGAGCACGCGGCGCGGATGTCCTACGGCGCCCTGCACTATGTGGAGAACTGGAAGCGCTATGCCGCGGGGCTGCAGCCGGTCTGAGCCTGCGCTTGACGGACGCAACGGCGCCCCGCGAACTGTCGCCCAACAGAAATAGGGAGAGCCGCCATGGCGTACGAATTCATCAAGGTCGAGCGCGAAGGCCCGGTGACGATCTTCACCCTCAACCGGCCCGACGTGATGAACGCCCTGCATTCGCCGGCGCACTTCGAGCTGCATGAGGCCTTCAATGAGTTCGCCGCCGACGCCGACCAGTGGGTGGGCATCGTCACCGGCGCGGGCGAGCGGGCCTTTTCGGCCGGCAACGACCTGAAGCACCAGGCGGGCGGTGGCGGCATGGCCAACCCGCCGTCAGGCTTCGCGGGCCTGACCTCGCGCTTTGACCTGAACAAGCCGCTGATCGCGGCGGTGAACGGCATCGCCATGGGTGGCGGGTTCGAGATCGCCCTGGCGTGTGACCTGATCGTCGCGTCCGACAACGCCGTCTTCGCCCTGCCGGAGCCGCGTGTGGGCCTGGCGGCCCTGGCCGGTGGCCTGCACCGCCTGCCGCGGATGATCGGCCAGAAGCAGGCCATGGGCATGATCCTGACCGGCCGCCGGGTCTCGGCCGCCGAGGGCCAGACCCTGGGCTTCGTCAACGAAGTGGTCCCACAGGCCGAGCTGCTGGCGGCGGCCAAGCGCTGGGCCGCCCAGATCTGCGAGTTGTCGCCCATGTCGATCCGGGCCTCCAAGGAAGCGGTCTACAAGGGCCTGAACGAGCCGACCCTGGAAGCCGCGATCACCGGCCAGATGAAGTACCCGGCCATCGGCGCCCTGTTCCGCTCCGAGGACTTCAAGGAAGGCCCGATGGCGTTCGCCCAGAAGCGCGCGCCGCAGTGGAAGGGCCGCTAGCCCACCTGTTCGGCCGCCGGGCGACCGGCGGCCGGCGCATCTTCGCCTAGACGACAAGACCGGGCGCGAAGACGCCCGACGCCGGCCATTTCGGGGGACTCCATGACCGCGACGACCAAGTATCCGCACGTCTTCTCGCCCCTGGACCTCGGGTTCACCAAGCTGAAGAACCGCGTGATCATGGGCTCCATGCACACCGGCCTGGAGGACATTCCCGGCGGGTTCGAGCGCCAGGCGGCCTATTTCGCCGAACGCGCCCGCGGCGGCGTCGGCATGATCATCACCGGCGGCATTGGCCCTAATGGCGAAGCGGGCGGCGGCGCCAAGCTTTCCACCCCGCAGGAGGCCGCTCAGCATCGCGTCGTCACCGAAGCGGTCCATGCGGCGGACCCTGACGTGAAGATCTGCATGCAGATCCTGCATGCCGGCTCGCTGGCCCGCACCGCCTCGGCCGTGGCCCCGTCAGCGATCCGCGCCCGCATCGCCCCCAATGTGCCGAACGAACTCGACGCCGACGGCATCGAGAAGCAGCTGGCCGACTTCGCCAACTGCGCCGCCCTGGCCAAGCAGGCCGGCTATGACGGCGTCGAGATCATCGGCTCGGCCGGCTATCTGCTGTCGACCTTCCTGGTGGAGCGCACCAACCAGCGTACCGACGAATGGGGCGGGACCTGGGAGAAGCGCATGCGCTTCCCGGTCGAGGTGGTGCGCCGGGTGCGCGAGGCCGTCGGCCCCGACTTCATCGTCATCTTCCGCATCTCGGCAATGGATATGCTGCAGGGCGGCCTGGCCTGGGACGAGGTCGTCAGCCTGGGCAAGGCGGTGGTCGAGGCCGGGACCACCATCGTCTCGACCCACTTCTGCTGGCACGAGGCCCAGGTGCCGACCATCGCCACGATGGTGCCGCGCGCGGCCTTCGCCCAGGTGACCGGGCGCCTGCGCAAGGAACTGACCGTTCCAATGATCACCAGCAACCGCATCAACATGCCCCATGTGGCGGAAGAGGTGCTGGCCAGGGGCGACGCCGACCTGGTGTCCATGGCCCGCCCCATGCTGGCCGACGCCGACCTGGTGAAGAAGACGCTGGAGGGCCGCGAGGACGAGATCAACACCTGCATCGGCTGCAACCAGGCCTGCCTTGATCACACCTTCACCGGCCAGCTGACCAGCTGCCTGGTCAATCCACGCGCCTGCCGCGAGACCGAGCTCAACTATCCGGCCACGACCACGGCCAAGCGGATCGCGGTGGTCGGCGCGGGGCCCTCGGGCCTGGCCTACGCCACTGTCGCGGCTGAGCGGGGCCACAAGGTCACCCTGTTCGACGCCGCCTCCGAGATCGGCGGCCAGTTCAACCTGGCCCGGCGGATCCCCGGCAAGGAGGAGTTCGACGAGACCCTGCGCTACTACAACAAGCGCCTGGAGGTGCTGGAGGTCGAGGTCCGCCTGAACACCCGTGTCTCGGCCCAGGACCTGGCGGCCGGCTTTGACGAGGTGATCCTGGCCACCGGCATCGAGCCGCGCACCCCGGACCTGCCGGGCATCGATCACCCCAAGGTCGCCAGCTATATCGACGTCATCCAGGGCAAGGCGCAGGTCGGCCAGAAGGTGGCGATCATCGGCGCCGGCGGCATCGGCTTCGACGTGGCCGAGCTGATCACCCACAAGGGTGTCTCGGCCTCCCTCGATATCGACGTCTTCGCCAAGGAGTGGGGCATCGACTTCAAGAACCACCCGCGCGGCGGGGTCACCGGCGTCACGCCGGAAGTGGCGACGTCGGGTCGGGAGGTCACCCTGATGCAGCGCAAGTCCGACGCCGTCGGCAAGACCCTGGGCAAGACCACCGGCTGGACCCACCGCCTGACTCTGCAGCGGCGCGGCGTGAAGATGCTGAATGGCGTCGAGTACCTGAAGATCGACGACGCTGGCCTGCACGCCCGCGTGGGCGACCAGCCGACCCTGTTCGATGTCGACACGGTGATCATCTGCGCCGGCCAGACGCCCAAGCGCGACCTCTATGACGCCCTGACCCAGGCCGGCGTGAAGGCCACCCTGGTCGACGGCGCCTACGAGGCCGCCGAACTGGACGCCAAGGCGGCCATCAAGCAGGCCTCTGAGCTTGCGGCGGTGGTTTGAACCCTCGCCCCGCTTGCGGGGCGAGGGAGTCGGGTTGGAAATGCTTCGGCTCGAATTTCGTGACGCCGGCGTCAGGTTTCTCGGTTCGGCGGCTTGCCCTGGGCCGCGGGCTCTGTAAGTTCGCCACCAACTAAACGTTGTTAAGGGGAGGCCAGCCTTGGACGCCTACGACTACATCATCATCGGCGCCGGTTCGGCCGGCTGCGTCCTGGCTAATCGGCTGACCGAAGACGCAGGCGTGAAGGTCCTGCTGCTGGAAGCCGGGACCAAGGACAACTCCATCCTGGTCAAGATGCCGGCTGGCGTCGGCGCCCTGCTGCCCAACAAGGGCACCTACAACTGGGGCTTCTGGACCGAGCCGGAGCCGAACCTGAACAACCGCAAGCTCTGGTGGCCGCGCGGCAAGGGCTGGGGCGGGTCGTCCTCGATCAACGGGATGATCTACATCCGCGGCCACGCCCGGGACTATGATCAGTGGCGCCAGATGGGCCTGGAAGGCTGGGCCTACAAGGACGTTCTGCCCTACTTCAAGCGCTCGGAAAGCCTGGAAGGCGGCGGTGACGACTATCACGGCGGCGACGGCCCGCTGGCGGTGTCCAAGGCCTCCACGCCCAACCCGATCTACAAGGCCACCATCGAGGCTGGCGTCCAGGCTGGTCACCCGGCCACCGATGACTTCAACGGCTTCAAGCAGGAAGGCTGGGGCCCGTATCAGATGACCATCAAGGACGGGGAGCGCTGGAGCGCGGCCCGCGGTTATCTGCATCCGATCCTGAACCGTCCGAACCTGACCTGCATCACCGGCGCGCGGACCAGCAAGATCATCGTCGAGAACGGTGTGGCGACGGGCGTCGAGTACATCGACGAAAAGACCAAGGAAAAGAAGGTCGTAAAGGCCAATCGTGAGGTCCTTCTCTGCGCCGGCGCGGTGCAGTCGCCCCAGATCCTGCAGCTCTCGGGCATTGGCGATCCCGACGAGCTCGGCAAGCACGGCATCCCGGTGGTCCACGCCCTGAAGGGCGTCGGCCAGAACCTGCAGGACCACCTGGACTGCTGCCTGTCCTGGGAATGCCCCAAGCCGCGCACGCTCTATTCGGCGCGCAAGGGCCTCAAGACCC
>CAZXVO010000185.1:808-2231 GCA_964643835.1 uncultured Phenylobacterium sp. | reverse complement strand
CGGTCTGAACTGGCTGCTGTTCCGCAAGGGCGTCGGCCGTCAGAACGCGCTGGAAAGCGGCGCCTTCCTGAAGTCGCGTCCCGACCTGGACCGTCCCGACCTGCAGATCCACGTGGTCATCGCGGTCATGCAGGACCACGGCAAGGTCGCCGTCGAGAAGGACGGCTTCACCTTCCACGTCTGCCAACTGCGGCCCGAGAGCCGTGGCCGCGTCGGCCTGCGCTCGGCCGATCCGTTCGATGATCCGGCGATCTTCGCCAACTATCTGTCGGCCGAGGAAGACCGCCGCGCCCTGCGCGAGGGCGTCAAGATGATGCGCAAGGTCGCCGAGCAGTCGGCCCTCGACCCCTACCGCACCACCGAGCTGTTTCCCGGCAAGGACGTTCAGACCGACGAGCAGATCGACGCCTGGATCAAGACCGCCGCTGAGACCATCTATCACCCTGTCGGCACCTGCCGCATGGGCGTGAAGGGCGATCCGATGGCGGTGGTCGACTCGGAACTGAAGGTCCAGGGCCTGCAGGGTCTGCGGGTGGTCGACGCCTCGGTCATGCCGACCCTGGTGGGCGGCAACACCAACGCCCCCACCATCATGGTCGCCGAGAAGGCCGCCGACATGATCCGCGGCAAGGCGGCTTTGCCCGCCGCCGACGTGCCGGTGTATGAAGGCGAGGCTGCATAACAGAACACGGGAGAGACCAGGATGGAGCTGCGCCGGCTAGGGAAGTCTGACCTCAAGATCGCGCCGCTCGTCCTGGGCGGGAACGTGTTCGGCTGGACGGCGGACGAGACGACCTCGTTCCGCGTCCTGGACGCCTTTGTCGACGGCGGCTTCAACGCCGTCGATACGGCCGACGTCTATTCCCGCTGGTCGCCAGCCGGCGGCGGGGCCTCTGAAACCGTCATCGGCAACTGGTTCAAGACCAGCGGCAAGCGCGACAAGGTCGTGCTGATGACCAAGCTCGGCTCCGAGATGGGCGAGGGGATGAAGGGGCTGTCGGCCAAGTACATGGTCGAGGCCGTGGAGGCCTCGCTCAAACGCCTGCAGACCGATGTCATCGACCTCTACCAGTCGCACCGGGACGATCCGGAGACGCCGCAGGAAGAGACCGCCGAGGCCTATGAGCGCCTGGTCAAGGCCGGCAAGGTGCGGGCGATCGGCGCCTCCAACTTCGAGCCCGCGCGGCTGAAGTCGGCCCTCGACATCAGCGCCGCCCATGGCTGGGCGCGCTACAACAGCGAACAGCCCCTCTACAATCTCTACGACCGCGCCGGCTTCGAGGCCGGCCTGCAGCAGGTCTGCATCGAGAATGAGGTCGGGGTGATTCCCTATTACGGCCTGGCCTCGGGCTTCCTGACCGGCAAGTACCGGTCAGAGGCCGACCTGGCCAAGAGCCCGCGCGGGCGTGGCGTGAAGCGCTAT
>CAZXVO010000185.1:0-769 GCA_964643835.1 uncultured Phenylobacterium sp. | reverse complement strand
GGGTCTGCGGCGCTCAAGCTGACGGACCAGGACCTGGCTCGCCTCGACTGGGCGAGTTCGACGGAGCTCGCCTGATCCCTGCTTGTCTCCGCTGCGCTACACCCAGGGCTTGTGTAGCTCCGCGAGAGTCGCGTGGCGGGAAGTATTGTTCTACCCAGAGCGGGGAAGGGCGGTTGGATAGACTTGCCTGGACACCCAAATCATCGCCGAGATGACCCGCGGTCAGGCGCTGTCATCAGTAATGACCGCGCAATTTGGGGGTATCTGGTGTCTGTCTTGGGGTTATGTGCTCAGGGCTGCCGTCATGGCTGGCGGCTCGGCGGATTTGAGGTCTAGGGCATGCGTGGTCCCGGATCCGGCTTTTACTCCCGCTTGAGTCCCGTCCAGCCGGCGGGCTTTGAGGAGATGATCGCGGCGCATGAGGCCTTCGTCGCCGGCCGCCCGGTGGGCGCGCGCAAGCTGCCGCGCTTCATCATGGCCCGCCGCATGAAGGCCGACCGCCGGATCTTGCCGGATATCGACTTCACGGGCTCGGACCTCGACGGCAGCACCTTCGCCGAGACCGACCTCAGCCGGGCGGTGTTCTGTGGCGCAATCCTCAGCCGCTGCGACTTCACCCGGGCGGTGCTCAGTCGCGCCGACCTGCGCGGCGCGGCCTTCGAAGGCGCGCGGCTCAACTGGGCCCGGCTGGACGGCGCCGACCTGCGTTCGGCGGTCCTGGTGCACAAGGACGCCCTGGTCAGCTCCAGCCTGAGCGACCAGGCCTCGG
>CAZXVO010000184.1:7612-7840 GCA_964643835.1 uncultured Phenylobacterium sp. | reverse complement strand
CCGCCGCGGCGATGATCGAGGGGATGTTCAGGTAGGACTTGGCCGCGGGCGCCGGGCCGATGCAGACGCTCTCGTCCGCCAGCCGCACCCACATGCCGCTGCGGTCAGCCTCGGAATGGACCGCCACGGTGGCGATGCCCATTTCCTTGCAGGCCCGGTGGACCCGCAGCGCGATCTCGCCCCGGTTGGCGATCAGGTTCTTGTCGAACATGACCCTTACTCGATGAC
>CAZXVO010000184.1:5774-7602 GCA_964643835.1 uncultured Phenylobacterium sp. | reverse complement strand
GGCGGCTGGTGAAGCTCGGGCCAGCGGTCACGGTCACATCGTACTTGCCGGCGGTAACCGTGTCGCCGACCTTCACGAAGGCCGGGGCGTCGGGCTGCGGCTGCAGGTAGACGGTGCCGACCATCGGCGACTTGACCGCATCGCCGCGCACGGCGGCGGGGGCGGCGGCTTCCACGGCAGCTGGCGCCGCGGGGACGGCAGCGACATGCGCGGCGGCCACGGGAGCCGGCGCGGCGGCATATGCCACGGGTGCGGCCGTCAGGGTCTTGGCGACCCGGATCTTCAGGCCGTTATGCTCGACCTCGATTTCGCTGAGCCCGGTGTCGGTCAGGATATCGGCCAGTTTGCGGACCAGGCGCGCGTCGAGCTGATCGGCGGGAGCCTTGGGACTGCTAGCCATAGGAAGAACCCTTATCTGCTTTGGTGTGAGGCTTAGGCGGAAAGCTTCGCCGCGGCCTCTACAGCCAGTTCATAGCTCGCCGCGCCGAAACCGGAGACCACTCCGGTCGCCGCCAGCGACACATAGGTGTGATGACGGAACGCCTCGCGCGCCGCCGGGTTGGAGAGGTGGCACTCGATGATCGGGATCTCGAGCATCTTCAGCGCGTCCAGCAGGGCGATGGAGGTGTGTCCATAGCCGGCCGGGTTGATCACGAGGGCGCAGGCTTCCTTGCGCGCCTCCTGAACCCAGTCGATCAGCTGGCCTTCGTGGTTCGATTGCCGGAACACGACGCTGCGCCCCAGGGACGAGGCGCGCTGCTCACAGAGCACCCGCACATCGTCCAGGGTGGCTTTTCCGTAAATCTCCGGCTCGCGAGTCCCCAGAAGGTTGAGGTTGGGACCGCTCAGCACATAGATCGGTTTCGACATTCGGCTCCGCCGTCGATTCCGCCGTCTTGTAACGGTCGGCGGCGGGGGTCACAAGCATTGCGACACGCGACCCCGCATTCGAGGCTGCCCATGACCCTGACAATCAACGGCGAGACCCGGGAATTCACAGGGATTGAGCACCTGGCCGCCCTGGTCGAGGCCCTGGGCCTGGATCCACGCAAGGTGGCCATCGAACGCAATCTGGAGATCGTTCCGCGTTCGGCCTATCACGCGACTCCTGTCGCCGATGGCGACAGGATCGAGATTGTTCACTTTATCGGAGGCGGCTGACCATGGACGGCGCCCAAACCACCGCGACGACTGCAGACACCTGGACCGTGGCGGGCCGCACCTTTTCCTCCCGCCTGATCGTCGGCACCGGCAAGTACAAGGACTACGCCGAAAACGCCGCCGCGGCAGAGGCCGCCGGGGCGGAGATCGTCACGGTCGCCCTTCGGAGGGTGAACCTGTCCGATCCCAGCCAGCCGATGCTGGTGGACCATGTGAAGCCGGACCGGTTCACCTTCCTGCCCAACACGGCGGGGTGCTTCACGGGCGAGGAGGCAGTGCGCACCCTGCGCCTGGCCCGCGAGGCCGGCGGCTGGGACCTGGTCAAGCTGGAGGTGCTGTCCAACACCAAGCACCTGCTGCCGGACATGGAAGAGACCCTGCGGGCCATGAAAATGCTCATCGCCGAGGGCTTCCAGGTGATGGTCTACTGCAGTGACGATCCGGTCTACGCCAAGAAGCTGGAGGACGCCGGCGCCGCCGCCATCATGCCCGCCGCCGCGCCCATCGGCTCGGGCCGCGGCATCCAGAACGCCCTGAATCTGGCCCTGATCATCGAGCAGTCCAGCGTTCCTGTCCTGGTGGACGCGGGCGTCGGCACGGCCTCAGACGCCGCCATCGCCATGGAACTGGGCTGCGACGCGGTGCTGATGAACACCGCCATCGCCGG
>CAZXVO010000184.1:0-5764 GCA_964643835.1 uncultured Phenylobacterium sp. | reverse complement strand
GCGCTCAGGACCCGATCCGCATGGCGCGCGCCATGAAGCATGCGGTGATCGCCGGCCGCGAGGCGTTTTTGGCAGGACGTATGCCAAAACGCATGTATGCTGAGGCCTCGTCTCCGCTATCCGGACTTATCTGATGAGCCTCTCCGTCGACGTCTTCTGGTCTTTCCGCAGCCCCTATTCCTACCTCGTGATGTCCAAGCTTCGGGCGCTCCAGGAGGAGTTCGACGTCACGGTCAACATGCGGCCGGTCTATCCTCTGGCGGTGCGGTCGGAAGGCTTTTTCACCAAGCAGGACCCGCTGTTCATTCCGTACCTGATGCGGGACACCATGCGGCTCGCCGAATATCACGGCCTGCCCTACGCCTGGCCGCGCCCTGATCCGGTGGTGGTGGACATGGCCACCCTGAACGGCGCCAAGGACCAGCCGCATCTGTCGCTCCTGATGCCGCTCGGCGTCATCGCCTCGCACAAGCCGCAGGGCGTCGCCTTCTATGACGAGGTCAGTCGCCTGATCTGGTCGGGCCAGGACATGCCCTGGAACGAGGGCGACAAGCTGGCCCGCGCCATCGAGCGCGCCGGCCTGAACCAGGCTGAGCTTCAGGCCGAGGCCGACGCGGCCGGCGACGCCATCGCAAAGGAGATCGAGGCCAACCAGGAGGCCCACCGCGCCTCCGGCCACTGGGGCGTGCCCTGCATGGTCCACCAGAACGAACCCTTCTTCGGCCAGGACCGCTTCGACCTGCTGGTCTGGCGGCTGAAGAAGAACGGGATGCAGGCGCGGGGCTGATCCCGGCTTAGCGCCGCCGGTAGCCGTTAAGCGTCAGCACCGCGCCGCCCGCGATCAAGATCAGGAACACGGCGTCCGTTCCCGGCCCGGCCTCAAGCTGGGGCGCGGCCGGCTGGGCGAGGCGATAGAGGCCGGCGCCGGTCATGACCCAGCCGAACAGGGTCACGAGGCTGCGCCAGTCCCGTGTCCAGCGCGCATAGGCCTGGAGGATCGCAACGCCGGCGACGAACAGCAGCGTGCCGTTCAGATAGACCACCGGTCCTGTCTGGGCGGCGAACACCGGCATGGCGAAGGGTTCGGTCAGGCCCATGGCCAGCAGGAACGGTCCGAGGATACGGGCGATGCGCACTTCGACGGGCATGGCGCCAAAAATGCCCGCCATACGCCCCTGGGCCTTGATCTGGATCATCGGCCCCAGGGGTCAGGGCGTCGACGTAAGGCGCTTATGGGATCTGTAGGCCTCCGGCAGTCCAAACTGTTGGATGGCGAGCGTCACGAAGGTGTCGATCTTCTGCAGCGTGCCATCTTCGGCGTCGGGGATTACCGGCCAGTCCGACAGTGCGCCCAGGGGCCGACCCTCGATGACGATGCGCCGCACCTGTTCACGTTGCGCCTTGTTGACACGATTGGCGGTCTGGATCAGGGCCCCGTGGGGACCCGTGCTCCTGTAACGCGCCGCATATTCCTGGGCGGGTCCGAGAAGGCCGGCGGCGGCAAGGTAGACATAAGCGCCGTCGTCCCACTGAAGGCCCTTGGCCAACATAAGGCTGCGGATGACCCGGACTTCTCCGTACATGTAAGCGATGGACAAGACGGTGTTGGCGCGGTCCTGGTCGGTGGCGGCCCGCCAAGGGGGAGCCGAGGCCGCCGCCCAGGCCAGTTTCAAGAACTCACGATGAGCAGCCCGGTCGGCGGCGTCGAGCAGCGCCCGTTGAACGGATGACTGGCAAGCGGCCCGGCCCGCCTTGCGAACGCGCTCGACCAAGGCTGGCGAATAGCCGGCGAGGTTCGACATCGCAGGTCCGGGCGCGCGCGTGCAGGGCTGGCCATCGCTGGGTTCACGAACTGATCGCTGCAGCTCCTCCGTAACGATGACCGCTTCTTCCGGACGTCCCGTCAGGGAAAGCCAGCCGATGTGATGCCCGGTGTAGAGGTCAGCGTTCGCCGGTCCGGAGGCGCAGATCGCATTGGGTTTGAAGACCTGACCACCCCGTTCGAGCAGGGCCGCGAGGCGCGCCTGGACTAAGCAGTCACTGGGCCGTTCCCGGCGGATTGGAGTAGCCCGCGCCAGTCGTGCAAGCTCAGGGGCGAGCGGCGATAGCCAGTCTGTCTCTGGGGCGGAGCGCGCCGCCAACTGCCGAACCGAGTCCGCCCAGCCGGTCTCCCAGTCCACCGCGGCGCTCGACACCAGCGAAATGGCCTCGTTGATATAGTCGGCCTCCGGGCCATTCCCCCACACAAACGCGACGTCTGAGAGCGCCGCCACCGCTTCCGAAACGCGGCTCTGCGCCAGGAGCGAGATGCTCAGCTTGGCCCGGATCAGGTCAGAGTCCGGATCGAGCGCCAGGCTTTGGCGCAGGTAGCTCTCGGCCTGCTGCGCGTCCTTGGCCTGGAAGGCTGCGTCAGCGTCCTCTCGCAGGGATATGGCGAGCGCCACCTTCGGCGAGTCCGCCGCTTGTCCACGGAAAGGCGTGAGGCAGATTGCAGCGACTAGGGCGATGAGCCAGCCGTAACGCATGGCCTATTTCTCCCTTCCGGTCCGCCCGCGGGCTTCCAAGTCCTCGGCCCGGAGGGCGGCGTCCGTCGCATCCTCGGAGCCGGTCGCAGCCTTCCAGCGCCGCCCCTGACAGACATAGTGGACTCCGCCATAGAGCACGTGGACACCATCGGCGTGGACATTGAGCTGATCTGAGCCAGGCTCCACCACCGGGCGGGTGAAGTACACGCAGCTCTTGCCCTCATAGTTCGCGCCCGCGTGTAGGGGGGTGAACGCTGACGCTCCTCCTGCGCTGGTGAGGCTGGCCGGAGGATCGGGTGGCAGGCGGCTCATGGCGTCTTCGTAGGGCGGGCGAGCGTCCGGCACGGCCGGACTGGCGGACGGCGTGAGCGCAACGGAGCTAGTAGTTGCGCCAGCCGTCAGGCCAGCGCAGGTTCCAATGATGGAGCAAGCCTTCCCTGGCAAATAGCCGCTCGACTGCCCGCTCGCGGACCCGGCTGCGAGGATCCAGATCGAGGTCATCGAGATCGCGACGCCAGGACCTAGAAGCCGCATTGCGCGCTCACATCAGGATTGGACACCGCGGACGTTTCCTTGAACACCTGCAGGAAGTGCTGCTGCTGGGTTCGGAACTCTTCCGCTTGCCGATCAGCCTGGGCCGCACAGCTGGAACGGCCGGCGTTCTGATAAACCGCAGCGCAATAATTCATGACCTCGATGCTCACCGAGAGCCCGCAGTATGCGGCGGCGGCGGCGGCGGCGGCGTTCATCCTCGCGCTTGTCGCCGCCGCCGTCTGCCGATCAATATAGGGCTGAGCTTTCCGGTCCACGGCGGCGCAGGCGGGTGGGACGGGCGTACAGCCTGCATCCTGAGCTCGCACGTCGACTGGCGCGGCGGCGCAGGTCAACACGAGGCCAAGACACCACCACCTCAGTCCCTTTGCAGACGGCTGCATCGTCACCTCCAGGGTCCGCAGGTAGGAGCTTGGCGACCTGAGCGGATTGGGTCAACCACAGATGGGGTGATGCGCGAGCTTCACGCCTGAATGGTCTTGGATCTCAGGCATGGCGCCGCCTCGGTCTGGTCGCGATGATCAGAAGGGCTGCATCATCGCCTCTGGCGGCCTAGCGGCTCCACACCCCCGGCCAGGCGTCGATCACCTCCTGGAGCTGGCTGGCGACCTTGGTGTTGTCCCCGGCATCGAGGTGCGCGAAGCAGCCACTGAAGGCGAAGCGGTCGCGGGTCGAGACGTGGCGCACGTCGCTGACGCCGGCCTTCTCGAGCTCGGCCATGATCAGCCGGTTGCTGGCGACCACGGGCGCCTCGTCGAAGTCCAGCAGCAGGATCTTCACGCCGGGATATCGGTCCTGAAGCCGGCGGACAAAGGCGACCGCGGCCGGGACCAGGGCCGCCTCGACCTGGGCCAGGGTTTTCCAGGCTTCGCGTCGGTCCATCGGGGCGAAGTCATTGCTGCCCAGGGACAGCACCAGAAGCTGCGGCCTCCAGGCTGGATCGCGCGGCGCCGGGGTCGGGTCATCGAACAGGATGCGCTCATAGAGCTGCGGCACGACGGGCTTCTTGCGGCGGAAGGGCGAGTTCCGCACCAGCCCCCCGGCGGAATAGGCGATCACCTGGTAGTCCGCGTCGTAGTGGCGGCCCAGCTGGGCCGCGAAGGTCTGGGAGGTGTCGGTCGTCGCCCAGATCTTCCCATTGGTGCAAAAGGCCCTGCCGGCTGTCAGGCCGAACCCGGCGGTGAAAGAATCGCCGATGAACTCGATCTGGCGTGCGCGGGGCGGGGGCGGGGGCAGTACGTTGTCTGGCCCAGGCACGGTCACGCCGCCGAAGCCGGCCACCACGTCGCGCTCCTCGTCGATGCGCTCGACCCGCAGCCGGTGCGCGGTGGGCGAGAGGCTGGAGATCCGTAAGGCCGGATCGCCCGAGGCGACCAGCCCGGCTGGCGCGCCGTCGATCTCGACCTTGAAACGGGCCTTGCCGGACGCCGGTCCCACCGTGACCTCGGCGCCCGTGAACGCGCCCTCAAAATAGACCCCAGGCCACTGCATCAGGCTGAAGGCGCCCTCTCCGGGGACCGTCCGGCCCACGGTGCGCAAGGGCAGGGTGGTCTGGGCCACAGCCTGGGACGCGAAGACCATCAGGCCAAGGACCAGAGCCATCCCCCAAGGTCTACGCACGCGTTCGTCCTCCGTGTTCGTCGCCGCGAAGTCTAGAACGGCGTGCTGATTTCAACAGCCGCGTTTTCCGCTCCGTTCCCCAAGGGCAATAGCTCTAGACTGGTTTTCAGCGCGCCGACCGAGCGCGGAAGCCAAATTGGGGAGAGACCACATGGGTGTGTCCAACGGCCGCCAGACCATCTTCATCACCGGCGCCGCGTCGGGCATGGGCCGCGAGACCGCGCTGCTGTTCGCCGAGAAGGGCTGGTTCGTCGGCGCCTATGACGTGAACAATGCGGGTCTGGAGGCCCTGAAGCGCGATATCGGCCGCGAGAACTGCGTCACCGGCGTGCTGAACGTCACCGACCGCGACCAGTACAAGGCCTGCCTGGCCAGCTTCGCCGAGGCGACCGGCGGGCGGATGGACATCCTCTACAACAACGCCGGCATCGGCCGCGGCGGTCCCTTCGCCGACATGACCTTCGACGACATCATGGCGGTGGTGAACGTCAATTTCGTCGGCGTCCTGATCGGGATCCACGAGGGGCTGCAGTACCTGCGCGCCACGCCCAATTCGATGTGCTTCACCACCTCGTCCTCGTCGGCGACCTTCGGCATTCCGGGCATCGCGGTCTATTCGGCCACCAAGCACGCGGTGAAGGGCCTGACTGAGGCGCTGTCCGTGGAGTTCAAGGCCTATGGCGTGCGCGCCGCCGATGTGCTGCCGGGGCTGATCGACACCCCGATCCTGCCGCCCGGCGCGGTCGAGGCCGCGCCCAAGGAGGGCATGTTCCGCGCCATTCCGCCCCGCGCCGTGGCTGAGGTGGTCTGGGAGGCCTACCACTCCGACAAGCTGCACTGGTACGTGCCGCCGGAGATCTTCGAGCTCGACAAGGCCGCGACCCTCACGCCGGAAGCCGTCCGCGACAGCTTCGCCAAGGGCGGGCCGTTTGCGGGGCTGACCGAGCCCGCGGAGAGCTGAACCCTACCGAACCTGGAGGTCCTTCTCCCACAAGGGGAGAAGGGAAACGGTTGTGCAGCCCGGATAGAGTGGTGACAGAACAGCCCGGATAGATGGGTGACAGTCT
>CAZXVO010000183.1:3514-7846 GCA_964643835.1 uncultured Phenylobacterium sp. | reverse complement strand
CAGCTCGTCCATCGTGACGTAGCCGCGGGCCTTGGCCTGTTTGATGAACTTCTTTACCCCGGCGTCGGTAAGGTCGAGCAGCGGGCCGTCGCCCCCAGTGGTCTCGGTCGCTTCCGTGTCAGCGGTGGTCGTGCTCATCTAAGTCTCCGGTCCGGCGCCGCCCCACACCCCGCGAGGGCCGCGCCGCCAATGGTGAAGTGCGGTCGCTTAAAGGCCGTTTACCTAAACGACCCCTTCAACCGCCTTAATCGTTCCAATCCCTGATCGCGCGTTTCAGTGCGTCGCGTTCGCCTTTCAGACGCTCGAGGGTCTCCATAGAGGATCGCTCGCCCAGGTTTCCCTTGGCGGCGGCTACGGCCTCGTCGAGCGCCGCCAGTCTGGAAAGACGAGCGAAGGCTTGCGACCACTGGGATCTAGCCGCGTCGAGGGAGACATCCGTTTTCAGGATGGGCGCGCTCGATGTCGCAGCGGCCCGGTCGATGTCTGTCAGCAGCGTACTATACCCGCAAGACGCCAGATGGCGTGTGAGGGTGGCCGAGTCAAGATGGTCGTGGTCAAGACGCAGGCGAATGATTTCCCTCGCCAATTCGGATAGCGCCGGATCGCCCAAGCCGTTGGCCGTGAGCGCGTCCTCGAGGTGATCGTCTAGCACCATCGGATCGGACAGCACATAGCGGACCAGGGCCGCCGCCGTCAGGTCCAGCCGATGGGCCAGCCTGCGGGCCGCGGCCTTGCCTTCTGCGGTGGGCGCTACGGGAACCGGCGGCTGGCCCCAGGCCCCGCGGCGACGTCCGCCGCCCGGCCCCTGCGGCGTCCATTCCCGGCGCGGCTCGCGCTCCGGGCGGGCGAAGATCGCATCCAGCCGGGCCAGCAGATCGTCGCGATAGGCCTGCTGCAGGTCCTTGTCGGCGATGGTCCCGGCCAATTGTCGCAGGCGCGCCTTCAGCCCCGCCCGGCGCTCCGGCGTGTCCAGCGGCTCCAGGTCGCGCTCGCGGACGAACAGGGCCTCCACGAAGGGAGTGGTCTGGGCCATCTGGGCCTTCAGCGCCGCCGCCCCCTGCTCGCGCAGCACCTCGTCCGGGTCCTTGCCACCCTCGACAATGGCGAACCGGAAGCTCTTCCCGGGCTTCAGCAGCGGCAGCGCCCGATCGAGGGCCCGGCCCGCCGCCTGGCGGCCCGCCCGGTCGCCGTCAAAGCACAGGGTGGGTTCGGGATGGTGCCGCCACAGCAGCTCCATCTGTTCCTCGGTCAGGGCCGTACCCATGGGCGCCACCGCCGGGATGCCGGCCCGCTGACAGGCGATGGCGTCCATATAGCCCTCGACCACCGCCAGGGGCAGGTTCTCGCCCGTTGGCGCCGCCGCCAGCAGCTTGCGCGCCTCGGCCAGGCCATAGAGCTGGTGGCCCTTGTGGAAGACCACGGTCTCCGGGCCGTTGAGGTACTTGGCGCGGGCCTTGGGATCGAGCGCCCGCCCGCCGAACGAGATCACCCGCCCGCGCGCATCGGTGATCGGAAAGATGATCCGCTCGCGGAACCGGTCGTAAGGCGCGCCGCCCTCTTCCGGCGCGATCAGCATGCCCGTCTCCACCAGTTCGGCGGGCCGGGCGCCCTTGGCGACCAGATAGTCCTTCAGGGTCGTGCGCCCAGGCGGCGCATATCCCAGCCGGAACCTGGCCCACTCCTTCTCCGGCAGGCCCCGGCGCTCCAGATAAGCCCGCGCCTCCTGCCCCACCGGCCGGCGCAGCTCGGCCTCGAACCATTGCGCCGCCAGCTCCAGCCAGTCCGACAGGCCCTGGCGCTTCTTGTCCTGGGCCGCGCCCGCCGGATCCACCGCCGGCAGGGCCAGGCCCGCCTCGGCCGCCAGCTTCTCCACGGCCTCCGCAAAGGTCAGCCGCTCGGTCTCCTGCAGGAAGGTGATCAGGTCGCCGGTCTTGCCCGACGAGAAGTCGAAGAACTGGCCCTTGTCGTCGTTCACGTAGAACGAGGGCGTCTTCTCCTTGTTGAACGGCGACAACCCCACATATTCGCGCCCCTGCTTCCGCAGCTTCACCGATTTCCCGATCACGTCGGAGGGGCGAAGGCGGGACTTGAGTTCGTCCAGGAAACGTTCGTCTAAGCGCCCGGGGCATAATAGCGAGGCCCCCCCTCTGCGTCATCCTCCGGCCCCCGCCCCCGCGGGGATCGGGGGGACCCAAGCGGCCTTGCCTATTTGCCCTCGGCAGTTTGGGTCCCCCGGACGGCTTCGCCGCCGGAGGATGACGAGGGGTGGGGATGCAGATGCCCCAGCTTCTCCGGGTTGCGCACCATGTAGACCCCCGCGATCCGCCCCTGGCCGTCCGGCTGGAAGGCCACCGTCATCGGCCCGTCCTCGCGCTCCAGGATCACCCCCGGATAGCCGTTGATCCGCACCGCCCGGAAGCTCACCGGCCAGCCCGCGCCATTGCGCCATGCGAGCCCCGTCAGAAGCGCGATCACGTCCTCACGCCCGATCAGCGGGCGCAGCGCGGCGCTGCGCTTGCCGCCGCCGTCGGTGACCATGACCGCATCCTGGGCCAGCACCGCCTTCAGGCCCTCGAGGTTTCCCTCCGCGGCGGCCGCCATGAAGGCCGCCGCCAGCCGTGCGGCCTCGGCCTCATCGACCGTAAAGCGCGGCCGGGCGTCCTGCACATGCGCCCGCGCCCGACTGGCCAGCTGGCGCACTGCCGCCTCGTTGCGGCCCAGGGTCTCAGCAACCTCGCCATAGTCGGCCTCGAACACGTCGTGCAGCAGGAACACCGCCCGCTCCAGGGGCGACAGCCGCTCCAGGGCCAGCAGGAAGGCCACCGACACCTCCTCGGCCTTCTCTACGGGATCGTCGGCCAGTTCCTCGATCAACGGCTCCGGCAACCAGGGGCCGCGATAGGTCTCGCGCCGCGTCTTGGCCGACTTCAGCCGGTCCAGGCACAGCCGGCTGGTGACACGCACCAGCCACGCCATGGGATCGGCCACCTCGCCCCGCGCGCCGGCCCAGCGCAGCCAGGCGTCCTGAACCGCGTCCTCGGCCTCGGCCACCGAGCCCAGCATCCGATAGGCCAGCCGCTTCAACCGCGGCCGCGCCGCTTCGAAGGCTTCGATGTCGCCGCAAAGGACCATGGCGCGACCCTAGGCCGCCAGCCGGGGCGGGACCACCGCCGTCCCGTCCACAACCACCCGCGAACAGGTCTTGCCGTGCCCCAGGGCGTACTTCAGCGTCGGATACATCCGCGCCGTCGTCAGCGACAGGGCGATAGCCACCAGGCCCTTCTGCCCCCAGCGACGGACGATCTCGTCCCGCAGGGGATCGGCGGCCTCCAGATCGCGGGCCAGGCTCGCGCGGGCGAACCGGTAGGCGAGCGCCGCGTCTGGGCCCATGCCCTCCAGGTCCCCCGCCAGGATCGCCCGCAGCACCTTTGGCGCGACGCCGCTCGCCCGGGCCATGTCGGTGGAGATCTGGGTGCAAGGCCCGCAGTCCTCGGCCAGGGTCCCGATGATCCCCGCCGTCGCCAGGGCCGCGGCTGGCGCCGCCCGGCGGTCCGGCAGGCCGGTGACCAGGCTGAAGCGCAGGAAGCTCGGAACCGACGCCGCCAACAGGTCGCGCATATAGCTGGCGTCATAGCTCCAGGCCCGCTCGAACCCGTCGATCTGGCGCTTCAGGATGGATCTCAGCATGTCAGGCCTCCTTCGGGCGGAAGAACACCGCGACCAGGATCGCGGCGATGGCGGGCAGGAAGACGCCCGGAAAATCCCGAACGAGGTCGCGGACCGGATCGGCCGAACAGCTGGCGTCAAAGACATGCACGCCGGCGTGCAGCCCCAGGAACAGCGCGCCCGCCACCAGGGCCGGCCACCCCTGCCGGGGCCGCGCGGCGAACCAGGCCAGCCCGAGCACGGCGGCGAGATAGGCCGCGCCGATATCCTTCACGAAGTGCGGATTATAGGGCCCGGTCGCCGGCACGCCGGGAACCGCATTGTACCACCAGAAGGGCTGCGCCATCTGCGCCACCGCATTGATCCCCAGGATCAGCGCCAGCCCGGCACAGATGACCCGCGACGTCCGCTCCATGTCCTCGTCCTCTCGTTTCGAGGCAAGGACGAGGCGGAGCGAACATTTGTGACCTGATCGGCGCGCGCCGCCCCAATCGTCATCCTCCGGTCGTCGCAAAGCGACGATCCGGGGGACCCAAGCCGCCTCTCAGCAACGCGGCGACGCCGCAAAGACTTGACCACGAAAAACACGCAAAACACCAACGGGCGCCCACCGGTCCCGCCCCCCCCCCCTCGCCCAGGCCGCCCCCCAGCAGGCTGCCCAGCACG
>CAZXVO010000183.1:3049-3504 GCA_964643835.1 uncultured Phenylobacterium sp. | reverse complement strand
AAAACCCCACCGGGCCCAGACGGTTCGCGCCCACACCCCTTCGCGCAGACCTCACCGCTGCAAGGGCCCCGTTCGTGTTTTTCGTGTTTTTCGTGGTCAGATCTTCAAGCGGCCTATCGGCCACCCAGAGACCGCCCCGGGGAGTGCGTCAGGCGATGCTCGCCAGCCAACCCGGAAACGCCCGGATGCTGTCCAGTTCCACGAACCGCGCATGCCCCACCGGCGCGTCGGCCATCTCGTGGGCCCAGGTCAGCGGATAAGGCACATGGGCGGCCCAGGCGCCGGCTTCCAGCGCCGGCAGGATGTCGGACTTCATGGAGTTGCCGCACATGGCCGCCTGGCCCGCGCCGGTCCCATGGCGAGCGAACACCCGCTCATAGGTCGACGCATCCTTCTCCGAGACGATCTCCACCGCCGCGAACAGGTCGCCGAGGCCGGACGCCGCCAGCTTCTGC
>CAZXVO010000183.1:536-2967 GCA_964643835.1 uncultured Phenylobacterium sp. | reverse complement strand
GAAGCCCTTCACCCCGTAGCCGTAGAGCCGCAGATTGCGCCGCTCGACCTCAGCCAGCCGCGCCTCCAGCACCGCGCGCTCAGCCACGTCGGCCAGCAGGTCGCAGAACCGGTCATGGGTCAGCCGGAACAGGGTCTCGTTGTGCCAAAGGGTGTCATCGGCGTCGAGGCCGACCGTGGTGATGCTCATGCCCCGCTCTTACCCCTCGACGGCGCAGGATTGGAACCGGCCACGCTAATTTTTCAGGCGCCGGGACTTCAGATCGCCTGCCGCAACGGCGCCCTGCGCTGCTCGCACCCCAGCGTGGCGCCGTAGAGAAGATCGCAACCTTTCCCCCGCGAAGCTGTCCTCAGAACGGGGAATTTGAGTTGGGGCGTTCCATGGCGTCGGGTGTTGGAAGCTGGCTGGCGGGACTGAAGGCCCGCCTGCGGCGCAGGCTCGCCGGGCGGATCCTCGCCGAGGCCGAGGCTGATCGCCGCGCCGCCCGCGACCTCCTGCAGGAGGCGATGGACCTGCTCCCCGAAGGCGTCGTCATGCTGGACGCCGAGGGCCGCTATATCCTCTGGAACAAGCGCTACGCTGAAATCTACCACCGCTCCGCCGACCTGTTCGTCCGCGGCGGCAGCTTCGCCGACACCCTGCGCGCGGGCGTGGCGCGCGGTGACTATCCGGAAGCCGCGGGCCGCGAAGAGGCCTGGATCGCCGAGCGGCTGCACAAGCTGATGAACCCCACCGGCGAGCGCCACGAGCAGCAGATCGCCGACGGCCACTGGCTGATGATCGAGGAAAAGCGCACCTCGGATGGCGGCGTCATCGGCCTGCGGGTCGACATCACCCAGATGAAGCGCCAGGCCGAGGCCCTGGAGGACGCCCTGCACCGGGTCGAGGCCGCCAGTCGCGCCAAGACCGAGTTCCTGGCCGATATGAGCCACGGCCTGCGCACCCCGCTCAACGGCGTCATGGGCCTCACCCAGGCCCTGGCGGCCACCGATCTTTCGCAGGCCCAGCGGGGCCTGGTGGACGACATCCTGCGCTCCGCCGGCGCCCTCGACGACCTGGTCGGGGGCCTGCTTGACTATGGCGACGCCGCCCGGGTCGCCGACGAACGGCCTCCCGCGCCCTCGCACCATGTGGCCGCAGAGGCGCCGACCCTGCGGGTCCTGGCCGCCGACGACAATCCCACCAACCGCAAGGTGGTCGAACTGATGCTGGGCGCGGCCGGAGCCGAGGTGGTCAGCGTCGAGAACGGCGAGGAAGCCGTGGCCGCCTGGCAGGGCGGGGCCTTCGACGTGGTGCTGATGGACCTGCGCATGCCGGTGATGGACGGCCTGGACGCCATCCGCGCCATCCGCCGCTCGGAGACCTCTGGCCTCCCGCGCGCCCCGATCATCGTGGTCAGCGCCAACACCTCGCCTGACGACATGGCGGCCTCCGCCACCGCCGGCGCCGACCGCCACATCGGCAAACCCATCCGCGCCGACGAACTCTTCGACGCCATCACCGGCGTGATCGAGGCGGCCTGACCTCCCAGAACCGCTCGTCCCGGCTTTCGCCGGGATGAGCGGTAAAACTCAGGCGCAGGCCGCGTGCGCCTTCACCACCCGCTCCGTCGAGGCCGGATACTTCGCCAACAACTTCGCCGGCCGGATCGGCCGCGCCACCAGGTTCCCGCCGCAGTTTGGACACGTCCCGCCCAACCGCCCCTCGGCGCAGTCCGCGCAGAAGGTGCATTCAAAGGTGCAGATCCGCGCCTCGCCGCTCTCGGGCGGCAGGTCCCGGTCACAACATTCGCAATTCGGCCTAAGCGCCAGCATCACCCCACTCCCCTTCGCGTCATCCTCCGGTCGACGCACAGCGTCGATCCGGGGGACCCAAGCTGACTCTGCAGCGCCGCGAAGCCGCTAAAACTCAACCACGAACCACACGAAAAACACGAACGGGCGCAGACCGTTCGTCCCCATACACCTCACATAGACCTCACCGCCGCAGGGCCCCGTTCGTGTTTTTCGTGTGGTTCGTGGTCAATCTTCTTCGCGGACTCTGCCCCATCACGGGAACCCGCGAGAGGCCAAAACCCCCACCAATCCCGCCTATTCGCCGAACCCCTCGCCCGGCTCGTCTATGGGCTCCATCCGCACCAGCCGCGAATCGGCGGTCCCGGCCGTGCGGTGCGCCACCAGCTCGCGGTACTCCGGGTCCCGCACCATGGCGATGAAGGCCTCAGCGTTCGGGTACTCGGCGATGAAGGCCAGGTCCCAGGCCTCGCTGCGCGGCCCGGTCACCGTCACCTGCGGCTTGCCCGCCCAGACCTGCCGCCCGCCCAGGCGCTTGAAGATGTGCGCCGTGGTCCGGCCATAGGCGCGATAGGCCTCCAGCCCCGTGCGCCCCTTGCCATGCTCGGGATGGCCGAGCGGCAGGAACCAGAAATCGA
>CAZXVO010000183.1:0-526 GCA_964643835.1 uncultured Phenylobacterium sp. | reverse complement strand
CCAGGGGCTTCAGCTTCACCAGGTTCAGCATCTGGATTCGCTCGCCCTTGGGCAGCGATTTGAAGATCTCCCAGGCGTCGCGATCCGGATCGATGTAGGTGGGGTCGGCCATGGGAGTCCTCCGTCTGTTTCGGCCAAGCTAGCCCGTCGTGAACCGATGGTCAGCGGCCGCATTGACCAAGCAGGCGAAAGTCCCTAGGTACCCGGCCGTTTGCGCGGCGGGCGGGGTTCACCTCGACCCGCCTTTTTGCGAAGAAGACCCTCGAAACCCGGAGACCCTGACATGACGAGCGAACTCCTGCCTGGCGTCACCGGGGTCCTGGTCCTGGCGGATGGTACCGTCCTGCAAGGCGTGGGCGTCGGCGCGACCGGCGACGCCATCGGCGAGGTCTGCTTCAACACCGCCATGACCGGCTACCAGGAGATCCTGACGGACCCCTCCTATGCCGGGCAGATCGTCACCTTCACCTTCCCGCATGTGGGCAATGTGGGCACCAATGACGAGGACATCGAGACGACGAACCTC
>CAZXVO010000182.1:0-7857 GCA_964643835.1 uncultured Phenylobacterium sp. | reverse complement strand
TCTGGTCGATCACCGCACCTGGGTCATCGCCGGCGACGGCTGCCTGATGGAGGGCGTCAGCCACGAGGCCATCAGCCTGGCCGGCCGCCTGAAGCTGAACAAGCTGACCGTGATGTGGGACGACAACAACGTCACCATCGACGGCCCGGTGACCCTGTCGGAGAGCGGCGACCAGGTCGCCCGCTTCAAGGCCGCCGGCTGGGCGGTGAAGGCCATCGACGGCCATGACGTCGGCCAGATCCGCCGGGCGCTGGCCTGGGCGACCAAGCAGGACCGCCCGAGCCTAATCGCCTGCAAGACCAAGATCGGCAAGGGCGCGGCCACCATGGAGGGGCACCACAAGACCCACGGCGCCGCCCTGGGCGCGACCGAGATCGCCGCCACCCGCGACAAGATGGGCTGGGGCGCTGAGCCGTTCCATGTGCCGGAAGACGTGACCAAGGCCTGGCGCTCGGCCGGCCGCAAGGGCGCCAAGCTGCGCAAGGCCTGGGAGGCCCGCCTGGCCGCCTCGCCGGCCAAGACCGACCTGACCCGCGCCCTGAAGGGCGAACTGCCCGCCGACGCCTTCGCTCGGCTGGAGGCCCACATCGCCGAGGCCGTGGCCTCCAAGCCGGCGGCCGCGACCCGCCAACACTCCGGCTCGGCGCTGGACGCCCTGTTCGGCGCGATCCCGGAAATGGTCGGCGGTTCGGCCGACCTGACCGGCTCCAACAACACCTTCGTCAAGAACACCCAGATCCTGGACGAGCCGGACTATTCCGGCCGCTATGTGAACTACGGCGTGCGCGAGTTCGGCATGGCCGCGGCCATGAACGGCATGGCCCTGCACGGCGGCGTCATTCCCTATGGCGGCGCCTTCATGGTGTTCTCCGACTACAGTCGCCCGGCGATCCGCCTGGGCGCCCTGATGGGGATCCGGGTGATCCACGTCATGACTCACGACTCCATCGGGGTCGGCGAGGATGGCCCGACCCACCAGCCGGTGGAGCACCTGGCCGCCATGCGCGCCATGCCCAACCTCAACGTCTTCCGCCCGGCCGACGCGGTGGAGACCGCCGAGTGCTGGCGCCTGGCCCTGGAGGCCGCCAAGACGCCGTCCTTCATGGCCCTGTCGCGCCAGAAGGTCCCGGCGGTGCGCACCGAGGCTGTGGCTGAGAACCTCAGCGCCAAGGGCGCCTATGAACTGCGGGCCGCCGACGGCGCGGCCAAGGTGACGATCTTCGCCTCGGGCACGGAAGTCTCGGTGGCCCTGGCCGCCCGCGACCTGCTGCAGGCCGAAGGGATCGGGACCCGCGTGGTGTCGACCCCCTGCTGGGAGCTGTTCGCGGCCCAGCCGGCGGCCTATCGCACCAAGGTGCTGGGCAAGGACACCGTCCGCGTGGCCGTCGAGGCCGCCGCCAGCTTCGGCTGGGAGCGGTTCATTGGCGAGGACGGCGTGTTCGTCGGCATGGACGGCTTCGGCGCCAGCGCCCCTGCTGACCAGCTCTACAAGCACTTCGGCGTCACGGCCGAAGCCGTCGCCGCCGCGGCCAAGTCCAAGCTGGGCTAAGCCCCGGCCCGGGTCCAGGTTCGGGGCGCCTTCCCCGTCCAGCGCTTGAAGGCGCGGGAGAAGGCGCTCGGATCGGAAAAGCCCAGCAGGTAGGCGGTCTCGTTCACCGACAGCCGGCCATCGCTGAGATAGGCCTGGGCCATGTCCCGGCGCAGGGCGTCGAGGACGGCCTCGAAGCTGGCGTCCTCCGCGGACAGCCTGCGGCGCAGGGTGGCCTGTGACATGCCCAGCGCCTTGGCCGAGGCGGCCATGCTGACCGCGCCCCGATGCATCTGGGTGATCAGCAGGCTCTCCAGCCGCGACCGCACCGAGCCCTGGGCCTCCAGCTCGGCCAGCAGCCGCTCAGCGCGCTCGTTGAACACCCCGAAGACATAGCGGTTCGGATTAGCGGTCGGCAGGGACAGCCAGGCCGGATCGATCCGCAGGGCGTTGCGGGCGGCCCCGAAGGTCACCGGAACCTTGAAGATGCCGTCATAGGCACGGGCGTGGTCCGGCTTCGGATGGGTGACCTGGACCTCGAGGATGAAGGGCGTATCGCCGTTGCGGCGGGCGAACTCGCAGGCGAAACGGGAGAAGGCGGCTTCGGTCAGTTCCGGGAAGGCGTTGGGATCGGGGCGGCGATCCTCGAGCCACAGGCCGTCGGCGTCCGGGACCAGCTGGAACCGCGCCTCGCCGCCGCCTGCGTCCACCTCGGCGATCAGGCGGCGATAGCGGCTGAGCTCGGCCAGCGCCTCGCCCATGGTTGGCGCGGCGAGACAGATCAGACCGACGATGCTGAAGGCCTCAAAGCTCGTCTCGGCGCTGAAGGCCAGGGGCAGGGCCGGGTCGGCGCAGGCCGCCTTGGCGGCCCGGACCAAGGTCACATAGCGCGCCATCGCCACTCGGCCGTCCTGGTCCTCAAGCTGCCGCGCGGCAAGGCCAGCGGCGCGCAGCAGGGCCTCGCGCTCGGCGCCCCGGCTGACGGCGAAGTCCAGGAAGGCCCGCGCATAGCCGGCGGACACCGTGCCGCCGGCGCGTCGCCTCGGTCTGGTGGCTGGGGTCGGATTCCTGACGTCTGCGGTCATGTACGGCCGGGGCTGCAAGTCCTTAGGTCCGGACGCCATGAGCCACACAAATCCCCACCCTGGCCAGTCCCCCCTCGGCGGCGCGCCAGATCTGTCGTCCCGAGCCCTCGTCCTCGCCGCCGGCCTGTGGGTCGGGGCGAGCGCGGCCGGGCTCATCGTGTTCGCCGGCTATATCGCCGCCCTCTACGCCTGGGGCGTGGCCACCGGTGACCTGGACCGCTGGAACGCCGTGCTCCCGGCCGGGCATGGTTATGTGCCTGGCGATGTGAGGGGCAACCTGGCGCTCGGCCTGCATGTGTTCGCCGCCATTGCGGTGGCGCTCTGCGGGGCGATCCAGCTGATCCCGGCGGTTCGGCGGCGGGCGCCTCGACTGCACCGCTGGAGCGGCCGGGTGTTCCTGACCCTAGGCATGGGCGCGGCGCTCAGCGGCGCCCTGATCGCCCTGACCCGCGGACCGGTGGCGGGACCCTATATGGCGGCGGGCAATCTCCTGGACGCCGCCTTGGTGCTGATCTTCGCCGCGATCGCCTGGCGGGCCGCGCGGCGGCGAGCCTTTGACCAGCACCGGCGCTGGGCGCTGCGGGCGTTCATCGTGATCTTCGGAGTCTGGTACTATCGGCTGCTGATGATGTTGTGGTTCGTCGCCCAGGGCGGCCCGGTTGGCCATACCGACGCCTTCGACGGTCCCTGGGACATCTTCCTCGCCTTCGCGCACTTCCTGCTGCCGCTCGCCGTGCTGGAGACCTACTTCCTCGCCCAGGCCCGCGGCGGGCCGGCGGGGCGTCTCGCCGGGGCGGCCCTCGTGGCGCTTGCGGCGTTGGCGACGGTGGGCGGAACGGTGCTGGCGGCCTTGGGGATGTGGCTGCCCAGGCTGTGAAGCGGTTCCGCTGGCGCGCATCCTGATCTAATGCGGGGGACGCACCCTTTCAGGAGCTTCCCATGCGCCTCGGCACCCCGCTCAGCCCGTCCTCCGTCAAGGTCATGCTCCTCGGCTGCGGGGAGCTCGGCAAGGAGGTGGCGATCGAGCTGCAGCGGCTGGGCTGCGAGGTGATCGGGGTGGATCGCTACGCCAACGCCCCGGCCATGCAGGTGGCGCACCGCAGCCACGTGATCCAGATGACCGACGCCCAGGCCCTGCGGGCGGTGATCGCGGCCGAACAGCCGCATCTGATTGTCCCCGAGATCGAGGCCATCGCCACCGACGAGCTGGTGCGTATCGAGGCTGAGGGCCTGGCGACGGTGATCCCGACGGCGCGCGCCGCCCAGCTGACCATGAACCGCGAGGGCATCCGCCGGCTGGCGGCGGAAGAGCTTTCCCTGCCCACCAGCCCCTACGCCTTCGCCTCGTCCGAGGAAGAGCTCGCCAAGGCGGCGGCCGAGATCGCGGGCTTCCCGTGCTTTGTGAAGCCAGTGATGTCCTCCTCCGGCAAGGGCCAGTCCTACGTGGAGGGACCTGAAGGGATCGCGGCGGCCTGGCGCTATGCGCTGGAAGGCGGCCGGGTCGAGCAGCCTCGGGTGATCGTCGAGGGGCGGATCGCCTTTGACTACGAGATCACCCAGCTCACCGTGCGCCACCGCACCGCTGATGGCGGGATCGCCCCGGCCTTCTGCGCCCCCATCGGCCACCGCCAGGTCAAGGGCGACTATGTGGAAAGCTGGCAGCCCCAGGCCATGAGCCCTGCGGCGCTGGCCGCCGCCCGCGACATCTCCGGCAAGGTGACGGAAGCCCTGGGCGGGGTCGGGTTGTTCGGGGTCGAGCTATTCGTGAAGGGCGACCAGGTCTGGTTCTCGGAGGTCAGCCCGCGGCCGCACGACACCGGCCTCGTCACCCTGGCCACCCAGACCTACAGTGAGTTCGCCCTGCACGCCCGCGCTATCCTGGGCCTGCCGGTGGACGCCAGCCAGCGGGAGCCGGGCGCCAGCGCTGTCATCTATGGCGGTATGGAGGCTGAGGGCGTGGCCTTCGAAGGCGTGGCCGAGGCCCTTTCGGTTCCCGGCGCGGACCTGCGCCTGTTCGGCAAGCCGGAAGCCTTTGAGCGGCGGCGGATGGGCGTCGCCCTGGCCCGGGCCGCCGATACCGACGAGGCCCGTCGCCTGGCCAAGGCGGCGGCGGACAAGGTGCGGGTGGTGCGCGGCGCCTGAACCGCCCCGGCGAAGCTCTTTCAGAACACCATCGAGAGATGGAAACCGGTGTCATGAACTATGACAGCGTTGTCTGACATAGTTCGCGACCGAACTTGACCCTGCGAGGGGTTGACTCAAGGCCCCCTGGACTCAAGAAACCCCCGCAAATCAAAAATTCGTGGCCAACGGGCCAGCCCAAACTCTCAAAGGAGTGATCTCGATGACTGTTCGCGTCGCCATCAATGGCTTCGGCCGCATCGGCAGGCTGGTCCTGCGTTCGATCGTCGAGCATGGCCGCAAGGACATCGAGGTCGTCGCCATCAACGACCTGGGCCCGGTGGAAACCAACGCCCACCTGCTGCGCTATGACAGCGTGCACGGCCGCTTCCCCGGCGAAGTGAAGGTCAGCGGCGACACCATCGACGTCGGCTTCGGCCCGATCAAGGTGACCGCGATCCGCAACCCGGCCGAGCTGCCGCACAAGGATCTGGGCGTCGACATCGCCATGGAGTGCACCGGTCTCTTCACCTCGAAGGACAAGGCCGCCGCCCACCTGGAAGCCGGCGCCAAGCGCGTGCTAGTCTCGGCCCCGTGCGACAACGCTGACAAGACCATCGTCTATGGCGTGAACCACCAGACCCTGACCAAGGACGACCTGGTCGTCTCCAACGCCTCGTGCACCACCAACTGCCTGGCTCCCGTCGCCAAGGTCCTGCAGGACCTGGCCGGCATCGAGCGCGGCTACATGACCACCATCCACTCCTACACCGGTGACCAGCCGACCCTGGACACCATGCACAAGGACCTCTACCGCGCCCGCGCGGCGGCCATGAGCATGATCCCGACCTCGACCGGCGCCGCCAAGGCGCTCGGCCTGGTGATCCCGGAACTGAAGGGCAAGCTGGACGGTTCCTCGATCCGCGTGCCGACCCCGAACGTGTCCGTCGTGGACCTGACCTGGGTTCCGGGGCGCACCATCACCGCCGAAGAAATCAACGAGGCCCTGAAGGCCGCCGCCGCGTCGGGCCCGCTGAAGGGCGTGCTGGGCGTCACCGACGAGCCGCTGGTCTCCATCGACTTCAACCACGTGGCCTATTCGTCCACGGCGGCCCTGGCCCAAACCCAGGTGATCGACGGCGGCCTGGGCCGCATCCTGACCTGGTACGACAACGAGTGGGGCTTCTCGACCCGCATGAGCGACACCGCCCTGGCCCTGGCGAAGCTGATCTAAGGGACATGATCCCGGCGTTCACCGCTCAAGCCGGCGGACGCCGGGACCCGGATCGCAGGGTGCCTCGCCCCGCAGACGGGTCCCTCCTGACATTCCGGCCAATGCGGCGCTCCTTCATCTGGTCCCCGGTGTTCGCCGGGGTGAGCGGGTAACTGTCATGACCTTCAAGACCCTCGACGACGCTGATCTCCAGGGCCGCCGCGCCCTGGTGCGGGTGGACTTCAACGTGCCGATGCATGACGGCCAGGTGTCGGATGACACCCGCCTGAAGGCCGCGGTTCCCACGATCGAAAAGCTGCGCGCGGGCGGCGCCAAGGTGGTGCTTCTGGCCCACTTCGACCGGCCCAAGGGCAAGGTCGTGCCCTCGATGAGCCTTGAGCCCATCGTCCCGGCGCTGGCCAAGGTGCTGGGCGCGCCGGTGGCCTTCGGGTCGGACTGTGTCGGCCCGGCCGCCGCCGAGGCTATCGCCGCCATCAAGCCCGGCGAAGTCCTGCTCCTGGAAAACGTCCGCTTCCATGCGGGCGAGGAAAAGAACGATCCCGACTTCGCCAAGGCCCTGGCCGCCAATGGCGATCTCTATGTGAATGACGCCTTCTCGGCCGCCCACCGGGCCCATGCGTCGACCGAAGGCCTGGCCCACCTCCTGCCGGCCTATGCGGGCGAGCAGATGCGCCTGGAGCTCTCGGCCCTGGACAAGGCGCTGGGCAAACCCGACCGCCCGGTGCTGGGCATTGTCGGCGGCTCCAAGGTCTCGACTAAGCTCGACCTGCTCAGCCACCTGGTGACCAAGCTGGACAAGCTGGCCATCGGCGGCGGCATGGCCAACACCTTCCTGTTCGCGCAAGGCCACGAGGTCGGCGCGTCCTATTGCGAGAAGGACATGGCCGAGACGGCGCGCGAGATCATCCGCGTCGCGGGCCAGAACAACTGCGAACTGCTGCTGCCCATCGACATCGTGGTCGCCGAGGTGATGCAGCCCGGCGCCGCGGCCCGGGTGCGCAAGCTGGGCGCGGTGGACGAGCACGAGCGGATCCTGGACGCCGGGCCTGAGACCGTCGAGCGCCTCAACAAGGCGATGGACGCTTCCAAGACCCTGATTTGGAACGGCCCGCTTGGCGTGTTCGAGATGCCGCCCTTCGACAAGGGCACCATGGGCGCGGCGCACCACGCGGCCGAGCTGGCCAAGGCCGGCAAGCTGGTGGCGGTGGCCGGCGGCGGCGATACGGTCGCGGCCCTGAACGCCGCGGGCGTGGTCGGCGACTTCACCTTCGTCTCCACGGCGGGCGGTGCGTTTCTTGAATGGATGGAAGGCAAGGAGCTGCCCGGCGTGGCGGCCTTGTCGAAATAGAACAGATTTGATGGAGAACGGCCGATGGCCCGCGTAACCCTTCGCCAGCTGCTGGATCACGCCGCCGAGTACGGCTACGGCGTGCCGGCCTTCAACATCAACAACATGGAGCAGGCCCTGGCGATCATGGAGGCCGCGGAGGCCACCAATTCGCCGGTGATCATGCAGGCCTCCCGCGGGGCCCGGTCCTACGCCAACGACATCGTGCTGAAGCACCTGATCGACGCCATGGCCGAGATGTACCCGGACATCCCGATCTGCATGCACCAGGACCACGGCAACAACGAAGCCACCTGCGCCACCGCGATCCAGTACGGCTTCACCTCGGTGATGATGGACGGCTCGCTGAAGGCCGACGGTAAGACCCCGGCCGACTACGACTACAATGTCGCGGTCACCAAGGCGGTGGTCGACATGGCCCACTGGGTCGGCGCCTCGGTGGAAGGCGAGCTCGGCGTGCTGGGCAGCCTTGAGACCGGCATGGGCGAAAAGGTAGACGGCCACGGCTTCGAGGGCAAGCTCGGCCATGACCAACTGCTGC
>CAZXVO010000181.1:0-7932 GCA_964643835.1 uncultured Phenylobacterium sp. | reverse complement strand
CCACGAAGGGCAGGAAGCCGTCCTGCTGGGCGCGGTTGAAGCGGTGGATCTCGTCGACGAACAGCAGGGTCGACTGGCCGGCGGCGCGGCGGGCGCGGGCCTGTTCAAAGGCCTTCTTCAGGTCGGCGACGCCGGAAAAGACCGCCGAAAGCTGCATGAACTCATAGCCCGCCGCCTTGGCCAGCAGGCGGGCGATGGTGGTCTTGCCGGTGCCAGGCGGCCCCCACAGGATCATGGAGGACAGCCGCCGCGCCTGGGCCATGCGGCCGATGGCGCCGTCAGGACCCAGCAGGTGGTCCTGGCCCACCACCTCGGCGAGGGTCTGGGGTCGCAGGCGTTCAGCCAGCGGCGACGGCGCGTGCGGGGTCAGCCCGGCGGCTTCGAAGAGGTCGGCCATGGGGCGGGTTTAGCAGGTCCCCGCCCCAGGCGTCAGGTGCGGAAGTTGCCGGTGATCTCCTGGCCGTCACGGACAATCGTCACCTGCCAGGCGCCGCCGCCCTGCCCGACCACGCTGGCCAGTTCGCCCACCGTGCCGATATCACGGCCGTTGACGCGCTTGATCACGTCCCCAGGCCGCAGGCCGGCGTTCATGGCGAAGCCCCGGCCGATCTTCAGCACCATGACGCCCCGAGCGGCGAAGGCGTCGATGCCCAGCTCGTCAGCCACGGCCGGCGAGACATTGACCACGGTCGCCCCGTCGAAGGGGTTTCGGCCGGAAAGCAGGCGTTCGTCCCGGGCCGGCGTCGCCGGCGGCGGCTCGGCCCGCAGGGTCAAGGTCTGTTCGGCGCCGTTGTCGCGGCGCACGCCCAGCTTCAGGGTCTGGCCGGGACGGCTGGAGCCGACGGCGTAGCTGATGGCGGCGGCGTCGACGGCGGGTTTGCCGTCAACGCTCAGGATCACGTCGCCCTGGCGCAGGCCGGCGCGCTGGGCAGGACCGTTCGGCCAGATGTCGGCGACCAGCGCCCCTTGCGGCGCGGACAGGCCAAGGCTGCGAGCGATCTCAGGCGTCACGGTCTGGGTGCGGGCGCCGAGCCAGGGGCGGACCAGGGCGTGACCGCCGCCGGCCGCGGTCTCCACGATCCGCCGGACCATGGCCGCGGGGATGGCGAAGCCGACCCCGGCCGACGAGCCTGAGCGCGACAGGATGAAGGAGTTCACCCCGATGAGGTCGCCATCCATGTCCACCAGGGCGCCGCCGGAATTGCCCGGATTGATGGCCGCGTCGGTCTGGATATAGGCGTTGCCGGCGTCGCCGTTCGGATCGGTCGAGCGGTTCAGGGCAGAGATGATGCCGTTGGTGACGGTCTGGCCGACGCCGAAGGGGTCGCCGATGGCCAGCACCAGGTCGCCGACCTGAGCCTCGCCAGAATCATCGATGGCCAGGGTGGGCAGGCGCTCGGCGCCGACATCGATCTTCAACACCGCCAGGTCGGTGCGCGGATCGGCCAGCAGCACCTTGGCGGGGAACTCGCGGCGGTCATTGAGGCCGACGGTGATCTCCTGGCCGTTTTCGACCACGTGGTTGTTGGTGATGATGACCCCGTCGGCGCGGACGATGACGCCCGAGCCCAGGGAGCCCTCCACCCGCTCGCGCGGGGCGCCCATGCCGAAGAACTGCCAGAAGGGATCGACCTGGGCGCGGACCACGCGCTTGGCCGAGATGTTGACCACGGCGGGGGCGGCCTTCTTCACCACGGGGGCGAAGGACACCTTCATGGTGGCGGCGTCGCCAGGGGCGGCGCGGGTCGGCTGGGCGAGCGGCGGGATCTGGGCGCTGGACTTGGACAGCGGGTCAGAACAGGCCCCCAACAGGGCCAGGACGGGGATCAGGACGCGGAAGGCGCGCATGGAGTCTCCAGACGGCAGGTGCATGCGGACTCTGACGAGGTTTCAGGCGCAAAGATGGCGAGGATTTAGGGCTTGCCGGCCGCCTTCGGAACCCCGCGCCAGGTCAACAGCACGGCGAGCCCGCTCAGGACCCCGCCGAACACCATGGTGATCCCCGACCAGGCCGGCGAATGGCCAAGGCCGATGGCCCAGGCGAAGACCTGGGTGAAGGCGATGGGACCGAACAGGCCGGACAGGCTGCCGATGGCGCCGTTGGCGCCCTGCAGCCGGCCCTGCTCGTCCGGATCGACCTGCTCGGTCATCAGCGTCTGCAGGGCGGGGCCGGCGATGTTGCCGAAGGCGATGGGCAGGTTTGCGATCCAGAACATCCAGCCCACCGGCGCGAGGCCCGCGGCCAGGAAGCCCACCGTCTGGGCCGCGAGGCCGACGATGACGGCGCGCCGCTCGCCCCAACGCTTGGCGATCCGGCCGGCCAGCTGGCTCTGGACGACGATGTTGATGGCGGCCAGCACGCTCCAGAACACGCCGAGGGTCAGGGGCGTCCAGGCGTAGCGCTGGGCGGTGTAGAGGACGAAGACGCCGTACATGGCGTGGGCCGCGAACCACAGTAGCAGCAGGACGGCCGCCAGGACCGGCAGGCCCGGCCGGGTGAGCAGGCCCATCGCCGCCACCGGATTGGCCCGGCGCAGGCTCAAGGGCGCGCGGCGATCCCGCGGCAGGGATTCTGGCAGGACGAAGAAGCCATAGAGGCCGTTCAGCAGGGCGCAGACCGCACCGGCCCAGAAGGGCGCGCGCGGATCGATGCCGCCCAGCAGGCCGCCCAGGGCCGGACCCAGGATGACGCCCGTCCAGGCCGCGGCGTTCAGCCAGCCATAGGAGCCGGCCCGCTCATCCGGCGGGGTGATGTCGGCCACATAGGCCATGGCCGCGGCCTGTGCCCCCGCCGTCAGGCCGCAGAGGATGCGGCCGCCCAGCAGCCAGCCGACGCTGGGGGCGAGCGCCATGACCACCATGTCGAAGGCCAGGCCGAACACCGAGATCAGGATCACCGGCCGACGCCCGAAGCGGTCCGACAGCATGCCGATGACCGGGGCGGCCACGAACTGGGCCAGGGACCAGGCGGCGACCAGCACCCCCACCCAGCGGGCGGCGGCGGCGCGGTCATGGGAGGACAGGTCCTCCACCAGACCAGGGAGCACCGGGAACACCATGCTGTGCGACACGACGTCGAGACAGATGGTGACGGCGATGAACGGGAGAGCGGCGCGACGGACGGGCGCGGCGGGGTTCAGGGACATCTGGGAAGGCTCGGGCGGAGACGTGGACATTTGCGGCCGCCTCTCTCGGGCGGCTGCGCGCTTTCATCGCCTAGCGGCGGTTGTCCGTGATCCCTGCCATGACGTGATCCTAGACAGTTCCCTTCAGGCTGCAAGTCCCTCAGGCCGCAACCGCAGCGACCTCTGTGGGCCGGCCGACCCTGATCGCCAGCACCAGGGCCAGGCCCAGCAGGCTGGAGGCCACCAGGATCGCCAGGCCGGGCATGTGCAGGGTGCGGTCGTTGTGCACCGACCAGGCGAAGACGGTGCCGTAGATGATCGGCCCCGCGACCGAGGCGATGCCCTGCAGGCCCTGGTTGGCGCCCTGCAGGCGGCCCTGTTCGTTCGGCTGGACCCGGCGGGTCATCAGCCCCTGCAGGCCCGGCTGGACGAAATTGGCGAAGGCGAACACCGGGGCCGAGGCGAGATACATCCAGCCCTCGGACGAGACGGCGTAGAGGAAGAAGCCCAGGCAGCCGGCGGCGCAGCCCAGCAGCAGCGCGCCGCGCTCGCCGATCCGCGAGACCACGGGGCCGACCAGGGCCAGTTGCACGATCAGGCCCAGCACCCCGGTGGCGGCCATGGTCAGGCCGATGGTGGCCGGGCTCCAGCCATAGCGATAGCCGGAATAGAGCACGAAGATCGCCGGCAGCACGGTGTGGGCCAGCTGGAACAGGAAGCCGACGCCGGCCAGGCCCAGGAGCTGGCCATGGTTTTTCAGGAAGCCGAGAGAGCCGACCGGGTTGGCGCGCTTCCAGTCGAAGGCGCTGACCCGGCGCTCTGGCGGCAGGGATTCCGGCAGGACGAAGAAGCCGTAGAGCAGGTTGGCGCCGGTGATCGCCCCGGCCACCAGGAAGGGCAGCCGAAGGTCGATGCCGGCGAGCGCGCCGCCGAAGGCCGGGCCGACCAGGAAGCCGAAGGAGAAGGCCGAGCCCATGATGCCGAACGTCTTGGCGCGGTTCTGCGGCTCGGTGACATCGGCCACATAGGCGTTGGCGGTGGAGAAGCTGGCGGCGGTGATCCCATTGATCACCCGGCCCACGAACAGCCAGGCGAGGTTGGGTGCAAACGCCATGACCAGGAAATCAATGGCCAGGCCGGCCAGGGAGATCAGCAGCACGGGCCGGCGGCCGAACCGGTCGGACATCATGCCCAGGATCGGCCCGCAGAACAGCTGCATCAGGCCCCAGGTCGCGCCGAACACCGCGTTCCAGTTCGAGGCCGCCGCCGTGTCGCCGCCGGTGAAGCTCTTGATCAGGTTGGGCAGCACCGGGATCATGATGCCGAAGGAGACCGAGTTCATCAGCGCCACGGCAAAGATGAAGCCGAAAGCGGCGTTGCGCCCCTTAGGCGCGGTCTGGTCGGTCATGTCGGCGTCTCCCCCCAGGGACAATCGGTCAGTTGGTATGGATGGGCAAGCCTAGGCCAGGCCCGAACCCATTCCCGTCAGCAGGTCCCGCCACCATTCGGCCAGGCGCATGAGCAGCAGCTGGTCGGGGAAGCCATGGCGGGCCACGTGGTCGGCGGGGATCTGGTCGAAGCCGCGATGCTCGACGCTGACCCTCGTCTCCTCCCCCACAGCCTCGAAGCGGACCTCAACCTCGGTGAGAAGATCCGGCGGAAAGGTCGCCTGGCGCCAGGAGAACACCAGGCGGGCCGGCGGCTCCCAGGCCAGGATCTGGCCGATCTCGAACACCTTGCCATTGGCCAGGGTCTCGATCAGGCGCCCCCCCTCCCCCGGCTCGAAGGCCAGGACGCCGGGCGCACGCGGCGTGGTCTGGAACAGCCCATTGGGCCGCCACCAGGCGCCGATATCGGCCGTGAACACCTGGAACGCCCGCTCGGGCGTCGCCTTCACCCGCAGGGCGACATAGACCTTGGAGGTCACGCCTGCCCCTCGATGTGAGCCTTGAAGGCCAAGAGTTGTTCGCTCCAGAGACGTTCGGCCTCTTCCAGCCAGCGCATCAGGTCGATCATGGGCTGCGGCCTCAGGGCGTAGATGCGCACCCGCGCATCGAATTCGGGATGGGTTTCGTCCACCAGGCCGCTCGCCTTCAGCGCCTTCAGATGCCGGCTCATGGCCGGCGGCGGCAGACCGAGCTCGCGCGCCAGCTCCCCGGCCGGGCGCGGGCCGCGGGCCAGCAGGTCCACCACCTGGCGCCGATGCGGGTCGGCCAGGGCGGCCAGGGTGCGGTCGATGGCGAGGGCGGCGCTCATTGCCAGCCGGTGATCTTCAGGCCGGTGGCGGCCTCGGCCTCTTCGCGGCTCACGGTGGCGACGGTCTGGCCAACTGTCCAGATGTGGCCTTCCGGGTCGCGGCAGCGATAGGTGCGGTCGCCATAGAACTGGGTGGTCGGGGGCTCGATGATCTGGGCGCCGTACTCGTGCGCGCGGGCGCAGTGGGCGTCGATATCAGTGTCGATCTGGATATGGACGGTCTGGCTGTTGATCCCACCCAGGGAGGCCGGGCTCTGGTGGAAGGCGGACCATTCGCCCCCGACCATGATGGTCCCATCGCCGAGGGTGAGCTGAGAGTGGGCGACATTGCCCTCGGCGTCCTCCAGCAGCATGGCGAGCTCGAAGCCGAGCGCAGATTCCAGCCAGGCGATGGCGGCCTTGGGGTTCTTGTAGAACAGGGCGGAGCGCAGGTTGGGCATGGCGGGGTCCTAGAGGCGGGAGGTGACGGTGTGGCCGGTGGCGGCGGCCATCTCGTCAACGGTGAGGTGGGTCAGGGTCTGGCCGAAGGACCAGGGGTGATCTTCGAGGTCGAGGCAGGTGTAGACCCGATCGCCATAGGCTTGGGTCTCGGGCTCACGAACGATGCGGGCGCCAGCGGCGCGGGCCCGGGCGCAGTGGGCGTCCAGGTCGTCGGTCAGCTGGACGTGGATCGATTGGCTGGCGCGGCCGCCGAAGACGATAGGGCTGAAGCTGGGCGCGCGCGGCGGCCCCATGACCATGATCAGACCGTCCTCCAGCCGCAGCTCGGAGTGCATCACGCCGCCCTGCCCGTCATCGACGACCAGCAGGGTTTCAAAGCCGAAGGCCTGTTCCAGCCAGGCGATGGCCGCGCGAGGGTCCTGATACCATAGCCCAGGTGTGATCGTCGGTCGGCCCATCAGCAGGGCTCCATTTATTTCCAAATATCGTAATATTTTCCATTTTTGCTAATTATGTCAAGCCGGTCGACGCGGCCGCCTTTTGGCCTGCTCCGACTTGATGATCAGCCCGCCGGGGCCGCCCACGGGCATCGGCGGGGTAGCCAGCCCGAGGGCCTGGCTCATCAGCAGCGCGACTTCCGGGTCATCCAGGATCTCTGGGCCGTCCAGGACGATATGGCGGACCCTTGCGCCCTCGCCTTTCAGCCGCCCCGTGGGATCGTCGAGCTCGACGCCGCGGGCGAAGAAAAGGCTGACCCAGCGAGGATAGACAGCGATGGAGAAGATCAGGCCGGACTGCTTGTCGGTGGCGCCATAGGCGATGGCGAGGGCGTTGTAGCCGTCATAGACCAGCCGGATCGCCCCTGGGAACAGGGCGTCCATGCGGGCGAGGATCGCCTTGGTCCGGGCGGCGACCTCTGGGCTGTAGGCGTCAATGAAGCCTTCGAGCTTGGCCAGGGCGTCGATCATAGGTTGAGCTTGCGCCCTGATCGACAAGGGCTCAAGGCGCTCAGGGCGCCAGGGCCGGACGCAACGGCCTCGGGTCGCCGTCATTGGGCAGCGGGGCCACGCCGATCAGCCGGGCCAGCAGCGGGTAGACGTCCACATTGTCGAAGACCGGCAGGACGACGCCCGGCTTGAAGGCCGGTCCTGCGGCCACGAAGACCGCAGCCATCGCTGGGTCATAGGGATCAAAGCCGTGAGCGCCGCGATTGGTCATGGGCCAACGGGCGTTGCGGGCGTGGGTCGACAGCATCCAGCCGGTGTCGGCCAGACAGATGATGGCTGGGATCCGCGGATGGGCGCCGAAGTGCAGCCGCCTGGGCAGGCCGGACTTTCGCCAGCAGGCCATATGGTCATGGCGGCCCAGCAGGGCGGCCTCTACCTGTCTTGTTCGGCCAGGCGCCGGATAGAGCCCTGCCCCTGCGCCGAACGTGACCACACGGATCGCCTCGGCCGGGACAAGGTCATCCAGGTAGGCGATGCGATCACGAGACACCTCCGCTATGCCGTGGTCGGCGACGACAACCAGATTGGCGACGATCCCGCGCGTCTGCAGTTCCGCGTCCAGCCGGCCGATCTGGGAGTCGATGCGGCGGGTCGCGGCGCGACGCTCAGGACTGTCCGGCCCGAAATAGTGGCCGGCGGTGTCCACATCATCGAAATAGAGGGTGAGAAAGGTCGGCGGCTCCGAGGCCGCAAGCCAGGCCAGCACCTGGTCCACACGCGCCGGGGCGAGCACGTTCTTGTCGTACAGTCGCCAGGCCGAAGGACGCACGCCACGGATCGGCAGGTCGGAGCCCGGCCAGAACATGGTGGCGGTGCGCACGCCGGCCCGTTCCGCCGTCACCCACAGGGGCTCGCCGCCATCCCACCAGAAGGGATCGCCGGAGATCGCCTTGGCGCCCATGGTGAAGGTCTGCCCCGGCCGCTCGGCGTCCTCCATCACATTGTCCACCACCCCGTGATGGTCGGGCCTAAGGCCAGTGACCAAGGTGTAGTGGTTGGGAAAGGTCAGGGATGGAAACGAGGGCCGCATCCCCTGCGCGCGCGCGCCGCGCGCCGCGAGAGCGGTCAGGTTGGGCGCATCCTCGGCGTTCAGGTCGTCAGCG
>CAZXVO010000180.1:0-8064 GCA_964643835.1 uncultured Phenylobacterium sp. | reverse complement strand
ACACCATCAGGAAGCCCTTGGCGCGGGCGATGGCCTCATAGGCCTTGAACTCGTCGGGTGTCACGAAGCGGTCGATCGGCGCGTGCTTGCGGGTCGGGGCCAGGTACTGGCCGATGGTGATGAAGTCGACATTGGCTGCGCGCATGTCGTCCATCACCTGCATGACCTCTTCCTTGGTCTCGCCCAGGCCGACCATCAGGCCGGACTTGGTGAACTGGTTGGGGTCACGCTCCTTCACCCGCTCCAGCAGGCGCAGGGAATGGTAGTAGCGCGCGCCGGGCCGGATCGAGAGATAGAGCCGCGGCACGGTCTCCAGGTTGTGATTGAAGACGTCGGGCTTGGCGTCGATGATCAGTTCCGCAGCCGAGACCGGCTTGCGCAGGAAGTCCGGCGTCAGGATCTCGACGGTGGTCACAGGCGCCGCCGCCCGGATCGCCCGGACAACTTCGGCGAAATGCGCCGCGCCGCCGTCTGCAAGATCGTCGCGGTCCACAGAGGTGATGACCACGTGCTTGAGCCCCATCTTGGCCACGGCGTCGGCGACCCGCGCCGGCTCGGTGGGATCAAGGGCGTCTGGCTTGCCGGTGGTGACATTGCAGAAGGCGCAGGCGCGGGTGCAGACCTCGCCCATGATCATCATGGTGGCGTGATTCTGGGTCCAGCACTCGCCGATGTTGGGACAGGCCGCCTCTTCACAGACCGTCGTCAGGCCGTGCGCCTTCACGATCTCCCGCGTCGCGCTGTAGCCCGGCGAGCCGGGCGCGCGCACGCGCAGCCACTCGGGTTTGCGCAGGATGGGCGTGTCGGGCCGGGACTGCTTTTCGGGATGGCGCGGTCGCGCGCCGGTGCGGGTGTCGATCACCGTAGCCATGCCGCCTAGATCGTCCCTCGGGGGCTTTCGATCAAGCCGCGATTGAGTGCGGTTGCGCAAACTGCGGCAAACAGGCTCAAACAGGGGCGATGGTTCGCCCCCTGCTCGCCGCCCTGCTCCTGCTCACGCTCGCGGCCTGCGGTCAGGGCGAGCTTGCGGGCCCGTTCGCGGACAGCCGCACACCGCCGGTGCTGGGGCCGCGCTTCTTCAAGCCGGAAGGCTGGGCCTGGGGCTACGTCCAGGCCGGCAAGCGCCCCGTCCAGCGCTACGGCGTCGTCACCACCTGGCGCGGGCCCCGCGCCACGGTCGTGGTCCTGCCGGGCTACGGCGAGAGCGCCGAGGTCTGGTACGAAACCGCCGCCGCCCTGACCCGCCGCGGCTATTCGGTCTGGGTGCTGGACCGCGCCGGCCAGGGCGGGTCCGGCCGTTACACCCTGCCCCGCGACCTCGGCTATGTGCCGAGTTTCGACGACGATGTCGCGACGTTGAAGGGCCTGGTGCGGGTTGTTATCCGCCGGCCGCCCGGCCATCCACTGATCCTGCTTGGGCACGGGGACGGCGCCGTGGTCGCGGCCCGCGCCGTGGAAAGCGGCCTTCAGGTGGAGGGCCTTGTCCTGTCCTCGCCGGATCTCGCCGCCACGCCGGTGAGCGTGGAGAAGGCCAAAGGCTGGATTGGCAAGATCATGCTGGTCGACCGCCTGCCCGGCCCCGGCTGGCGCCCCTGGAGCCGCAGCGGACCCGACGCGCGCCAGGCCGGCCAGACTCATGACGCTTGGCGCGGCGGCGTGGGCAAGGCCTGGCAACTGGCCAATCCAGACCTGCGGATGTCCGGCCCCAGCCTGGGCTGGCGCGCCGCGCACCAGGCCGCAGCCAAGGCGGCTCAGTCCGAGGCGGCCCGCATCCAGGCGCCCGTCCTGATGACGACGCCCGGCCCCACCGCCCCGGAGGCCGCGCGCCTGTGCAAGGCGATCCGAGGCTGTACGGGGTTCGAGGTCCCCGGCGCGCGCCCGGCCCTGCACCTTGAATCCGACGCCTGGCGGACGCCCTGGTTCGAGGCCGTCACCGGCTTTATCGCCACCCGCGCCCAGGAAGCCCGCGAGGTGAAACTGCCCGGCGAGCCGCGCGGCCCGGCCGACAATAGCGATGTGGGCGAACCCAGGACGGGCGCCTGATCCGGCGGTCGTCGGACTCACGGAATGTAACAAGTCTTTTCAAGGCCAGGGGGCGCGGCTACCCTGCTCCTCCAACAAATACCGGCGAAACAGTCGGGGAGGTTTTCGCCCTTGTCGCGTCAATATGATCCGCGTGAAAACGAGAAGACGGTCTTTCAGGCCCTGCTCGACGCCCGCGCCAAGTATGGCGCCAAGAAGCCGATCCTCGAAGACCAGGACCGCAATCCCTTAAGCTACACCGATCTGGTCCGAGCCGCGTTCGCGCTCGGCCGCAAGATCGCGGCCTTCACCAAGCGGGGCGAACGGGTGGGCGTCATGCTGCCGGCCAGTTCCGGCGCCGTGGTGACCTTCTTCGCCCTGCACGCCTTCGGCCGCGTGCCGACCATGCTGAACTTCACGGCCGGGATCCGGAACCTGAAGGGCGCGTGCGAACTGGCCGGGGTGAAGCACGTGCTCACCGCCAACAAGTTCATCGAGCAGGGCCAGCTGCACGACTTGGTCGACGCCCTCGAGAGCATCTCCAAGGTCGTCTATCTCGAGGACGTGCGCGAAAAGGTGGGCCTGGCTGACAAGGTGTTCGCGGCCACCGCCGCCGCCATGCCCGGCCCGTTCGTCACAGCGACCAAGCCCAGCGATCCGGGTGTGATTCTGTTCACCTCCGGAAGTTTCGGCGTCCCCAAGGGCGTGGTGCTGACCCAGGAGAACCTGGTCGCCAACGTCAACCAGATCGCCGCCCACATCGACCTGGATCCCGACTGGGTGATGTTCAACCCCCTGCCGACCTTCCACTGTTTCGGCCTGACCGGCGGCGTACTGCTGCCGATCCTGACCGGCATGAAGGCCTTCGAGTATCCCTCGCCGCTGCACGTGAAGATGATCCCGCCGCTGCTGAAGGACACGAAAGCCTCGATCTTGCTGGCCACCGACACCTTCGTGAACCAGTACGCCCGGGTGGCCGAGAAGGACGAGATGTCCGGCCTGAAGTTCATCGTCTGCGGCGCTGAAAAGGTTCGGGAAGAGACCCACACCCTGATCAACGACAAGTTCGGCGGCGTGCCCGTGCTGGAAGGCTATGGCGCGACCGAGGCCGCCCCCGTGATCGCGGTCAACAAGCCTACCGACAACCGTCGCGGCACCGTCGGCGGCCTGCTGCCCGGCATGGAGACTCGGCTGGATTCGGTGGAGGGCATCCCCGACGGCGGTCGGCTCTATGTGCGCGGGCCGAACGTCATGGCCGGCTACCTCAATCCGGATGGCTCGGTAGAGGCCCCGACCGACGGCTGGCACGACACCGGCGACGTCGTCGACGTCACCAAGGATCACTGGATCAAGATCCTCGGCCGGGTGAAGCGCTTCGCCAAGATCGGCGGCGAGATGGTGTCGCTGACCGCCGCCGAAGACTTAGCCTCGGCTGTCTGGCCCGATAACCGCCACGCGGTGATCGCCATGCCGGACCCGAAGAAGGGCGAGCGCCTGATCCTGGTCACCGACCGCATCGACGCCGACGCCAGCCCGCTAGTGGCCTACGCCCAGTCGATCGGCGCACCGGAACTGGCCGTGCCGCGCAAGATCATCAAGGTGGCCGAGATCCCGGTGCTGGGCACCGGCAAGACCCCCTATGTGGCCCCCCTGCGCCGGGGCGCGGGGGACCGCGGCCGCGCGGCCTTTTTCGGGGGGGGGCGCGGCGGCTCTAGACGTGAAGCACGAGGCCGAACGCATCCAGCGAGGCTTCGTGCATGGCCTCACTCATGGTCGGGTGCGGGAAGACCGTGGCGTGCAGCTCGGCTTCCGTGGCCTCCAGGGTGATGGCCACGGTGAACCCTTGGATCATCTCGGTGACCTCGGCGCCGATCATATGCGCCCCGATCAGGGCGCCCGTCTTGGCGTCGAACACCGTCTTGACGAAGCCCTCGGTTTCACCCGCCGCAATGGCCTTGCCGTTCACCCGGAACGGGAAGCGGCCGACCTTGACGGCGATCCCCTTCTCCTTGGCCGCGGCCTCGGTCAGGCCCACCGACGCGATCTGCGGCGTCGAATAGGTGCAGCCCGGGTTCGGAGAATTCAGGTTGGACGAGGGCACGCCGGCGATGTGCTCGATGCAGTGCACGCCCTCGTGGCTCGCCTTGTGCGCCAGCCAGGGCGCGCCGGCCACGTCACCGATGGCGTAGAGGCCAGGCACGCCCGTCGCGCCATGGCTGTCGGTCACCACATGGGTCCGATCGATCTTCACGCCCAGGGCTTCGAGCCCCAGGTTCTCGACATTGCCGACGATGCCGACCGCGACAATGGCCACCTCGGCGTCCAGGCTCTCGGCCTTGCCGCCAACCTCGATCTCCACTGAGACCCCGGCCTTCAGCTTGGACAGCTTCTTGACGCTGGCGCCCGCCCGAAACTTCAGGCCGCGTTTCTCATAGGCCTTCTGGGCGGCCTTGGAGACCTCTTCGTCCTCCACCGGCAGGATGCGCGGCAGGGCCTCGATCACCGTCACGTCGGCGCCGAGCGCCCGGTAGAAGCTGGCGAACTCGATACCGATGGCGCCCGAACCGATAACGATCAGCGACTTGGGGCAAGCCTTGGGGGCCAGCGCCTCGCGATAGGTCCAGACCCGCTCGCCGTCCGGCTCCAGGCCGATGGCGGGGATAGTGCGAGCCCGCGCGCCCGTCGCCAGGATCACGTGCTTGGCCTGCACCGTGCGCGAGCCGCCAGCCTTCAGGGCGATGACCACCTTGGGCGCCGGCGAGCCCTTCTCCAGCTTCGCCGTGCCTTCGATCACCTCGATCTTGTGCTTCTTCATCAGGAAGCCGACGCCGGAATTGAGCTGGGCCGCGACCTTGCGCGACCGCTGCACCACCCCGGCGAAGTCGAAGCTCGCCTTCTCGACCTTCAGGCCATAGTCGCCCAGGTGGCCGAGCTGCTCAAAGACCTCCCCGGACTTCAGCAGGGCCTTGGTGGGGATGCAGCCCCAGTTCAGGCAGATCCCGCCGAGGTTCTCGCGCTCAACGATGGCGACCTTCATGCCGAGCTGGCTGGCGCGGATGGCGGTTACATAGCCGCCAGGGCCCGAGCCGATGATGATGACGTCGAAATCCATCTTCGGCTCCTCAGGCGATCATCGTGATGGGGTCTTCGATCAGCGTCTTGAACGCCTGCAGCCAGCGGGCCCCGACCGCGCCGTCCACGACCCGGTGGTCACAGGTCAGCGTGACGGTCATCACCGTGGCCACGGCCAGCTGGCCGTTCTTCACGACCGGGCGTTGCTCGCCCGCGCCCACCGACAGGATACAGCCCTGGGGCTCGTTGATGATCGAGGCGAAGGCCTTGATGCCGAACATGCCGAGGTTCGAGATCGAGAAGGTCCCGCCCTGGAACTCATCGGGCTTCAGCTTGCGGCTGCGGGCCCGTTCGGCCAGGTCCTTGGCCTCCAGCGCGATCTGGGCCAGGCCCTTGGTCTCCGCCGAGCGGATAATCGGGGTGATCAGCCCGCCCTCGATGGCCACCGCCATGGCGATGTCCGCATGGTGGTGCATGGCGATGCCTTCCGGCGAATAGGAGGCGTTGGCCTCCGGAACCTGCTTGAGCGCGATGGCGGCGGCCTTGATGACCAGGTCATTGACGCTGACCTTCACGCCCCGCTTCTCCAGCATGGCGTTGATCTTGGCCCGGCCGGCCAACAGAGCGTCGATCTCCAGATCGATGGTCAGGGGGAAGTGCGGCACGTCGCGGAAGCTGTCGCTCATCCGCCGGGCGACGGTCTTCTTCATGCCGTCCAACGGGATCAGGTCGTAGGTCCCGTCCGGAATGCCCATCTGGGCCAGGGACTGCACCGGACGGCTGACCGGCGCGGGCGCTGCGCTCTTGGCGGCCGGGGCCGACGCAGGGCGCGCTGCGCCCGGCTGGGCGGCGTCCACGTCACGCTTGATGATCCGCCCATGCGGGCCCGAGCCCTGGACGGTCGACAGGTCCAGGTTCTTCTGCGCCGCGATCCGGCGCGCGAGCGGTGAGGCGAACACACGGTCGCCGGACTTCGCCACCGGGGCGGCAGGCGTCGCGACGGGCGCTGGCGCCTCGACCTTGGCCGGCGCAGGTTGTTCCGCCTTGGCCGGGGCGGCGGCAGGGGGAGGCGCCGCAGCTTCCCCCTCCCCGCTCAGCCGCGCGATCGGCGTGTTGACCTTTACGCCCTCCGTGCCCTCCGGCACCAGGACCAGCTCGACCACGCCCTCGTCGACGGCCTCCACCTCCATGGTGGCCTTGTCCGTCTCGATCTCGGCGATCACGTCACCGGAGCGAACCTTGTCGCCGGGCTTCACGTGCCACTTCGCAAGCGTGCCCTCCTCCATGGTGGGCGACAGGGCGGGCATCAGAACATCAATGGGCATCTCGGCGCCTCACGCGCGGGGGATGATTTGGGCTGGAAGCCGGCTCACGACGGCTCCAGGGACAGATGCGCCAGCTGGTCGGCGTTGGCCTCCCAGTTCTGGCCGTCGAAGGCCGACAGGTCGAGCTTGACCGCCTCATCCAGGCAGCGGGCGTTCACAGACCAGGCGTCAGGGTTCGACCGCGGCCGGTAGAAACTCTTGATCCCGCACTCGGCGCAGAACAGGTGCTTCGCCACCCGCGTGTTGAAGGTGTACTCGACCAGCCGCTCCGCGCCCTTGGTCAGGCGGAAGCGGCTCTCCGGCACGATCAGGTGGATGAAGCCGGTCTTGGCGCACATGGAGCAGTTACAGGTCTGTGCTGGCGCGACCTCGGGCAAGGCCACCTCGAACCGGACGCCGCCGCAATGGCAGCCTCCTGCATGCCAGGTGAAGCCGCCCTCGCTCACTTGTAAGCTACGGCCTTGGCCGCCTTCACGATCTTCTCGACCGACGGCAGGGACAGGACTTCGAGGTTGGCGGCGTAGGGCAGCGGCACATCCTCCTGGCAGACCCGCGCTGGCGGGGCGTCCAGATAGTCGAAGGCGTGCTCCAGCACCCGGGCGATGACCTCGGCGCCGACGCCCATGGGCCCCCAGCCCTCCTCGACCGTCACCAGGCGGTTGGTCTTCTTCACGCTCTCGACGATGGTCTCGTGGTCGAGCGGGCGCAGGGTGCGCAGGTCGATGACCTCGGCCTCGATGCCTGCGCCGGCCAGTTCCTCAGCCGCCTGCAGGGCCAGGCCCACCATGCGCGAGTGGGCGGTGATGGTGACGTCCGTCCCTTCGCGGCGGACGCGGGCCTTGCCGATGGGCACGACCCAGTCGATCCCTTCCGGAATCTCGAACTCCTGGCCGTACATCATCTCGTGTTCGAGGAAGACGACGGGGTTCGGATCGCGGATCGCGGCCTTCAGCAGGCCCTTGGCGTCGGCGGCGTCATAGGGCGCCACCACCTTCAGGCCCGGCACCTGGGCGTACCAGGTGGAGTAGTCCTGGCTGTGCTGGGCCGCCACGCGACTGGCCGCGCCGTTCGGTCCGCGGAACACGATCGGACAGCGGATCTGGCCGCCCGACATGTACAGCGTCTTGGCCGCCGAATTGATGATGTGGTCGATGGCCTGCATCGCGAAGTTCCAGGTCATGAACTCGACGATGGGCTTCAGGCCAGCCATGGCGGCGCCGACGCCCAGGCCCGCGAACCCGTGCTCAGTGATCGGGGTGTCGATCACCCGGCGGTCGCCGAACTCCTGCAGGAGATCGCGGCTGACCTTGTAGGCGCCCTGGTACTGGGCGACTTCCTCGCCCATCAGGAACACGGCGTCGTCGCGACGCATCTCCTCGGCCATGGCGTCGCGCAGGGCGTCGCGGATGGTGATCTTGACCATCTTGGCGTCGGCCGGAAGTTCCGGATCGCGGAGTTCCGACTTAGGCGTCACTGGCGTCGCCGCCTCGCCCTCGGCCCGTGACTGCGCGGCTTCAGGGACTTGCCTTTCAGGCTCTCCGGAAGAGGCGGGCGGCGAGGGCGGCGCAGCCGAGGCGTTGCCGCCGGACAGTCGGGCGATCGGCGTGTTGACCTTCACCTCCTCCGTGCCTTCCGCCACCAGGAG
>CAZXVO010000179.1:0-8080 GCA_964643835.1 uncultured Phenylobacterium sp. | reverse complement strand
CAAGGGCCCCGGCCACACCGTGCGCGGCGAATATCAGAAGGGCGGCGGCGTGCCCTGCCTGATCGCAATCAATCAGGATGCTTCGGGCAATGCCCATGATATCGCGCTGTCCTATGCCTGCGGCGTTGGCGGCGGCCGCTCGGGCGTGATCGAGACGAACTTCAAGGAAGAGTGCGAAACCGATCTGTTCGGCGAGCAGGTCGTGCTCTGCGGCGGTCTGGTGGAACTCATCCGTGGCGGCTTCGAGACGCTGGTGGAAGCCGGCTACGCGCCGGAAATGGCCTATTTCGAGTGCCTGCACGAAGTGAAGCTGATCGTGGACCTGATCTACGAAGGCGGCATCGCCAACATGAACTACTCGATCTCCAACACCGCGGAGTACGGCGAGTACGTCACCGGCCCGCGCATCGTGACCCCGGAGACCAAGGCCGAGATGAAGCGCGTGCTGGAAGACATCCAGTCGGGCCGTTTCGTCCGCGACTTCATGCTGGAAAATCAAGCCGGCCAGCCGAGCTTCAAGGCGACCCGTCGCCGGGCCGCCGAGCACCAGATCGAGGACGTCGGTGGCCGCCTGCGCGCCATGATGCCCTGGATCACCAAGAACAAGCTGGTCGACCAGACCCGGAACTAAGTTCCGAAGCAGAGTTCTCTCCGAAGGGCCCGGGCGAAAGTCCGGGCCTTTTTGATTCTGCGCCCACGCCAACCCCTCAGCATCGTCACCCCAAGACTTGTTCTTGGGGTCCCTCTCGCCGCTGGTCTTGAGGTTGAGGAGGGGGGCTGCAACGCCGTGCGATTCGTCAGGCCTTGGGTGCAGCTGACCCAGGGACCCCAAGAACAAGTCTTGGGGTGACGAAGGTTGGGGGGCTCCACCGCAAGCGGGGGAGGACTAGATGGGCCGAAGGGTCGTCATCACCAGCTCGCGGCGGAAGGCGAAGCCCAGGCTCTCATAGAGGGTGATGGCGCCGGTGTTGTGCGCGTAGACGTGCAGGATGGGCGTCTCCCCGCGAGCCTGGATGCGGGCGGCGATGCGACGCATGAGGGCGGCCGCGTAGCCCTTGCCCCGGTGGTCGGGGAGGGTGCAGACGCCGCTGAGCTCGGAATGGCCGTCGGGGCGCATGCGTTCGCCGGCCATGGCGACCAGAACGCCGCCTACCTTCACGCCGATGAACTGGCTGATCTGCGGCGTGCGCGCGAAGAACGGGCCGGGTTTGGTCAGGGTGGCCAGGGCCAGCATCTCGACTGCGTCGGCCGGCGCCAGGTCCAGGACGTCAAACGCGACCGGAGGGACGGTGACGGGGGCTTGCGCCACCATCTGCCAGCACAGGGCTTCTGAGACGACCTCGCAGCCGGGGACGGGCGGCGGGGCGGCGGGCTCGACCAGGGCGACCTCGCCGTGGGCGGCGACCAGATCGCCCAAGTCGGCGAGGTTGGCGGGGGAGATGTCGGGGATGGCCGCGAACAGGCCGATCTGAGGGTCATAGCGCAGGGCCGCGCCCTGGCGGATCGACAGCGGAGCCTGGGCGCCGGTCAGGGCGGACCAGACGGGGCGATCGAGGGGATGTGCGCCAGCCATGCCCCGATATCGGTCGTCTTCGCCGGCGCGGCAACCTCGGGCGTGTCGACTCCGCCGCGCGGGGTGGCGATGATGGCCGCTGATCAGCCCGGAGCCCGCATGACCGCCCATCCCTTTGACGAGGCCACGACCCTGGTGCCCCTGGGCGACGGGGTGTTCCGCGGACGCACCCACCCGGCCTACTGGAACATGGCCGGACCATTCGGCGGGGCGACAGCGGCCCTGATGCTGAAGGCGGTGATGGAGCATCCGGCCCGGCGCGGACGCCCTGTGGCCCAGACGGTCAACTTCTGCGCGGCCATCGGGGAGGGCGAGTTTGAGATCCGTGCCGTCCCGGTGCGCGACGGCAAGTCGACCCAGCACTGGTCGGTGGAGATGGTGCAGAACGGCCTGGTGGTGACCACCGCCACCGCCGTCACCGGCGCCGAGCGTGACACCTGGGCGCACCAGAGCGCAGCGGCGCCCAGCTTCCCGCCGGCCGGGGAGGTGAGCGAGGTCGACACCGCCGGGCGCATGCCCTGGTTCGGCCGCTATGAGTTCCGGATGGTGGAGGGTCGTACGCCCTTTGATCCGCCCCCCGAGAGTGGGCTGGGGTCGGCGGCGTCGAAGCTGTGGCTGCGGGACAGTCCGCCCCGGCCGCTGGACTATGTGTCGCTGGCGGCCCTGGCGGACACCTTCCTGGTCCGCATCCTGCTGGTGCGGGGCACGTTCGCGCCGGTGGCGACGGTGTCCCTGTCCACCTACTTCCTGGCCGACAGCGAGGCGCTCGCGGCGCAAGGGGAGCGGCGGATGCTGGCCCTGGCCGACGCGCGGGCCTTCCGGCACGGTTTCGCCGACCAATCGGCGGAACTCTGGAGCGACGATGGGACCCTGTTGGCCGTGTCGCACCAGGTCACTTGGTTCAAGGAATAGGCTTAGGATTCAAGGAATAGGCCTGGACCTGCGGAATGCGGGCGGCGGCATAGGGGGGCGAAAGCCGCCGCCCGCCAGAGCTGTCCCGGTCTCGTGGGGCTGTCAGACCGGGGCTCCTGTCCGGGGTCAGAACCGCAAGGGGGCGAGACCCATTTCACGCATGGCGATCTCGTCCTTCAACGCCATCTTGCGTCGCTTCAGCGTCTGAAGACGCAGATGGTCGGGCGCAAGACCGCGGGCCTCCTGGCGGATGGCCTCGTCCAGCGCACGGTGCTTGCGGCGCAGACTGTAGATGACGACGTGGTTCATCGTGCTCCTCCTGTTTCGAGGGCCCGGTGATGGATTGTGCGAGAACATCTCGCGTCCGGGCCCTGGTCATGCGGTCCGACATCACGATCTCTCGATCGCCAGAGGGGCCCGGGCCGCGCTGTAGATTTTGGACAAACGCCGCAGACCCGCAAGAGGGGGCGCCCAAAATTTTTCGCAGATTTTTTCGCTGGGGGAGCCTTGCCGTTCGGCCAGGGGCTTCCGATGTCTTTGACGCGGGCCGGGCCCCTCTGGCGATCAGGTGATCGCGATGTCGGACCGCATCGGGTGCGCTCGATGCCGGGTCCGGCAGTTCCCCACCCCAGCCCCCCAACGGGCCAGTGTCGGGCGCACCCCTCGAACAGAGGAGTCGTCGATGCACCCCAACCTGATTAATCGCCTGCGCGCCGAGCTGAGCCGCGTGAGCGCGGCCCTGGCCGAAGAACGGGCCGCGCCGGATTCGGATCGCCGCCGCATCCAGGAGCTGAACATGCGCCGCGCCTGGCTGAGCGACGCCCTGTGGAGCGCCGAGATGGCCGCCGTGCGCCAGGCGCCGACCTCGCTGCCCGCCCGCCGCTGGATCGACGAGGCCGAACGCGAGATGTGACTAGAGCCAGGCCAGGTCTGCCTCGCCGCGCAGGATGGCCTCGGTCTGGTCCGTGTGCTTGCCGTCCGCCAGCGGGTGCAGCACCAGGGCCGGCAGGAGCCGCAAGGGCGCCTTGCCGGTCTTGATGGCCCGCACCAGCACCCGCTTGGCCGGGTCGGTGGCGCGCGGGTGGATCGGGCGGATCTGGAACGAGCCGCACTTGGGCGCGAGCAGGGCCAGGAGATCGGCCAGGCGATCGGCGCGGTGGATGATCGTGATCCCGCCGCCCTCGCGCACCGCCTTGGTCAGGAAGCCCGTCCAGGCGGCGAGCCCGCCCTCGGCCATCCAGGCCTCAGTCTTGGCCGGATCCGGGGCGCGCAGGGCGTTCGGGTCATCGAAGAAGGGCGGATTGGCCATCGCCGCGTCAAAGGGCGCGAGACCCAGGCGGGAGAAGGGCTGGCCGACATCGGCCTCCAGGATCTTCACCCGCTCGTCCAAGCCGTTCGCCGAGACATTGCGGCGGGCCAGGTCCAGGGCCTGGGGCGCGCGCTCTAGGCCCACGAAGGAGGCCTGGGGGCGGCGGATGGCCGCGGCCAGCAGGGCCGCGCCTGGGCCGCAGCCGGCCTCCAGCACGCGCTGGCCAGGGCCGGCGTCGCAGGCGGCGGCCAGCAGGGCGGCGTCAAGGCCGGCGCGATAGCCCCTTTTCGGCTGGGCCAGCATCACGCGGCCACCCAGGACGCGGTCCTCGCTGACCTCGTCGGCGGGGTGCGACGGAACCGGTTCGGGGGTGAGGATTTGGCTCATGGGACCCAGGCAGGGGCGGCGTGCGCCTTGTGCTCGCCTTGACCGTGCCTTATCGCGTTCTCATTGTCCTCCGCAAACGGGACTCCCCCAAGGTCCCTCGCTCATGACAGGAGTTTTCGTGGACGCAGCCAGCGCCGCGATCGTCGCCAAGCCCGCCAGCGTGGACGGGCTGCTGGATCTCGCCAGCCGGGACATGGCCGGCGTGGACGCCCTGATCCGCGACCGCATGCAGAGCGAGGTCCCCGTCATCCCGGCCCTGGCCGAGCACCTGATCGGCGGATCGGCGAAGCGCCTGCGGCCCCTGCTGACCATTGCGGCGGCCCGACTGGCCGGCGCCAAGGACGACGCCTGCCTGCGTCTGGCGGCGTCGGTCGAGTTCATCCACACCGCGACCCTGCTGCACGACGACGTGGTCGATTCCTCCGAACTGCGGCGGGGCAAGGTGGCGGCGCACCTGATCTGGGGCGCGCCGGCCAGTGTCCTGGTGGGCGACTTCCTGTTCGCGCGGTCCTTCGAGCTGATGGTCGAGGCGGGGTCCATGCAGGCCCTGGAGATCCTGGCCCGCGCCAGCCGGGTGATCGCCGAGGGCGAGGTGATGCAACTGACCCGCAGCCACGACCTGAACCTCCCGCAGGAGCTCTATCTGGAGATCATCGGCGCCAAGACCGCCGAGCTGTTCGCCGCCGCGGCGGAGGCCGGCGCGGTCTCGGCTGGCGCGACGCTGGAGCAGCAGAAGAACCTGCGCCGGTTCGGCAAGAACCTGGGCCTGGCCTTCCAGCTGGTGGACGACGCCCTGGACTATTCGGGCGAGGCCGGCACCCTGGGCAAGAACGCCGGCGACGACTTCCGCGAAGGCAAGGCGACCCTGCCGCTGCTGCTGGCCATCGCCCGCACCGGCCCGTCGGAAAAAGCCTTCTGGGACCGCGCCGTCGCGCGTCGGGAACAGGAGGACGGGGACTTCGAAAAGGCGCGCCGCCTGATCGCCGAGACCGGCGCCGAGACGGCCACCTTGGAGCTCGCGGCGCGCTACGCCGACGACGCCAAGGCCGCCCTGGCCAACTTCTCCAGCTCGAACAGCTGGCGTCCGGCCATGGAAGAATTGGCCGACTTCGCCGTTCAGCGGAAAATGTAGGGATTTCAAGGTTCAGGCGGAAGGTCTGAATCTGACGTCTTAGCTCTGGCGTCCATCGCCTTGGCTTCGCCTTGGGAACTCCCGCGCCCCTCGCGCGCTCCATTCAGCCCATGAAGGAGTGCGCGCGTGTTTGGTGGTGAGCGACTTTCCCGGCTTGGCCTGTTCAGCCCTGAATTCCCCGATGCTGAGGCCCTGCACAAGGGGCTGGCCCATTGGAACCATCGCCGGCTGGCGGTGGCCAAGCCCCACGCCGACTGGCGCGCTGAGATCGCCGAGGAGGCGCGGATGAAGCGCCTGGAAGGCGCTTTCATCGAGGATTTCCGCGCCCTGGTCGCGCCTCTGGTCGGCGCGGTTCCGCGCGATCCGGCCGGCTTCATCGCGTGGTTCGAGGCCTTGAAGGCGTCGGGGCCGGGCCAGTGGGATCCGCTGTTCGCCTGGCTGGAGGGCGAGGCCAGCCTGGAGGACCTGCGGTGGTTCCTGACCCAGGAGGCGGCGGGCGAGGCCGGGTTTGACGACCTGGTGGCCATGACCCAGGTGAAGCTGCCGGCGCGGCCCAAGCTTGAACTGGCCCGCAACTATTGGGACGAGATGGGCCGGGGCCGCATGGCCGGCATGCATGGGCCGATGCTGGAGCGCACCACCGCGACGCTCGCCCTTGCGCCGGCCATCGACCGTACCCTTTGGCAGTCCCTAGCGTTGGCCAACACCATGACCGCCTTCGCCACCACCCGACGATATGTCTACCAGTCGATCGGCGCCCTGGGGGGGGTGGAGCTCACGGCCCCGACGCGGGTGGCCTGCGTCGACGCGGGCCTCAAGCGGCTGGGGATCCCGCCGCAGGCCCGCAAGTACTTCGCCCTGCACGCCACCCTCGACATTGAGCACTCCCGGGCCTGGAACGCCGAGGCGCTGGCGCCGCTGGTGCGCGAGACACCCGACTGTGCGCCCTTCCTGGCCGAGGGGGCGATCATGCGGCTGATCTGCGGCGAGGAGTGTTTCGAGACCTATCGCGCGCACCTGTGGGCGCACGTTCACCCCGTGGTCTATGCGGCCGAGTAGCTACTTGCCGGCCAGCGGGCGCACGTCCTTCAGCAGGGCGGCGAAGGTCAGGCCCGGCTCTTCGATCATCGGCAGGTGAGCGGAGTTCTCGAACCACACCATCTGCTTCTTCGGCGCCTTCAGGCGCTTGAGCCAGGCGTCGGCGATGGGGGCCGGGGTGGTGTAGTCGTGCCGACCCATGAACAGGATCACAGGGGTGTCGATGCGGCTGACAGTCTTCAGGCTGATGTCGGCAAGTTGGGGCCAAAGCGCCCCGATGGTGAGGCCGCTGCCGTCGTCCCAGGCCTTGCGGTCGGCCGGGGTGTATTCCGGCGAGATCCGGGGCGCTCGGAAATAGAAATCGGCGTCGCGGCGATTGGCGGCCAAGGCGCCGTAATAGATCGACCACTTGCGCTCGACGGCGGTCTTCTCCGGCAGCAGGGCGCCGTCGCCCGGATACGGCTTGATGGCTTCCAGTTCGGCGACGGCCTTGGCGTTGCCGTCCTTCCTGGCCTGCTCGATGGTCCATTCGAGGCCCAGGCGCTCATTCTCGCGGAAATCGATGACCTGGCCCATACCGATATAGGCGTAGAGCAGGTCGGGCCGCTTGGCCGCCACCGACAGGCCGACGACCGAGCCCCAGCTGTGGCCCATGACGAAGACCTTCTTCTGGCCGTAGCGCTGCCGCAGGTACTCGATGAGCTCGATGGCGTCGTCGCGATAGCGGTCGGGCTTGAGGGTGGGCGCGATAACCTTGGGATCATTGAGCAGATAGGAGCGGCCGGCGCCGCGCTGGTCCCACTGAACCACGGTGAAGACGTCTTCCCAGGGGCGCTGGAATGACCAGGCGATGGGCATCTCCACCGAACCCGGGCCGCCGTGGATGAAGATCAGGATCGGGTTGTCGCGGTTGGCGCCACGGACATTGATGACCTGACTGGTGCCGCCAAGCTCGACCTCCAGGGTTTCCTGCACACCGTTGGGGGTGACGATCTTCTGGATGTCGGCGACGATCTTGCGGCCGGGGTCATAGGGGTCGGCAGGGGGCGCCGTCTGCGCGACCGCCGCCGTGGCGGTGAAGGTGAGAAGGGCGGCGGCGAGGACGGCGCGGATCATGGCGGGGCTCCTTGTCGGCGCCCGGGGTAGCGCCTCAGGGTGGCGGGAGCAGCTTAATTCGCGGAAAGGTCAGCGGCGCAGTTCGTGGGACCAGGGGCGGGCCTCGACCGGCGTGAAGCCTTGCGCGGCCCAGAAGGCGGCGGCCCTGGCGTCGCCGGCGTGGACGGTGAGCAGGGCGACCTGGTCCAGGCCTTCCTGGGTCAGGGCGCTGGCGAGGGCGCGGGCGACGCCCTGGCGGCGGGCCTGGGCGCGCACATAGAGCCTGCGCAGGCGAAGGGCAGGGACTTCGGTGGTCGCGGGCTCTGGCGTGAGGGCCCCTATGCCCACCAGTTCACCGCCCAGCAGGGCGCCGAACAGGGCGACAAACGAAGACCGCCCCGCCGCGTGTTCGGCGGCGAGGCGGTCCATGTGGCGATAGCCTTCCGAAGCGGCCTCGGCGCGGAGGGCCGCGAAGCCCTCCGGCAGGTCATCCTCGATGCGGATCAGCTGCAGCATCAGCCCGGGCTGATCATGTTCTCCGGACGGACGTACTGGTCGAACTCCTCGTTCGTCAGATAGCCGCCGCCGACGGCTTCCTCGCGCAGGGTGGTGCCGTTCTTGTGGGCCGTCTTGG
>CAZXVO010000178.1:0-8124 GCA_964643835.1 uncultured Phenylobacterium sp. | reverse complement strand
CAGGCCGACGGCCGCCATGGCGGTCACGGTCTTCACCCACTGCGCCAGGCTGTCCATCAGCTCCAGCGCGCCCTGGGACGTGGAGACCGGGGCCAGGGGGTGCAGATCCGCAAAGCCCGGCAGGCGGGCGGCCTTCTCGTTGAGCCGCGGGTTGTGCTTCATCGTGCAAGAGCCCAGCGGATAGAGCGCCAGATCGATGGCGTGGTTCTTCTGCGACAGGCGCACATAGTGGCGCACAGTCTCGGGCTCGGAGAGCCCCGGCAGGCCGATGGGCGCGGTGCGAGTCAGGCCCGCCAGGTCCGAGGCGTCCAGCTCAGCTGGCTCCAGGTCGACGCCAGTCTTGTCCCAGCCGCCCAGTTCAAAGATCAGCGCCTCGTCCTGCATCAGGCCCCGCGCGCCAGTCAGCGAGGTGGGGGCGACGGAGGCGGCGGCGTACGGTTGGGTCGGACGGCCCACGTTCAGCATGGTCATCAGAGGGTCCTCCCCTTCAGGGCCTGGGCGAAGGCGGCGATATCCGCCGCGGTCGTGGTCTCAGTTGCGGCGACGAGCAGGACGTCGTCCAGCCCGGCCTTGGGGTCGAGGCGCGAGAACGGCACGCCGGCGACGATCCCGTCATCCAGCAGGGCTTCGACGCAAGGCGCCGCCCCGCCAGGAACCCGGATCGCGAACTCGTTGAAGAACCGCGGGCTCAGCACCTCGACGCCCGGCACGGCGGCCAGGGCGTCGCGCAGCTGGCGGGCCTTGGCGTGGTTCACCGCCGCCAGGTCGCGCAGGCCGCGCTCGCCCAGCAGGGTCATGTGGATCGAGAAGGCCAGGGCGCAGAGGCCCGAGTTGGTGCAGATGTTCGAGGTCGCCTTCTCGCGGCGGATATGCTGCTCGCGGGTCGACAGGGTCAGGACGAAACCACGACGGCCCTCCGCGTCCACCGTCTCGCCGCACAGGCGGCCCGGCATCTGACGCACGAACTTCTCACGGCAGGCGAAGAGGCCGACATAGGGTCCGCCAAAGCCCAGCGGCACGCCGATGGACTGGCCCTCGGCCACGGCGATGTCCGCGCCCATCTCGCCCGGCGACTTGAGCAGGCCATAGGATACGGCCTCAGTCGTCACCACGATCAGCAGCGCCCCGGCCGCATGGGCGGCCTCGGCGATCTTGGTCACGTCGGTGACCACGCCGAATACGTTCGGGGTCTGGACGACGACACAGGCGGTGTCCGGGGTGATGGCGTCCACCACCGCCGCCTCGGCGTCGATGGCCACGTCCAGCCGGGCGATCTCCATGCCCTCGGCGTGCGCGATGGTCTGGGTCACCGCCGCATAATGCGGATGCAGGCCGCCCGAGAGGACAGCGCGCTTCTTCCGCGTCACCCGCTGGGCCATCATCACGGCCTCGGCGCAGGCGGTCGAGCCGTCATACATCGAGGCGTTGGCCACCTCGAGCCCGGTCAGGGCCGCCACCTGGGTCTGGAATTCGAACAGCACCTGCAGGGTGCCTTGGGCGATTTCCGGCTGGTAGGGCGTGTAGCTGGTCAGGAATTCCGAACGCTGGATGATGTGATCCACCGTCGACGGGATGTGGTGCTTGTAGGCCCCTGCCCCGCAGAAGAACGGCCCTGCCCCCGCCGGCCGGTTCTTGGCCGCCAGGCTGTTCAGGTGACGCTCGACCTCCATCTCGCCGGCATGACGCGGCAGGTCGAACAGCTCGGCCTTGCGGGCCGCAGCCGGAACGTCGGCGAACAGGTCATCGACGGAGGAAACGCCGATCACGCCCAGCATCTGGGCGCGGTCAGCGTGGGTCAGGGGCAGGTAGCGCATGGGGACACCTAGAGCGTGGCGAGGTAGGCTTCGTAGGCGTCGCGGTCCATCAGGGCCTCATATTCAGCCTTGTCCGCGATCTTCAGCTTGGCGAACCAGCCGGCCTTCTCGGGTTGGTCATTGACCGTCTCGGGCGCATCGCCCAAGGCGCCGTTGCCCTCGGTCACTTCGCCGGAGATCGGGGCGTAGACGTCGGACGCCGCCTTCACGCTCTCGACCACCGCCAGGCCATCGCCGGCCTTCACGGACTTGCCGGCGTCCGGCACTTCCACGAACACCACGTCGCCCAGTTGTTCGGCGGCGTAGGCGGTGATGCCGACGGTGGCGATGTCGCCGTCCAGCTCGACCCACTCGTGATCCTTGGTGAAACGCATGGGAGTGTCCTTCCTCAGAGCTTGCGGACGTAACGGTGGGGCGCGAACGGCATACGCACGACCTCGGCCGATTGATGCTTGCCGCGCACGATGACTTTCAACTTCTGGCCCGGCTGGGCCAGGGCCGGGGGCACGAAGCCCATGGCGATGGGGGCCGACAGGGTGGGCGCGAAGCCGCCGGAAGTCACGACCCCAACGACGGCGCCCGACTCATCAGCGATCTCGGCGCCCTCGCGGGCCGGGGCGCCTTCCAGCACCCGCAGACCGACCCGCTTGCGCGCGGGCCCTTCGGCCAGTTCCTTGGCGATCCGCGCCGCACCGGGGAAATCCCGCGCCTCGCGACGCTTCACCGACACGGCGAAGGCCAGGTCGGCCTCGATCGGGCTGACGGTCTCGTCGACGTCATGCCCATAGAGCGGCAAGCCCGCCTCCAGGCGCAGGCTGTCACGGGCGCCCAGGCCGATGGGCTTCAGCCGCGGGTCCTCGAGCAGCAGATCCCAGATCCGCTCGGCCTCCGAGGCCGGAACCGAGATCTCGTAGCCGTCCTCGCCGGTATAGCCCGAGCGGGAGATCAGGATGTTAGTCCCAAAGCCCGGCATGGCCCGGCTGTCCATGAACACCATGCCCAGGGCCGCAGGCAGGTGGCGGCCGACCACAGCGGCGGCCTCCGGCCCCTGCACGGCCAGCAAAGCCCGGTCTTCCAGGCGCTCGATGGTCACCTGGCCCGCCAGTTCGGCGTCAATGACCTTGAAGTCGTTGTCCTTGCAAGCGCCGTTGACCACCACGAACAGGCCGTCGTCGTCGGGCCGGGCCGCCATCAGGTCGTCGATGATTCCGCCCGACTTGTTCAGAAGCACCGAATAGCGCTGCTTGCCAGGCTTCAGCCCGATGAAGTCGCCAGGCGTGATCTCTTCGAACGCCGACAAGGGCGAGACGCCGCGCAGCCGGGCCTGGCCCATGTGCGAGACGTCGAAGATGCCGGCGTGCTCACGGGTCCAGAGGTGCTCCTTCAGCACCCCCTCCTTGTACTGCACGGGCATGGAATAGCCGGCGAACGGAACCATCCGCGCGCCTGCATCCACATGGGCCTGGTAGAGCGGGGTCTTCTTCAAGCTGTCGTCTGACAAGGCGAACTCCGGGCGTTGATGGCAGGCGCAGGCGGAGTCCTCCTCCGTCCACACCATGCCCCCGCTGTCCTTGGGCCTGAGAGATTTCGGGTTCGTCCCTTTAAGGGATAACCCCCTGCTCCTTCGGCGAGCCCGGAAATCCGAACTACTTTCCAGCGTTTAACAGCCCGTCGCGGTCCGTTTGCCTGAGCGTTTCCGGGGCGGTTGCGCCTTCGGCTCCGAGGTCCCGAAGAACCCCGATCTCTCCCGCGAGAGTCAGCCGGAACCTGTTCGAACGGGGCTCCCAAGTCAATGCGGCAAACGTCGCCCGCAAAGGCCAAGTTGATCCGCCGCCTTCTTGCGGGCTCCTAAAGGTTGATCGGCGTCATTCCGCCCCTTGCGGGAGCATGGGAGAAATACTGCGCGCCCGACCTCAACCGGGCCTTGCCGCGAACCTCAATTCGGAGTGGGGCCTTGGTCGATCGTCCTTCGGGAAGCGCCGTTTCCGCCTCGCCAGAAGCCTTGCGGGCTAGGCGTCAGCGCAGCTGGGTGTCCGTCTTGCTGATCCTGGTGGTCTCGGCTGCGGCGGCGAGCGCCGCATGGGTCCTTATGCGCCCCACCCCGGTCCAGGTGGCGACGGTGTCGTCCGGCGAGGCGGTGGATGCGGTCTACGCCTCCGGCGTCGTGGAGTATGTCCGCCAGGCCCGCATCGCCCCAGTGGTGACCGCCCCGATCCGCGCGGTCCTGGTCGAGGAGGGCCAGACAGTGCGCGCCGGTCAGACCCTCGCCCAGCTCGACGACGGCCCCCAGGAGGCCACCGCCCTGCAGCTGGAGGCCCAAGCCGGCCTGGCCCGCGCCGCTGCGCGCCGCACGGCCCGGCTCTACGCCGCCGGCTTCGCCGCCCGCGCGGCGGACGAGGACGCCAAGTCCCAGCTCGCCGCCGCCACCCAGGCCGCCCGCAGCGCCCGGGTGCGGCTGGAGGACTATCGGATCAAGGCCCCCTTCTCCGGCCGCGTCCTGCGTCGGGACGCCGAACCCGGCGACCTCGCCACGGTCGGCAAGGCCCTGTTCGTCGTGGCCTCACCGGGCGCCTTGCGGGTCACCGCCGACGTGGACGAGCGCGACATGGGCCGACTGAAGGCGGGCCAGGAGGCCGTCATCCGCTGCGACGCCTTCCCCGGCCAGGTCTTCGCCGCCCGCATCTCCGACATCACGCCCCAAGGCGACGCCACCAGCCGGGTGTTCCGCGCCCGCCTGGCCCTGTCGCCGGACACCGCCCTTCGGCCGGGCATGACGGTAGAGGCGAACCTGGTGCTCGCGCGGCGCCCCCAGGCCTTGCTGATCCCGACCTCGGCCTTGAAGGACGGCGCCGTGTTCCGGGTCCGGGATGGCCGCGCCCAGAGCCAGCCAGTGCGCACCGGCGTTCAGGACACCCAACGCACGGAGATCCTCGAAGGACTTAAGGCGGGCGACCGCGTCGTGCTCGCCCCGGCGGCCGATCTGAAGGACGGCGACCGCATCGCCGTCCGCCCCTGATGAACGGCTTCCTGGTCCTGGCGGGCGTCGCCTTCGCCCACCTGGCGGTCCGCACCCGCCAGACCCTGGTCGCGACCCTGGGCGTCGCCGTCGGCGTCGGCTTCTTCCTGGCGGTGTCGGGCATGATGACCGGCTCCCAGACCGACTTCATCCGCACCCTGGTGGACTCCGCCCCGCACATCGTCGTGCAGGACGAGCAACGCCGCCCGGCCTTGCAGCCCGCCGTCAGCGCCTGGCCTGACGCCGCCGTCTCGGTGCGGGGCGTCAGGCCTCAGGACGAGGTGCGCGGACTGAAGGACTGGCCCGCCATGCTGGCCGCCGCCCGGGGCCTGACCGGCGCCATTGCCGCGCCCTCCCTCAACGGCGCCGCCGCCGCCCGCTTCGCAGGCCGGACCGCGCCCTTGTCGCTCAATGGGGTCGATCCGAGCCTGGAGGGCCAACTCACCAAGATCGAGGTGTCCCTGGTCGGGGGCCATCTCACCGACCTGGAGGCCCGACCCGACGGCCTGATCATCTCGCGCCCCATGGCCGAGCGGCTGGGCGCGCGGCTGGGCGACACCCTGGTGGTCACCTCCACGGCGGGGGTGCTGCAGCGGATGCGGATTCTGGCCCTGATCGAGCCCGACGCGCGGGCCGGCTTCTATGCCGGCGACAACGCCGCCTACGGCCTGCTGCGCACCGCCCAGGTGCTGTTCGCCCGGCCGAACGTCGTCAACCAGATCCATGTGCGGCTGGCCGATCCCAACACCGCCGAGGCCGCCGCCGCCGGGCTGGAAGCCCAGTGGGGCTACAAGTGGGTGTCCTGGCAGGAGCGGTCCAAGGACATTCTCAACCTGCTCGTGGTGCGCAATGTCATCATGTACGCGGTGATCTCGGCCATCCTGCTGGTGGCCGCCTTCGGCATCTACACCGCGGTCTCCACCAGCGTGACCGACAAGCGCCGGGACATCGCCATCCTGCGGGCCATGGGCTTCACGGAGCGCGACGTGGAGGGCGTCTTCCTGATCGAGGGCCTGGTGGTGGGCGTGGCCGGCGCCCTGGCGGGCTTCGCCTTCGGGACCCTCCTGCTGGAGATCCTCGCCCACCTGCCCATCACCGTCCAAGGCAAGCCGCTGCCCCTGCCCCTGGATCGTGGTCCCCGGCAGTACGCCATCGCCGGCCTCGCCTCCCTGATCTCGGCCCTGGTGGCCGCCTGGCTGCCGGCTCGCAAGGCCGCGACGGTCGATCCCGTCGACATCCTGCGGGGCGCGGCATGAACGCTCTCATCGAAGCCCGCAACATGACCCGCCAGCTGATCGATCCCGAGCCGGTCACCCTGGTGCGCGACGCCTCCCTCGCCATCCAGCCCGGCGAGTTCGTGGCGATTGTCGGCCCCTCCGGCTGCGGCAAGTCCTCCCTGCTCTACCTACTGGGTCTGTTGGATCGCCCCACCGAAGGCGGCCTGCTGATCGATGGCCGCCCTACCGAACACCTGAGCGAAGCCGAGCGGACCCATATCCGGCTCGAGCGGATCGGCTTCGTCTTCCAGTTCCACTTCCTACTGCCGGAGCTCACCGCCGAGGCCAATGTCGCCCTGCCGATCCGCCGGCTCGGACGACTGACCCGGCGCCAGGCCGACGACCGCGCGCACGCGCTGCTCGCCAAGCTCGGCCTCCAGGCCGAGGCTCACCGCCGGCCGGACCGCATGTCCGGCGGCCAGCGCCAGCGGGTGGCCATCGCCCGGGCGCTGGCCAACGATCCGGCGATCATCCTGGGCGACGAGCCCACTGGCAACCTGGACAGCGGCAACACCCGCCTGGTGGTGGAGGAGTTCCAGCGGCTGGCGCACGAAGAGGGCCGCTGCGTGATCTGCGTCACCCACGACACCGGCGTCGCCGCCGCCGCAGACCGCCGCATTCACATGCTCGATGGCCGTATTGTCGAAGGCGACTGAGAGCGAACGTCGTTCACAGCTACCGGAAACTGCTCTAGCCATGACCTCGGCAGGCCCGGAGCTTCCATGTCCAAGACCCGAGACGTCCTTACCGCTATCCTGATCGGCGGCCTTGTCGCCGGAACCCTGGATGTCGGGGCCGCGACCCTGATCTCCGGCGCGCCGCCAGGCCGGATCCTGCAGTTCATCGCCGGCGGCCTGATCGGCAAGTCCGCGGCCAATGCTGGCGGGCCGGCGACCATGGCCCTGGGCCTGGTGCTGCAATGGCTCATGAGCCTGATCATCGCGGGCCTCTTCGTGGGGGCCAGCCTGAAGCTGCGGGCGCTTCGTAAGCATTGGACGCTCGCAGGCCTGGCCTACGGCGTTCCCGTCTTCCTGGTCATGGAATTCGTGGTCGTGCCGCTGTCGGCGCATCACCACATGCCGCAGTTCACGCCGGAGGCCCTGGTCAAGAACCTGGCGGCCATGATGCTGTTCAGCCTGATCATCGCCGCAGCCGCGCGCTGGCGGCTGGGCGAGTAACTACATCCGTTCCGGCGCGGCGACGCCCAGCAGGTCCAGAGCCAGCTCAAGCTGGCGCAGGGTGACCTGGGCCAGGCCCAGCCGCGAGGACCGCACCGGCGGCTCCGCCGGCAGGATCGGACAGGCGGCGTAGAACTTCGAGAAGGCCTGGGCGAGCTTGAAGGCGTGCTCGGCGACGAAGTTCGGCGCCTTCTTGTCGTAGGCGTCGACCAGGGCCTGGTCGAAGGCGTCCAGCAGCAGGACCAGGTCCCGTTCTGCAATCTCGGTCACCGTGATCGGGCCGGGCGCGCTGCCCTCGGCCTCAGCCTTGCGCAGCAGGGATTTCACCCGCACCGCCTGGTACAGCAGATAGGGACCGGTCTTGCCCTCGAAGCTGGAGAAGCGGTCGAGATCAAAGACGTACGAGGTGCCACGGAAGTTCTGCAGGTCAGCGAACTTCAGCGCCGCCACCGCCACCTTCTGGGCCGTCTCCTCGAAGCTGTCGGGATCAAGCTCGATGCCGAGATCGGCCTCGCGCAGACGCTCGCGCGCCTTGGTGCGGGTCATCTCGATCATGTCGTTCAGCTTCAGCACCCCGCCCTCGCGGGTCTTGAAGGGCTTGCCGTCGGCGCCGTTCATGGTGCCGAAGCCGATGTGCTCCAGGCTGCCCTCACGGGCATAGCCGGCCAGGTAGGCCGCGCGGAACACGATCTCGAAGTGGTCGGCCTGGCGCTGGTCCACCACATAGAGGATGTGGCTGGGATCAAAGCTCCGGCGGCGGTCCAGGATGGTGGCCAGGTCGGTCGTGCCGTACATGGCCGAGCCCTCGGACGAGACCACCAGCAGCGGCGGCAGCTCGC
>CAZXVO010000177.1:0-8365 GCA_964643835.1 uncultured Phenylobacterium sp. | reverse complement strand
ATACGCGCCTGAGGTCCAGGCCTGGGGCGGGTGGCGCCGCCGCGTTCTATCCGCCGACACGGTGTTCATGGGTGGCCGGGACAAGCCCGGCCATGACGGCAGAGTTTGAATCGCACCGTACTGTGTAGCGTCCCCAGTCCTGGGGAGAGGGAGCGCAGGTCACATCCCCCCGCCCAGCGCCGCGATCCGGGTGCGCAGCAGATCCATGACCAGCTCTCTCGGCCGGCCGGGTGCGGCGCCGGTCAGGGCGGCCAACGACGGGCCGAACAGGCCAACGCCCAGGGCCAGGATCACGCTGAGCAGGACCAGGTCCCGCGCGGTCGCCTCGTCCAGGCCCTCGCGCACCATCCGGCCCCTGACCACGGACTGCACCGCCTCGCCCACCACGGTCAGCCGGTCCATCTCGTCGGTGAGCTGCAGCCAGGCCGCCAGCCGGGCGGCGCCCGGCGCCTCGAAGGCGTCGAACAGGGCGTCGACGCCGCTCAGCGAGCGCCAGGCCGGGCCGGTCTCGGGGGGAGGGGTCTCGAGGATCTGCTCCACCAGCTGGCGGATCATCCGCTCGGCCAGGGCGGCCTGGACATCGGCGATGGAGCCGAAGTGATGCAGCACCGTGGCGTGAACCACGCCGGCCGCCTTGGCCACGTCGGCCAGCTTCAAGGCCTGCGGGCCCTTCTCGGTCAGCAGGGCCTCTGCGGCGGCCAGGATGTTCTCGCGCGCGGCCTCAGCTGAGCGGCGCATGCGGGGCCGTCCGCCCGCCTTGGCGTCTTCTATTGACATTTTTGTTGATAGCGCCATCTTGCTCTCATCCTCCCCTTCCTAGCCCTGTGCAAGGAGACGCGCCATGAGCCCCAAGAGCACCCCCGCCGACGTCCACGTCCTGCCCCGCGACATCCGCTTCGATGTGGACGCGGCCAAGTCCGGCCACTGGCTGAGCGGCGACCCCGTGGGCACGGCGGTGTTCAACGCCCTGTCGCTGACCTTTCCGGACGGCGAGCGGCTGTTCATGGACGCGGTGAAGCACTATCGGCCGCAGCTGAAGGGCAAGCTGCTTGACGACGTCCGCGGCTTCATCGCCCAGGAGGCCATCCACTCGCGCGAGCACCATGTGCTGAACCAGCTCATCGACCGCGACCGCTATCCGGTCGCCGAGGTGGAGGCCGAGATCCGCGAGCGCGTCAGCATCGCCCGCAGCCGTGGGCCCATGGCCATGCTGATGTCGACCATCGCGCTGGAGCACTTCACGGCCATGATGGCCGAGATGCACATGGCCCATCAGAACCTGTTCGACGACGCCGACCCGGGCATCGAGCGCCTGTGGCGCTGGCACGCCATGGAGGAGACCGAGCACAAGGCGGTCGCCTACGACGTCTTCATGGAGGTGACCAAGGACTGGTCGCCCTTCCTGCGCTACCGCCGCCGGGTGATTTCCATGGCCTTCATCACCTACATGTTCAGCCGCAACATTACCCGCTACGCCGCCCGCCTGCTGGAGGCCGACGGCTATGCGCCCAAGGCGGCGCTGAAGGCGGTGAAGCAGTACGTCTGGAAAAAGCCCGGCCTCTTCAGCCGCGGCTGGAAGACCTACCTCGCCTGGTACCGCCCTGGCTTCCACCCCTGGGACGACCCCGTCCGCCCGGAAATGGAAGCCTGGAAAGCCGACTTCGCCGAGGCGCTCGCGCCGAAGGCGGCCTGAGGCGGGCGCGCTTCAGGTTTGAACCACGAAAAACACGAACCCGCAGCTGCGCCGCCGAGCTAGCGCCCGTTCGTGTTTTTCGTGTCGTTCGTGGTTCTAATCTGCTCCCCCCCTTGGGGGAACTGGCGCGAAGCGCCTGAGGGGGCCGACCCGAAGGGGCGGACTGAATACCCACGCTCTAAACCGCCCCGCTTGAGGCCCGCGGCAAGACCGGCTAGAGGAACGCCCCTGGAACGCCGTCAGGCCTCCCGCGGGTGTAGTTCAGAGGTAGAACGTCAGCTTCCCAAGCTGAATGTCAGGGGTTCGATTCCCCTCACCCGCTCCAGGCCTTTCCCTCGAAATCGAGACCTGATCTGCTCCGACTGAAAATGTCGGGTCCGTCCCATGCCGTCCGTCCTGCGGCCAGGGCGCGCCTCTGCGCCGGGTTTCAGGAAGGGACGCCGCCCATGCGGTTCATGTTCATCATCCACTCCGCCTCCGACATGGCGCCGCCGCCGGAGCTGATGGAGGCCATGCATGAGATGGCCAGGCGCGAGGTCGCGGCCGGGCGGATGGTCGCCGACGGCGGGCTGATGCCGCCGGCCATGGGCGCGGCGCTGCAGACCAAGGGCGGCAAGACGGTCGCCCTCGATGGTCCCTTCGCCGAGACCAAGGAGGTGATCGGCGGATTTGCGATCTTCGAGCTGCCCGACATGGAGGCCGCCATCGCCAGCGGCCGGGAGTTCATGGACGTGCACGTCCGGCACATGCCGGGCTGGGAGGGCGTCTGCGAGATCCGCCAGATCGCCGGCTCCCAGGTGGAGAGCCTGCGCGCCTGACCCTGCGTCCGCTTCCGTAGCGGAACTAGGCGTTTGAAATCACGACATTTCCCGTGAATTCGGTAGGATCGTGCCTAAGGCGGCGCGACCCTATCGGATTCGACAGCTTGCCGGCGGCCGGGCGCCCTGTTCAGCGTCCGCGCCGACCAGAAGACTTGCCAGTGGGGAGAGGCGCGAAGATGAGCGCGACAATCGATTTCGACCAGATGCCGACCCTGGGCGACATCGCCCGCTATCATGCCAAGGTTCGCGGCGAGGTCGTCGCCCTGCAGTTCGAGGGCCGGTTGACCACCTTCGCCGACTTCGACCGCCACACGAACCAGGTGGCCAACGCCCTGGTGGCCGAGGGGCTGAAGGTCGGCGACCGCATCGCCTATCTGGGCAAGAACTCCGACCACTATTTCGAGCTGTTGATCGGCGCGGCCAAGGCCGGCGTGGTGATGACCCCGATCGGCTGGCGCCTGGCGCCGCGCGAGGTGGCCTTCATCGCCGGTGATTCCAAGGCGCCTCTGCTGTTCGTCGGCCCCGAGGTGGCGGACCTGGCGGCCGAGGCCCTGAAGCTGATCGACGGGGCGGTGCGGCCCATCGCCATGGAGCCGGTGGCGCAAGGATGGCCGCTCTATGAGGCCTGGCGCGACGCCCAAGCCGACGCCGACCCCAAGGTGGCGGTCAGCGAACAGGACATCGCCGTCCAGCTCTACACTTCCGGCACCACCGGCAATCCCAAGGGCGCGATGCTTAGGCACGTCAACGTGCTGGGCGGCCGGCGCCAGGCGGCGGAAGCCAAGATGGACTGGAACGAGTGGGGGCCGCAGGACATCTCCCTCGTCGCCATGCCGATGGCCCATATCGGCGGCACCGGCTGGGGCATCGTGGGCCTGTTCAACGGCGCCAAGGGCGTGGTCGCCCGCGAGTTCGATCCCATGAAGGTGCTGGACTTCATCGAACAGGACCGCTGCTCGAAGATGTTCATGGTGCCCGCCGCCCTGCAGATCGTGGTGCGACAGCCCCGCGCCCGCGAGGTGGACTACAGCCGCCTGAAGTACATCCTCTACGGCGCCTCGCCGATCCCGCTGGACCTGCTGCGCGAGTGCATGGAGGTGTTCGGCTGCGGCTTCTGCCAGCAGTACGGCATGACCGAGACCTGCGGCACCATCGTCTACCTGCCGCCGGAGGACCACGACCCGGCCGGAACGCCCCGGATGCGCGCCGCGGGCCTGCCCATGCCGGGCGTCGAGATCAAGGTCATCGACGAGGCGGGGAACAGCGTGCCGACCGGAACGGTGGGCGAGGTGGCGATCCGCTCGGTGGCCAACATGGCCGGCTATTTCGGCCTGCCCGAGGCCACCGCCGCGACCCTGGGCGCCGACGGCTGGCTGCGGTCCGGCGACGCCGGCTATCTGGACGAGGACGGCTATCTCTACATCCACGACCGGGTGAAGGACATGATCATCACCGGGGCCGAGAACGTCTATCCGGCCGAGGTGGAGAGCGCGATCTACGGCCACCCTCACGTGGCCGAGGTGGCGGTGATCGGCGTGCCCGACGACAAGTGGGGCGAGGCGGTCAAGGCGGTGGTCGCGCCCAAGCCCGGGACCAACCCCGATCCTGACGACATCATCGCCTTCGCCAAGACCCGCATCGCCGCCTTCAAGGCGCCCAAGAGCGTGGACTTCATTGAGGCCCTGCCGCGCAACGCGTCAGGCAAGATCCTGCGCCGCGAACTGCGCGAACCCTACTGGGCCGGCAAGACCCGCCGCGTGAACTGAAGGCTGGGCGTTTCCTCCCCCGCAAGGGCAGGGCTATCGCATATGGAATCGGAGGACGAACCTAGGTGGTTCCCGCCCCCCTCCGTCACCCCAAGACTTGGTCTTGGGGTCCCTGCGTCCACACGCATTGAGGGGGCCAGCTCCAGCCGCAGCGCCCGGTTCAGCCGCAGCTTGGGACCACAAAGGGCACAAAGGAAGGCAAGGGACACAAAGGCGCGCTGCGCGCGCAATCTAGTCCTGACGCTCCCCTGCCAGGATCTGGAGCCCTTAGTGTCTTCGTGCCCTTTGTGCCCTTCGTGTTGAATTAGGGCCTCGCCCCCGGCGAGGCGGTGGGACCTGGACCACAGCCGTGCAGCTGAACGAGGGACCCCAAGAACAAGTCTTGGGGTGACGCAGGGGGACGGGAACCGCCTAGGTTCGTCCCCCGATACCAAATGCGATAGCCCTTCCATTGCATGGGGAAGGATTCAAAAAGCAGAATCCGGACACGACAGAGGCCGCGGGGGCGTCACCTCCGCGGCCTCGGTTCGTTTCAGACCCTTTGAGGGGCTGGTCAGTCGACCAGGACGCCCTTGAAGGTCGCGGCGCAGATCGCCGACAGGTGACCGCTGATGGAGCGCGGGGCCAGCAGGGCGTCGACGGCCCGGCAGTTCTCGGCCTTCAGCTTTTCCTTCAGGGCCTTGATGTTCGCATACTTGCCCGAGCGGGCGAGGGCGTAGGCGCGTTCGACAGTCGAAGTGGTCATGTTCGTGCTCTTTTTGGCGGTCGGCGGATCCGGCCGCGGGGTTTCACCAAATCGGGTGGACAAATAAAACGGCCGGCCCCTGTGGGAGCCGGTGATCAGAACCGCAGCAGACAAAAGCGCGCCGGCGGGCCGGGCATAGATCTGGCATCTGCGACAATTCGATGACGCGGCCTATCTCACGTTCAGGCCGCAAACCCAAGCTCTAAATGGGGATTGCGTCGAATCGCCCCCACGGAACCCGACCCGTATCGGGCGGGTGTTGAGGGGTTCCGTTCCATCCGCTCATCCCCGCGCAGGCGGGGATCCAAGCTGAATCAGCAGGTCTGGAACCGCCCGATGGATCCCCGCCTACGCGGGGATGAGCGGGGAGGGAGGTGTCACCCCTTCAGCACCATCGGCAGCCCAGCCTGGACCACCACCATCTGGTCCACGGCGCCGGCGATGGCCTGGTGCATCCAGCCGGCTTCGTCGCGGAATCGGCGGGCCAGGGCGTTCTCTGGCACGATGCCCTGGCCGACCTCGTTGGAGATCAGAATCACCGCGTCGGCCGGCGAGGCGTCCAGGGCGGCGATCAGCGCGTCCGTCTCGTCGGCGATCTCGGCGTCCGCGTGCATCAGGTTGGACAGCCACAGGGTCAGGCAGTCGACCACCGCGACGTCGCGCGGTCGCAGGGACCGGATGGCGTCCGCCAGGGCCAGGGGAACTTCCAGGGTCGCCCAGTCCGGGCCGCGCTCGGCCTTGTGGCGGGCGATACGCTCGGCCATTTCGCCGTCCAGGGCTTCGGCGGTGGCGATCATCACCTTGCGCCCGCCGGCCTCGGCGGCTAGCCGCTGGGCTTGCGCCAACGCATAGCGGGTCTTGCCCGACCGGGCGCCGCCCAGGACGAAAACCAGGCTCATGCCGCCCCCTTCGCCCGGCAGCGGTCGGAGCAGTAGCGGACCTCGTCCCAGACCTTTTCCCACTTCTTGCGCCAGGCGAAGGGCCGGCCGCAGGCGACGCAGATCTTGGTGGGCAGGTCGGCCTTCTTGCGCATCTTGGGCATGGCCGTCCTATGGCGCCCGGCGTCGGTAGCGCGCAAGCCGGCGACGCTACGTGCAGTTGACGCCCCCGCGCCCTGCGCCTAATGCCGCGACTGCGACAGGTTCCCCGCAAGGGGATTAATAGGGAACTCAGGTGTGAGACCTGGGCTGCCCCCGCAACTGTAAGCGGCGAGCCCGCGGATCATAAGCCACTGGACCTCTCGGGGTCTGGGAAGGCGATCCGCACCGGCGTTGACCCGTGAGCCAGGAGACCTGCCTGACGCAGTCGTCCTTCGAGCGGCCGGGGTGCGCCGAGCGAACGGGGTTTCCCGAGCGGCGACGTCGTGGGGGTCTGGTGACAGGCCCCTTTGGCTTGCGGCTCAAGGGAGATGCCCGCTTGAAGACTGTCCTGATTTCCACCACCGCCCTCATTGCGTCCTGCGCCTGGGTCCCCGCCTTCGCCGACGACCAGGTCGCGCCCGCGCCCGACGTGGCCGACGCCTCGGTCAGCGAATTGATCGTCACCGCCACCCGCTCGGCCCAGGATCCGTCCCGGATCGGCCAGGCGGTCACCGTGGTCGACGCCGGCGACCTGAAGTCGGCCCAGGCCGTGGGCCTGACCGAGGTCCTGGCCGCCACGCCGGGCGTCAGCTTCAGCCGCAATGGCGGCCTGGGCGCCTCCACCTCCTTGCGGATCCGCGGGGCCGAGACCGGCCAGACCGTGGTGGTGATCGACGGCGTGAAGCTGAACGATCCGTCCTCCACCGACGCCGGCTTCAACTTCGCCAACCTGTTCGTGGGCGATGTGGCCCGCATCGAGATCCTGCGTGGGGCCCAGTCGACCCTGTGGGGCAGCCAGGCCATCGGCGGGGTGATCAACATCGTCACCGCCGCCCCGACCAAGGCCTTTGAGGGCCAGGTCTCCGCCGAGGGCGGCTCGCGCGACACCGGCGCGGTCCGCGCCGCCATGGGCGGGGTGGCCGACCGGCTCACCTGGCGCCTGGCCGCCAGCCAGCTGACGACCTCGGGCGTCTCGGCTTACGCCAAGGGGGCGGAGAAGGACGGCTATCGCAACACCGGCCTGTCCGGCCGCGCCAGCCTGGCGATCACCGACAATGTCTCGGCTGACCTGCGCGCCGTCTGGACCAAGGGCCGCAACGAATTCGACGGCTTCCCCGCTCCGCTCTACAGCTTCGCCGACGATCCCGAGTACGGCGAGACCCAGGAGCTGGTCGCCTATGCCGGCCTGAACTTCGCTGTGGCCGACGGCCGGCTGAAGAACCGTATCGCCTTCGGCTACACCACCACCGACCGGGACAATTTCGATCCCAGCCAGGCGGTGACCACTCGCACCTTTGACGCTCGCGGCGAGAACAAGCGCTGGGAATACCAGGGCAGCTTCGCCTTCACCGACACTTGGTCGGCGGCGTTCGGCCTGGAGTCCGAGCGGGCCGAGATGCGCACCGCCTCGCCCAGCGCCTTTACGCCCAATCCAAAGCCCGCGACCGCCAAGGCCCAGCTCGACGCGGTCTACGCCCAGATGATCGGCGAGGTGGCCCCCGGCCTGACCCTGACCGCTGGCCTGCGCCGCGACAGCCACGACACCTTCGGCGACCACACCCTCGGCCAGTTCGCCGCGGCCTGGGCGCTGAACGACGGGGCGACCGTCCTGCGCGCCTCCTGGGGCCAGGGCTTCAAGGCCCCGACCCTCTACCAACTGTTCAGCGACTACGGGAATGCCGGCCTGTCGCCGGAAGAGGCCGACAGCTGGGACGCCGGTGTCGAGCACAACATCGGCCGCCTGAAGCTGCAGGCCACCTATTTCGGCCGCGATACGGACAACCAGATCGACTTCGTCTCCTGCACCGGGACCTCGACGGCGGCCCTGTGCTTCAAGAACGGTGCGCGCCGGTTCGGCTATTACGACAACATCGCCCACACCAAGGCCAAGGGGCTGGAGCTGTCGGCCGCCGCTGACCTCGGCGGCACGAAGATCGCGGCCAACTACACCTGGACGGACACCGAAAACGCCGCGCCGGGCGCCAACCAGGGCAAGAAGCTGGCTCGTCGTCCGGACCAGCAGGCCAATCTCAGCCTCGATCGGGACTGGGGGAACAAGCTCTCCACCGGCCTGTCGGTCCGCTATGTGGGCGCGTCCTACGACAACGCCGCCAACACCTACCGTATGTCGCCCTACACCCTGGTCGACCTGCGCGCGGCCTATGCGGTGACGGAGACGGTCGAGGTCTATGGCCGGATCGAGAACCTGCTCGACGACCACTACGAGACCACCCGCAACTACGGCTCCATCGGCCGCGGCG
>CAZXVO010000176.1:7954-8512 GCA_964643835.1 uncultured Phenylobacterium sp. | reverse complement strand
AGACCCGCCATGCCGCCGCGCCCTTCACTGTGGCCAACCCGGGCGGCCGCTCGCCGGCGCGCCTGTTTCTGTTCCGACGCATCGACAGGCGCGCGTACGCGCTCACCGGCGATCCGACCGGCGCCAACCTGCCGCGCCCGGCGGGCTGCGGCCGTTGGGCGCTTGTTCGCCGCTGCGACATCCTTCCAGGCGAGGTGCGGGCGGATTTCGATCCAGACGCCGTTTTGCGCGCCGTCGGCTTGGATGGCTATGCCTTGATCGCTTCGCCGCGTCCTGTCGATTGACCTCTGCGCGCCAAGGGACCCGCGCGGCGGCGGCGATCCGAGGCCCTGGCGTCCACGTGAGGAGTGTTCGCATGCCACCGTCCATTTGGCCCGGCCGCAGCGTCCGGCCCCCCTCGCCCCGGGCCGGCGATGGACCAGATCCGTCCGCTTTGCGCTGCCGCCGCGACAGCGGTTCCGCGGCGTCCACCGGCCCGTGATGTCGGCCCTGCGAGCCCCTGCGGCCGATCGGTCCGAGGTCCTGACCTGGCGGCGCGCGCAACGCGCTGAGCTCCTT
>CAZXVO010000176.1:7342-7944 GCA_964643835.1 uncultured Phenylobacterium sp. | reverse complement strand
CGATGCCAGCCCACCTCCACACCGGCCTCAGCAAGGCGGTCTTGCGCCAAGTGATCGGGGCTTTCCCCGACCTTTGGTCGCGGCGGATTGGGCTCTACTGGCCCTACAAGCGCGACGTCAGCCTCTTTCCCCTGGCCAATCGGATTCTCGCCGCGGGCGGGACGGTGGCCCTGCCCGTCATGGCGGCGAAGGGGACGCCTTTGCAGTTCCGCGCCTGGAAGCCTGGCGATCCTTTGGCCTCGGGCGCTTGCGACATTCCCTATCCCCGCGACGGGCACACCGTCTTGCCCGACGTGGTGTTGGCGGCGCTGGTCGGGTTCGACGGCGCCGCCTATCGGCTCGGCTATGGCGGCGGCGGCTACGATCGCACCTTGGCGGCGAGCGAGCCTCGGCCGCGCGCGATCGGCGTCGGTTTCGAGCTCATGAGACTGCCGACCATTCGGCCGCTGCCGCACGATATTCCGATGGACGTCATCGTGACCGAGGCGGGCGTCTTCCGCCGCGCCTAAAGCCGTTAGACGCCGTCGGCCCCAAAGGGCTGCTTGCGCGGCTCGATCTTGCGGTTTGCGAAAACCCGCAGGCCCTCCCGAACAGCCTCGATC
>CAZXVO010000176.1:5712-7332 GCA_964643835.1 uncultured Phenylobacterium sp. | reverse complement strand
AGGCCCTCGCGCGGCAGGTAGGCGCGGCCAGGGTCGGCCAGCCAGACCTCGGCGGCGCTGCGGGTCGAGTAGACCGCATAGACGGAGTAGGAAAATTCGGGGGCGCGCTCGACGAGGCGAACCTGCTGGCTCTCGACATAGGGCTGCACGACGGTCGACCGAAAATAGCCCGCGCCGCCGACGGCCAGCATATAGCTCAAGGCCAAGGGGCCCAGCGAGATCGACACGCCGGCGTTCGCCAATTCCGGGAACGCCGTGGCATGGCTGGTCGTGAACGGCTCTCCCCAATCGACATAGATGTAGTCCTCCGGACGGACACTTCCGTCCTCCGCGGTCGTCACCAACACCAGCTTCTCCTCGGCGAGGAGTTCCAGCACCAACTCGGGGCGTGGCGGCGGGCTGTAGAGGACCGCGACGTCCAGCGATCCGTCCTGGACGCGGTCCAGCAGTCGGCTCGGCGTGTCCACCTCGGCGCGGACCGCCACATCGGCGTGCGCCTGGCGCATCCACAAAAGCCAGTCGACCAGCACCGGACTCCACAGGCTGAACTCGCCGCCCACGCCGACCAGGTTAGCGCGGCCGGCGGGCAAGGCGACCTGCTGGCGGGCGCGTTCCCAAACTTGGACGAGCGTGGTGGCGTGATGCTGAAAGCGCTCGCCGGCCGGGGTCAGCCGGGCGCCCGCCCGATTGCGCACGAAGAGCCGGCGGCCGACCTGATCCTCAAGCAGGCGAATGCGCGCGCTGATGGCGGTCTGCGTCAGGTGAAGGCGTTCGGCCGCGCCGACAAAACTGCCTGTGGCGACCACCTCCAAGAACGTCTTGGCGAGGCTGATATCCATCCAGATAATGCAACACTTTTGCTCTTAATCGGCAATACCATTCGTTTGTTTGTTGCGTGGCGGCGTCGCAAAGTGAAGGCGGTTCCAGCCCTCCAGGTCGGCCGAACCGGTGACGGCCCGAGGGGCGAAGACACGACGAACGATGACGTTGACGGAATTTCCAGGGCCGGGTCTCAACGAAGAGCAGTGGGGTCTCATCCGCGCGCTCGCGGTCAGCTTGACGTCTGAGCAGATGCTCTGGGTCAGCGGGTATTTCGCGGGCCACGACGACGGCGCGCGCGGGCGCACAGCGCTCGCCGGCGCTGAGAGCGGGCCGTCCGGTCCGGCTTTGGCCGGGGCGCGCACCCTGACGATCCTCTACGCCAGCGAGACCGGCAACAGCCAGGCCCTGGCCAAGGATGTCGCCGAGCAGGCCAAGGCCTTGGGGCTGGTGGTCCAGCTCACCGATATGGCCGACTACAAGACCCGTCGCCTGAAGGACGAACAGGACCTTCTGCTGATCGCCAGCACCCATGGCGAAGGCGACCCGCCGCAGGGCGCGGCGGATTTCTTCGAGTTCATCGAAGGCCGCAAGGCGCCGCGCTTGGAGCAGCTGCGCTTCGCCGTCCTGGCCCTGGGGGATTCGACCTATGAGCGCTACTGCGAAGCAGGGCGCCGTCTGGATCGACGTCTGGAGGAACTGGGGGCGCGCCGCCTGCACCCCCGGTCCGACTGCGACGTCGATTATGAGGAGCCGGGGGGGGCCGGGGCCCCCCCCCGCCCCCCCCCGGCCCCCCCCCCC
>CAZXVO010000176.1:2395-5702 GCA_964643835.1 uncultured Phenylobacterium sp. | reverse complement strand
GGCCTCGCGGGCGCGGGGAGGGCGACCGCCGCCCCGCCCGCCGAGTTTGCCCTGTCCCCCGGACTCGGCGTCTCGGCGGCGGTCGTTTCTCATGACAAACGCCATCCCTTCCAGGCCCCGGTCGTCGACAACTTCGTCCTGACGGGCCGAGGATCGAGCAAGGAAACCCGCCATGTCGAGCTGTCGCTGGCCGGCTCGGGGCTGCGTTACGAGCCCGGGGACGCGCTGGGGCTGCAGGCGCGCAACGATCCCGCCGTCGTCGAGGCCTTGCTCGACGCGCTCAAGCTGACGGCGTCGGCCACCATCGTCGGCAAGTCCGGCAACAGGCCGCTGGGCCAGGCGCTCGAAACGGACTTCGAGGTGACCGTGGCCACGCCTCGCTTTCTGCAGCAATGGGCGGACGTCACCGACGCGGGCGAGCTCAAGGCGCTGCTGGGCGAGGATCGTCGCGACGCCCGCGCTGAGTTTCTGCGTGGGCATCAGGTCATCGACATCGTTCGGGCGTTTCCGGCGCGCGGGGTGGCGCCCGCCGCGCTTACGGCGGGTTTGCGTCCGTTGCAGCCGAGGCTTTACTCGATCGCCTCGAGCCCCTTGGCCGTGGACGACGAAGCCCATCTCACCGTTTCGACCGTGCGCTTCACCTTGCACGGCGCGCCGCGGTTCGGCGTCGCCTCCGGCCAGATCGCCCAGCGGCTGGGGGCGGATGACACCCTGCCGGTCTATGTCCAGCCCAACCCGCATTTCCGCCTGCCCGAACCCGAGCGGCCGATTCTCCTGATCGGCGCGGGCACCGGCGTCGCGCCTTATCGCGGGTTCCTGCAGCACCGCGAGGCGGCGGGCGCGACGGGCCGGTCGTGGCTGCTGTTCGGCGAGCGCAACTTCCGCAGCGACTTCCTCTACCAGACCGAATGGCAGGCCCTGCTGCGCGACAGGGTGCTGACGCGGATGGACGTCGCCTTCTCGCGCGACGCGGCGAAAAAGCACTATGTCCAGCACCGGCTGCTGGAATGCGCGGCCGAGGTCCATGCCTGGATCGAGGACGGCGCCAACATCTATGTCTGCGGCGACGCCGCCCGCTTGGCGCCCGACGTCCACGACGCCTTGGCCAGCATCTTCGTCTCTCAGGCCGGCTTGACCCGCGAAGAGGCCGAAGAGCGCCTTCGCAGCCTGGCCCGCGATCATCGCTATCAGAGGGACGTCTACTGATGGACCTGGCCCCGCCGCACGCTGCGACTGACCGCAGCCGGGATATCTCGCAGCCGCTGGACCAGCTGGGCCCCGATGAGACCCTCAAGGCCGAGAGCGATCAGCTGCGCGGCACCATCGCGCTTAGCCTGCTGGACCGGATCACGGGCGCGGTCTCTGAGTCCGACACCAAGCTGATGAAGTTCCAGGGCATCTATCAGCAGGACGACCGCGATCTGCGCGATGAGCGCCGCCGGCAGAAGCTCGAGCCCGCCTATCAGTTCATGGTGCGCGTGCGCCTGGCCGGCGGCGTCTGCACCTCCGAACAATGGCTGACCCTGGACGCCCTCGCCCGCGAACATGGCGGCGGCACGCTGCGGATCACCACGCGCCAGACGTTCCAGTTCCATTGGGTGCTGAAGGACAGCCTGCGGCCGCTGATCCAGAAGCTGCATACCGTCCTGCTCGACACGGTGTCGGCCTGCGGGGACGACGCGCGCGGCGTGATGTGCTCGGTGGATCCGCACCTCTCGGCGGTGCACGCCGAGGTCTATGACCTGGCGAAGCGCGCCAGCGACCACGCCATCCCGCGCATGCGCGCCTACCATGAGATCTGGTACGGCGAGGAGCGGGTCGCGGGCTCCGCGCCGGAGGAACCCTTCTACGGCCGCACCTACATGCCGAGGAAGTTCAAGATCGGCTTCGTCATCCCGCCGATCAACGACATCGACGTCTACACCCAGGACCTCGGCTTCATCGCCGTCACAGGCCCCGACGGCCTGGAGGGCTTCAATGTCGCGATCGGCGGCGGCATGGGTCGAACCGACCAGGCGCCGTCCACCTATCCCCGGCTCGCCAACGTCATCGGCTACGTGCCCAAGGATCAGGTGCTCACCGTCAGCGACGCGGTGATGGCCGTTCAGCGCGACTTCGGCGACCGCCGCGACCGCGCCCGCGCGCGGTTCAAATATACGATCGACGATAAGGGCCTGGACTGGATCGTCTCGGAGATCGAGGCCCGCCAGGGGTTCGCCTTCGCGCCGGCCCGCCCGGTCCAGTTCACCACCAACGGCGATGAGTTTGGTTGGCGCCAGGGCGAAGACGGGCGTCACCACTATACCCTGTTCATCGAAGCCGGACGCCTCGACAACCGCCCTGACCGCCCCTTGCTCGACGGCCTAAGGGAGATCGCGCGGGCGCACCCTGGGGGGTTCCGGCTCACGCCCAACCAGAACCTGGTGATCGCCAATGTCGCCGCGCGCGATCGCCAGCTCATCGAGGGCTTGCTCGAAGGCTTCAACCTGGCTGAGCTCAACGCGCAAGGCGGCCTGCGTCGCAACGCGATCGCCTGCGTCGCCCTGCCGACCTGCGGCCTGGCGATGGCCGAGGCCGAGCGCTACCTGCCCAGCCTGCTTCCGCAGATCGAATCCCTCCTCGCGCGCCATGGCTTGGCCGAGGAGCCGATCACCTTGAGGATCAGCGGCTGCCCAAACGGATGTTCGCGGCCCTACATCGCCGAGATCGGCCTGACCGGCCGCGCGCCCGGAAAGTACAACCTCTATCTGGGCGGCGGTTTCCACGGTCAGCGGCTGAACAAGATGGACCTGGAGAACGTCGGCGAGGCGGCCATCCTCGCCCGGCTCGACACCGTCATCGCCCACTTCGCCCGCGAGCGCCGTGAGGGCGAGCGGTTCGGGGATTTCGCGATCCGCGCCGGATACGTGCCCGAGGTCAAGGCGGGCCGGGATTTCAACATCTGACGCGCCGTCGTCAGCTCATCAGGAGATGTCAATGTCGTTGCAACTGGGCCAGACCGCCCCGGATTTCGAACAAGAGAGCACCGAAGGCCCGATCCGCTTCCATGACTGGCTGGGGACCTCCTGGGGCATCCTCTTCAGCCACCCCAAGGACTTCACGCCGGTCTGCACGACCGAGCTGGGCGAAGTCGCGCGCCTGAAGCCGGAGTGGGACAAGCGCCGGGTCAAGCCGATCGCGCTGTCGGTCGATCCGGTCGATTCGCACAATCGCTGGGCGGGCGACATCGCCGAAACTCAAGGCCAGGCGGTCAACTACCCGATCCTGGGGGACGCGGACAAGAAGGTCTCGACCCTCTACGGCATGA
>CAZXVO010000176.1:0-2385 GCA_964643835.1 uncultured Phenylobacterium sp. | reverse complement strand
CGGCATCTCCATCGACACCGTCGAGGATCATGTCCGCTGGAAGCAGGACATCAAGGACGTGACTGGCGCATCGGTCAACTATCCCATGATCGGCGACAACAACCTGGAGGTCGCCAAACTCTACGGCATGATCCATCCGGAGAGCGATCCGACCCTGACGGTGCGCGCGGTCTATGAGGTCGATCCGAACAAGAAGATCCGGCTCATCCTAACCTATCCGCCGAGCGCCGGACGCAATTTCCAGGAGATCCTGCGCACCATCGACAGTCTGCAGCTCACCGACAATGAGAAGGTCGCCACCCCGGTGAACTGGCGCCAGGGCGATCCGGTCATCATCGTCCCCAGCCTCTCGGACGCGGACGCCAAGGTGCGCTTCCCGCAAGGGTGGGAGACCCAGAAGCCCTATCTTCGCGTGGTGCGGCTGCCGTCATGACCGAGTCCGCGCCGAAGCCGCCGCCCAAAGCGCCCGAGACCATCGCCGCGGCGAACGGTATCGGGTCGGACGCGGCGTTCGGCGCGGTCGCCCCGCCGCTCTACCTCTCCAGCACCTTCGCCTTTGAAGGCGTCGAGCGGGAGGGTCCTTACGCCTATACCCGGGCGGGCAATCCAAGCCGCGACCTCCTGGCCGACACCCTCGCCAAGCTGGAGGGCGGCGCCGGCGCCTTGATCACCTCGAGCGGCATGGCCGCCATCGACCTGGTGCTCTCGCGGCTTGGGCCCGACGACCTGGTGGTCGCGCCGCACGATTGCTACTGGGGCACCTATCGGCTTTTGGCCGCCCGCGCCGCCCGCGGTGAGTTCAGCGTCGCCTTCGTCGATCAGGGCGACGAACTGGCCTTGGCCCTGGCGCTCGAAAACGCGCCGAGCCTCCTGTTCATCGAGACCCCGAGCAACCCGCTGATGCGGGTCGTGGACATCGAAAGCCTGGCGGGCCAGGCCAAGGCGGACGGCGCGGCGGTCGCGGTCGACAACACCTTCCTCTCCCCGGCCCTGCAGCAGCCGATCAGTCTGGGGGCGGACTTCGTCATCCATTCGACGACCAAATACCTCAATGGGCATTCCGACGTCGTCGGCGGCGCGGTGGTCGCGGCCTCGGCTGCGGATCTCGACGACTTGGCGAGCTGGGCCATCACCACGGGGGTCGCTGGCGCGCCGTTCGACGCCTATCTGACCTTGCGGGGCGTCAGGACCCTCTTTCCGCGCGTCGAGCGGCAGCAGCAGACCGCCGGCGCGCTCGCCATGTTCCTGTTCGGCCACCCGGCCGTGAAGGCGGTCCACTATCCCGGACTTCCCACCCACCCCGGCCACGCCCTCGCCGCGCGTCAGCAGCGCGGCTTCGGCGCCATGCTGAGCTTCGAGCTCGTCGGCGGCCTGGCGGCGGTCAGGGCGTTCGTCGGCTCGCTCCGCATCTTCACGCTTGCAGAGTCGCTCGGCGGCATCGAGAGCCTGGTCGCCCACCCGGAGACCATGACCCACGTCGGCATGTCTCCCGAAGCGCGCGCCACCGCCGGCATCACCAGCGGCCTTCTGCGCTTGTCCGTCGGGTTGGAAGCCGAAGCCGATCTCATCGCCGACCTCGACCGGGGGCTGCAGGCCGTGCTGGCCAGCAGCCCTGCCGGGGCGGTTCTCGCTGTTCAATAGAGAGGCGCGTCTATGCTCATCCTCCCCGATCTCCCATACGGCTACCGCGATCTCAGCCCGGTCTTGTCCGAGACCACGTTGCGCACGCACCATGGCAAGCACCATGCGCGCTATGTGCAGGTCGCCAACGACCTCCTGGCGACGAAGAAGCGGCCGTCGCCCGACCTGGCCGACATCGTCCTGGAGGCCCACATCGACGGTGATCGCAAGCTGTTCAACAACGCCGCCCAGGCGTGGAACCATGGCTTCTTCTGGCAGTGCATGCGGCGCGGCGGCGGCGGCGGGCCGGGCGGCGAGCTCGCCAAGGCGATCGACGCCGAATTCGGCAGCCTGGTCGACCTTCGCAAGGCGTTCACGGCCGAGGGGGCGGCGCATTTCGGGTCTGGCTGGGTCTGGCTGGTCCGCAAGCAGGGCCGGCTGAGCGTGATCTCCACCCACGACGCCGAGACCCCGCTGATCGACCCCGACACCACGCCCCTGCTGGTCTGCGATGTTTGGGAGCACGCCTATTATCTCGATCACGCCAACGACCGCGCCGGGTTCCTCGACGCCTGGTGGGATCGCCTGGTCAACTGGGGGTTCGCCGAGGGCCAGTTCGCGGCGGCCACGACCGGCGGCGTGGCCTGGCGCTACCCGCACAAGCCAGAGGCGGCGTGATGGGCGAGGCTCTGCGACCTACGACCCCGACGCCGTCTGAACCAGCCGCCCCAGCGCGTGACGATGGCGCCGTGGAGCTCAGCTCGC
>CAZXVO010000175.1:5282-8516 GCA_964643835.1 uncultured Phenylobacterium sp. | reverse complement strand
GCGGCTTTTCGCGGTTCGACAGGGGCAGAAAGCCGATCAGGCGGCGAACCTCGGCTAGGGTCTCCAGATCGTTCTCGAAGGCGCCGTCGGCGACGCCGGACTTCATGGCGTGGACGCGGTAGCCTCCCAGTTCCTCATGGGTCACTTCCTCGTGGGTCACCGTGCGGACCACGTCGGGGCCGGTGACGTACATGTAGGAGGTGTCCTTCACCATGAAGATGAAGTCGGTGATGGCCGGCGAATAGACGTCGCCGCCGGCGCAGGGGCCCATGATCACGCTGATCTGCGGGATGACGCCGCTGGCGAGCGTGTTCTGCAGGAAGATGTCGGCATATCCGGCCAGGCCGTCGACGCCCTCCTGGATGCGCGCGCCGCCGGCGTCGAACAGGCCGATGATCGGGGCGCCGACCTTCAGGGCCTGCTGCTGCACCTTGACGATCTTCTGGGCGTGGGCGTTGGAAAGAGACCCGCCGAAGACCGTGAAATCCTTCGAGAAGACGAAGACCACGCGGCCGTTGATGGTGCCCCAGCCGGTGACGACGCCGTCGCCCGGCACCTTCTGCTCGGCCATGCCGAAGTCCACGGCGCGGTGCTCGACGAACATGTCGAATTCTTCGAAGGAGCCTTCGTCCAGCAGCAGGTCCAGGCGCTCGCGGGCCGTCAGCTTGCCCTTGGCGTGCTGGTTGGCGATCCGGCGTTCGCCGCCGCCCGCGCGGGCTTCGCCCCTGCGCCGTTCCAGCTCTTCGAGAATATGCTTCACGCCCCGGGCTCCCTTGAACTCACTCGCGAAACGCAAGCCGTAGTCGGGCTTGGCGGGGGTGGCAAGTTCACGGGACGTCACCGGAGGCGCGGATTTTGGGCTAGCCAAGCTCCCCTCCCCGCCCCACATGCTTCTTCTCAAACAAGCAGACGCGCTTCGGAGGAACGCCCATGGCCGACGCCACCTACACCCCGCCCAAGGTCTGGACCTGGAACAAGGAGGCGGCCGGCCGCTTCGCCAACATCAACCGACCGATCGCCGGGCCGACCCACGACAAGGACCTGCCGGTGGGCAAGCACCCGCTGCAGCTCTATTCCCTGGGCACGCCCAACGGGGTGAAGGTGACGATCCTCTTGGAAGAGCTGCTCCAGCTGGGCCACACGGGCGCGGAGTACGACGCCTGGTTGATCAATATCGGCGCGGGCGAGCAGTTCTCCAGCGGCTTCGTGGACGCCAACCCGAACTCCAAGATCCCGGCCATGGTGGACCACAGTGGGCCCAAGCCGATCCGCATCTTCGAATCCGGCGCGATCCTGGTGCACCTGGCCGAGAAGTTCGGCGCCTTCCTGCCCACCGACCCGGCGCAGCGGGCCGAGGTGATGTCGTGGCTGTTCTGGCAGGTGGGCTCCGCGCCCTTCCTGGGCGGTGGCTTCGGGCACTTCTACGCCTACGCCCCGCTCAAGATTGAATACGCCATCGACCGCTACGCCATGGAGGTAAAGCGCCAGATGGACGTGCTGGACCGCCAGCTGGCCAACAACCGCTACGTGGCGGGCGACGAGTACACCATCGCCGACATGGCCATCTGGCCCTGGTACGGCGGCATGTCCAAGGGGCTGCTCTATGAGGGCGGCGAGTTCCTGCAGGTCCACGAGTACAAGAACGTCATCCGCTGGACCGACGAACTGGCCGAGCGTCCCGGCGTGAAGCGCGGGCGCATTGTCAACCGCGCCCAGGGCGACCCGGCCAGCCAGCTGCGCGAACGCCACGACGCCAGCGACTTCGACCTGCGCACCCAGGACAAGCTGGACGCAGCGAAGGGGTAGGCTTTCACCCCAAGCGCGTCATCCTCCGGGCCTTGCGCCAGCAAGGATCCGGGGGACCCAAGCTGATGGTCAGAAGCGGATACGCCCGATGGGTCCCCCGGATCGCCCTTCGGGCGACCGGAGGATGACGAGCGTGTGGGGCGGTTACGTCAGCGCCTTGAACCACCGCTCGAGCATGCGGGCCTCGAGCTTGAGGTTGGCGGCGCGTTCGGCGGCTTCTTCGTCGACGCCCCACTGTTCCTCCTGAAAGGTCTCGTCCAGGCGCGATAGCTCCATGGCCTGATCGCCGCTGATCCAGCCGCGTTGCAGGGCGAAGGCCAGCACCGTGGAGCCCAGGAGCGGGGCGCCGAAGGCCAGGCCGGCCAGCGAGAAGTCGTCCAGTTCCAGAGCCAGGGCCCTCACCCGGGCCAGGGTCTCAGCCGGCTGTTCCTGGTGCTGAATGCCGGAGGTGCGCAGGAAGACCAGGCCGATCTCCTCGCGGGCGCGATCCAGCATCGGCCCCCAGTGGTTCTCGTGCCGTTCGACCAGGGCCGCGGGGCTGTCGGCGAAATAGCAGAGCAGGTCCGAGCCCGCGTACTGGGCGATCTGGTCGGCGACGGCCTCGCGGGCCGGCGGGATCGCCTCGACGGCGGTGAAGGCCAGGCGAGTGACGTGCATGGCCGCCATCTCGATATGCTCGCCCTGGCCCGCCCATTCCTCGGCGCACATCTCGGCGATGGCGCGGGTCGGGGCGACCAGCTTGCCGCCGCGCGGCGAGCGCAGGATGCGGCCGTCCAGGGTGACCTCGAAGCCGTCGTCGGCGGCGCGGACCTCTACGGTCTTGTAGAAGCGGCGGGGCTTCTCGCCCGGCTCCTTGAACCCCTTGGCCATCTTTTCTCCAAACTCCCGACGGAACTCATCCAACGGCCCGTGCAAATGAGGGCTGGGCGGAAAATTCGCAAGGAGCCGATTGATGGCGGACCGGGACCTGGAGGCTGCGATCGCGGCGACACGGTTCGGATTGGGCGCCCGGCCGGGTGAGATCGCCACTGCCCGCAGCGATCCCCGGGGCTTTCTGAAGACTCAGATCCGGCGCGAGGGCGCCGACCAGCCCCAGCCCCGGGCCGACACCACCCAGGCGCGGATTATCGCCTATCGGGACCTGGGGCGGCAACGGCGGCAGGCCAAACAGGCGGGCGACGCCGAGGCCGCAGATCCGGTCCAGCAGGTCCAGAAGCTGTTGCGCCAGGAGACGGGCGGCGACTTCGCGGCCCGGGCGCGACTGGCCGCCCTGACCGACGCCGGGTTCCGGGAGCGTTGGACCCTGTTCTGGGCCAACCACTTCACCGTCAGCCCCCCCCAGGCGGCGCCCCCGCCCCAGGTCGGGCCCATTGAGGAAGAGGCCAATCGGCCCAACAACATTGTCCGTTTAGCCCCCCAGCTAGGGGG
>CAZXVO010000175.1:0-5272 GCA_964643835.1 uncultured Phenylobacterium sp. | reverse complement strand
CACCACTGATATCGCGGCTGGTGTCGCCGATGCCGATGCGGTGTTTCTGGCGGTCGGCACCCCCAGCCGCCGCGGCGACGGCGATCAGGATCTGTCCTATGTGTTTGCAGCCGCCGAACAGGTCGCCAAGGCGGCGACCGCGCCCCTGGTCGGGCCCTTTGAGGAAGAGGCCATTCGGCCCAACATCTTTGGCCGTTTCGCCGACCTGCTAGGGGCGGCGGAAACCCACCCGGCCATGCTGCTCTATCTGGACCAGGCCACCTCGATCGGTCCCGACAGTCGGGCCGCGCAGTATTTTGGCGGACGCAGGCGCGGGGTCGGGGCCCAAAAGCCCAAAGGCCCCAGGGGCCTGAATGAGAACCTGGCCCGCGAGATCCTCGAACTACACACCGTGGGTGTCGATGGCGGGTACGCCCAGGCCGATGTGACGGAGTTCGCCCGCGCGCTCACCGGACTGTCGGTGGGCGGCGAGCGGGACGGCGGCCGACTGGGCGAGGCGGTGTTCCGCGAAGTGGCGCATGAGCCCGGAGCCAGGACGGTGATGGGCGTCCGCTATGGGCCCGGCGGCCGCGAGCAATTGGCCGCCATCCTCAGCGACCTTGCCGCCAAGCCCCAGACGGCGCGCTTCGTCTGCGGCAAGATCGCCCGGCATTTCGTCTCTGACACCCCGCCTCCCGCCCTGACCGAGCGCCTGGAGCGGACCTGGATGGCGAGCGGCGGGGACCTGGCCGCGGTGGCCGCAGCCCTGGTCGACAGTCCCGAGGCCTGGGATCCCACGCCGGCCAAGTTCAAGACACCCTATGAGTTCCTGATCTCCAGCTGGCGGGCGGCCGGCGGCGCGCCCCGCGACGTCACCATCCTGGCTCCGGCCCTGAGCAGCCTGGGCCAAAAGCCCTTTGGCGCGCCCTCACCGAAGGGGTGGCCAGAGGACGCCGCGGTCTGGGCCGCCCCGGACGCCGTGATCAAGCGGATGGCCTGGGCCCAGGCCTTCGCCGCCCGCGCCACAGCCGACCGCGACCCGGACGACCTGGCCGCCCAGGCCCTGGGCGGGCGCCTGCGTCCCCAGACAGCCACGGCCATCGCCCGCGCCGAGAGCCGGGCGGAGGGCTTCGCCCTGTTGCTCATGTCCCCGGAGTTCCAACGCCGATGACCCCGTCCCGCCGCACCGTCCTGGCCGCCGGCTTCGGACTGTCCCTGCACTTCGCCGCCCTACCCGCCCTGGCGGCGGAGGATCGCCGCAAGCTGGTGATGATCATCTGCCGGGGCGGCCTAGACGGCCTGTCCCTGGCCCCGCCGGTGGGCGATCCCGACTACGGCGCCCTGCGCGGGGCCTTTGGCTTCGAGTCTACGGCCCTGAAGCTCGATGACCACTTCGCCTTGCACCCGGCCCTGGCGAGCGTCCACGCCCTGGCCCGATCAGGCCAGGCGCGGCTGGTCCCCGCGGTCGCGACGCCCGACCGCGCCCGGTCGCACTTTGAGGCCCAGGACGTCCTGGAGAGCGGCGCCGCCGTCGTCTACGGGACCGCCTCGGGCTGGCTGAACCGCGCCGTGGGGGTGCTGAAGTCGCGAGCACCGGTCAGTGCGCTCTCCGTCGGGCCGACAGCGCCCCTGGTCCTGCGGGGGCCGGCGCCGGCCGCCTCCTGGACGCCGGGCTTTGCGGTGGACAGTTCCGCGCGCCTGCCGACCCTGCTGCAGGATCTCTACAAGGATGACCCCTTACTGGGGCCGGCCCTGGCGCAGGGACTGGCCACGGAGGACATGGCGCGGGCCGCGATGGCCACCGAGGACATGGCGCCCACAGCTCCCGGCGGCGCCAAGTCCGGCGTGGAGGCCGCTCGCCGGCTGGGTCAAACTACCGCCGGCCTTATGCGCGAGACCGGGGGACCGCGCATCGTCGCCCTCAGCCTGGATGGGTTCGACACCCATGCCAACCAGCCGGCTCAGCTGGCCCCCAGGCTGGCCGGGTTGGACGCCCTGCTGGACGGCCTTCGCAACGGGCTGGCGGAGGAGTGGCGTGACACGGTTGTGGTGGTGGCCACCGAATTCGGCCGCACGGCCCGGATCAACGGCACTGGTGGAACCGACCACGGCACAGCATCAACCGCCCTGGTGCTGGGCGGCGGCCTCAAGAGCGGCGGAATCATCGGCGACTGGCCGGGGCTAAAGACCGCCGCCCTGTTCGAGAACCGCGACCTCGCCCCCACCCTCGACATGCGCAGCCTGTTCAAGGGCGTCCTGGCCGACCAGTTCGGACTGGAGCGCGCGGTGCTGGACACCACGGTCTTCCCCGACAGCGCGGCCGCCAGGCCCCTGACGGGCCTGGCTTGATCCCTAGCGCCGCTTGCGGCCGAAGGGCTCGGGGTCGGCTTCGTGTTCCTCGAAGCCGAAGCGGGCGAAGCCGGCCTTCATCTCGGGGCTGAGCGGCGCCTCGATGATCAGGGTCCCGCGGCTGGGATGCGGGATCTCCAGACGCCGCGCATGCAGCTGAAGCTTCAGGTCACCGGAGATCTCACGCGAGGGGTCGGTGGCGTATTTGGGGTCACCCAGGATCGGGTGGCCCATGGCCAGCATGTGGGCCCGCAGCTGGTGGGTCCGGCCGGTGTGGGGGCGCAGCGCCATCCAGGCGACCTTACGGCCGGCGGTGGAGAGCATGACGAACTCGGTCTGGGCCGGCTCGGCGTCCGGGTCCTTGGGCTCGGCGGGCACGACCATCTCGCGGTCGCCGACGCCCTTCTTGACCAGGGGCAGCTCCAGCACGCCCTCGGTGGGCTTGGGATGGCCGAGCACCAGGGCCCAATAGGTTTTCTGCGCCTTGCGGCGGGCGAAAGCGCCGGCGAGCTTGGCCGCAGCCCCAGGGGTCTTGCCCAGCACCAGGACGCCAGAGGTGTCGCGGTCCAGGCGGTGGACCAGGCGCGGGCGTTCCAGCCCCTCGCCCCAGGCCGACAGCAGCCGGTCCACATGCTTGGTGGTCTTGGTGCCGCCCTGGACGGCCAGGCCGCAGGGCTTGTTCAGGGCCAGGACCTCGTCGTCCTCATAGAGCACGAGCGAGCGGGCATAGGCGACGTCGCGGGAATTGAGGCCGGGCTTCGGCGCCCCCTCGCCCTTGGGCGGGGCGTCAGGCAGCGGCGGCACGCGCACCTGGGCGCCGGCCGCCAGCCGGGTGTCAGACTTCACCCGTCCGCCATCGACGCGGATCTGGCCCGAGCGGGTGAGCTTCTGGATCTGGATGTGGGACAGGTGCGGCCAGCGGCGCTTGAACCAGCGGTCCAGGCGAACCCCGTCCTCGCCAGAATCCACGTAGAGGGTACGGACTTCCTTCATGCGAACACCTTGCGCGCCAGGATGAGGCCCAGGAACAGGGCGCCGATGGACAGGACCACCGAGGCGGCGGCGTAGGCGAAGGCGTTGGCCCAGGCCTTGCGCTCGATCATCAGGGCGGTCTCCAGCGAGAAGGCCGAGAAGGTGGTGAAGCCCCCCAGGACGCCCACGCCCAGCAGCAGGCGCCAACGTTCCTGGTCGGCCCCGCCCTTCAGCGCCAGCACGCCGGCCAGCAGGCCCATGCAGAGCCCGCCGATCAGGTTGGCGGCGAAGGTGCCATAGGGCCAGCCGGAGCCGAACCAACGCAGGGCCTGTCCGCCCAGGGCAAAGCGCGCCATCGCGCCTGTCGCCCCGCCGACGGCCACCAGCAGATACTTGTCCATGCGCCCTTATGCGCCGGGACCCGCGATCCGCAAAGGCCTGGGCGTCGCACCCTCCTCACCCGCGTCATCCTCCGGGCCTAGCGCGAGCAAGGATCCGGGGGACCCAAGCTGAGTTGCAGAACTGGATACGCCGATTGGGTCCCCCGGATCACCCTTTCGGGCGACCGGAGGATGACGGGGTTTGGGGGAGGTCGGGGGCGTCAGAGCCCCAGCTTTTCCACCAGACCGGCCATGTCCGCGGGCAGCGGCGCTTCGAGGCGTTTGCGGCCGCCCTCGGGGTGCGGGAACTCCAGCGCGATGGCGTGGAGCATCAGGCGGGGGACGGGCTGGCCGGAGACGGCCAGGGCGCCGCCATAGCGGACGTCGCCGGCGATGGGGCGGCCGATGTGGGCCAGGTGAACGCGTAGCTGGTGCATGCGGCCGGTCTCCGGCGACAGCTCGACCAGGGCGCAGCCAGGGGCGGACTTCAGGGTGCGGTAGCGCGACAGGGCGGTCTCGGCGTCCGGATGGTCGAGGGCGCAGACGCGCATATAGGCTTCGCGGCCCAGCTCCTCGCGGCGCAGGGGGACGTCGATCTTGCCCACCGGCGGCTCGGGTGCGGAGGGGGTGATGATGGCCTGGTAGGTCTTGGAAAACTTCCGCGCCATCATGGCCTTGCCGAGGAAACTTGCGGCGGGCTGGGTCTTGGCGGTGAGGATCACGCCGGACGTGTCACGGTCCAGGCGGTGGATCAGGCGCGGGCGCGCCTTGCCGGGCTTCGCAAACGCCCAGAGCAGTTCGTCCAGGGTGTTCACCTGCCCTCGCCCGCCCTGGCTGGACAGGCCGGCCGGCTTGGCCAGGGCCAGGATGTGCGGATCCTCATAGATCACCAGGCTACGGACCAGAGCGGTCTCGTCGGCGGTCAGCTGGACCGGCTTGAGCGGCTTCTTCACCCCTGGCGGCCCCGACGGTCGCGCAGCTCCGCCCAGCGGTCCAGCCGATCCTTGATGCGAGCTTCCACGCCGTCCCCCTTGGGATCGTAGAACTTCTTCCGGCCCATGCCGTCCGGGAAATAGTTCTGGCCGGAGAAGCCTTCGGGGGCGTCGTGATCGTAGGCGTAGCCCTTGCCGTAGCCGAGATCCTTCATCAGCCGGGTCGGCGCGTTCAGGATATGGGCGGGCGGGCTGAGCGAACCGGTCTCCTTGGCCGCCTTCATCGCCGCCTTGTAGGCCATATAGACCGCGTTGGACTTGGGCGCGGCGGCCAGGTGGACGACCAGCTGGGCGAGCGCGATCTCGCCCTCGGGGCTGCCTAGAAAATCGTAGGTGTCCTTGGCGGCGTTGGCGAGGACGAGGGCCATGGGGTCGGCCTCGCCGATGTCTTCGGCGGCGGCGCGGATCAGGCGCCTGGCGATGAACAGCGGGTCCTCGCCCCCGTCCAGCATGCGGCACAGCCAATAGAGCGCGGCGTCGGGGTCGGAGCCGCGGATCGACTTATGCAGGGCCGAGATCAGGTTGTAGTGGCCCTCGCGGTCCTTATCGTAGGCCGGGCTGCGCTTCTGCAGAACCTGGCCCAGCTCCTTGGTGTCCAGG
>CAZXVO010000174.1:0-8526 GCA_964643835.1 uncultured Phenylobacterium sp. | reverse complement strand
TTTCAGACAGGGCGCTGGTGCGGCTGGCGCGCGACAGGGCCTCGTTCCAATGGTCGTTGCCGTAACCGGTGCGCTGGGCCACAAGCTCGCCGGAGCCGAAGGCGGCGACGACGGTGTCGCCGGACACCGCCGGGCTGGAGGCGGCCAGGATGCGCGCGGATTCCGAAAGCGCCTGGTAGTTCCAGCCCTCAGCGCCGGTGGCGGCGTCGAAGGTCATCAGGGTGTTGTCGATGGCGACCGCGAACATCCGTCCGCCGGAAACGGTCGGCGCGCCGTGGATCGGCTGCTCCGTGGGCTTCTTCCAGACCACAGCGCCGGTGTCGGCATTCAGTTCGGCGACGAAGCGGTAGCCGGAGGTGACGTAGAGCTTACCGTCGGCGATGGCCAAGCCGCCGCCGAAGGCTTCCTTATCGCGCTTGCTGCTGGGGCGCAGGTCCACGCTCCAGACCGTGGCGCCGCTCTGGGCGTCCATGGCCGAGACGCGGGCCTCGCCGTCCATCACATAGATCTTGCCGTTCACGGCCACCGGCGGGGCGGTAACGTGCGCGCCGCGGTTGGACTTCTGGCCGAAGCCCTTGCGCCAGGCGACGTCGAGGGCGCCTCCAGCCGCCACATGCTCGACCGACTGCTCAGGGGTCGCGCCCGGCAGGGCCCATTCGGAGATCGGCTTCGGATCCGGCAGGAAGAAGTCGGCGCCCTTCAGGCCATCAGCCGCCTCGACCTTGTCATCGAAGGCGACCACGGCGACGCGCTGGCCTTCGGACGCGGTCTCCTTGGGGCCGTCCTTCTCCTTGTTGAACGGATTGATCCGGCCAACGGTGGAGCAGCCGGTCGCGGCGACCGAGACCGTCAGCATGAGGGCGAGGAGGCCGTTACGGCGCAGGGTCGTCATCATTGAGCGGTCGGGGCCTGCTGTTGCGAACCGGAAGGAACAAGGCCGGGAACGGCCGCGCCGGGAGCCAGCGGGGTCGGCGGCGGAAGGGCGATAGCGGCCTTGACGGCCGCGGGGACGGCCTTGGCGGAACCGGAGTCGATCAGCGACTTGGCGGCGTTGGCCCGGGCGCGCGCGCCCTCTGAGGCGTCAGGCATGAGCGAGATGACCACGAAGTCACCGCGGGCGCCAGCCAGATCACCGCCCATCATCTTGGCGAAGGCCAGGGCCTCGCGCGCCTGGGCGCGGTAGGGGCGACCTTCCTTCAGCAGCGGATCGAGGCGCGCCTGGATGTCCTTGAGGGGCGCGGTGTCCAGCAGGACGAAGACCGCCTTCAGACGGGCGGCGTCGCCGAGGATGGGATTCGGTGCGGCTTCCGCGGCCTCGTCGAACAGCTTCACGGCGTCCTGCGGCTTGTTCGCCGCCAGCTTCGCGCCGCCCAGCTGCTGCAGGGCCAGCGACTTGTAGGCCTTGGACGGGGACTTGGCGACCTCGCCGAACAGGCGGTCGCCCTCGGCGTTGCGCCCGGCCTGATAGGCCTCAAGGGCCTGGGCGTAGGTCTCGGACGCCTTGTTGGTGGCGTTGGTGGTGTAGCTCTGCCAGCCCCAGACACCGAGGGCGATGATCAGGGCCGCGCCCAGGACCCCGGCCACCCAGGGCAGAGCCTTGATGGCCAGTTCGCGATAGCGCTCCGCCCGGAGCTGCTCCTCGACCTCGTCAAAGACATCGACCACTTGGGAAAACTCCGCACGAACCGCGCCAGGGAATAGAGCGGCGGAACCTATAGCGGCGGAGGCCCCGCCGCAACGGTGGGGGTTTCATCCGCGAACATCCAGTTTTCGGCTGGCGCCCCCACGAGTCGAAGGGGTAGCCATCAAGAATGGCGGAAGAGCGGCGCCGCAACAGCCGCCGGTTTCGGAGGAGCGCCCATGAGCCAACCCAAGGATGCGACATCGGCGACCCTCGCCGCACAGGCCGCCCTGCTGGCCAGCCTGCCGGCGGAAGACGGCGTGGACTTCGAGCGGGCCCGGCGAGGCTTCATCGACACCCTGCCTGACGCCCGCGTCGAGACGGCGCGCGGCGGGGTCGCCTGGGACCTGTCACCCTTCGCCTTTCAGGGTGGCGGCGCCCCTGCCCCCGACACGGTCAATCCCAGCCTTTGGCGACTGGCGCAGCTGAACCTGAACCATGGGCTCTACAAGGTGACCGAGGGCATCTACCAGGTGCGCGGTTTCGACCTGTCCAACATCACCTTCATCGAGGGTAACGAGGGCTTCATCGTCGTCGACCCCCTGACCTCGGCCGAGCCGGCCGCCGCCGCCCTGGCCCTGATGCGCAAGCACCGGGGCGACAAGCCGGTGAGCGCGGTGATCTACACCCACAGCCATGTGGACCACTATGGCGGCGTCAAGGGCGTGCTGACCGACGCCGACATCACAGCGGGCGCCCGGATCATCGCTCCGGAGGGCTTCCTGGCCGAGGCGGTCAGCGAAAACGTCCTCGCCGGCAACGCGATGGGCCGCAGGGCCACCTACATGTACGGCGCCCTGCTGCAGCGTAGCCCGCGCGGCCACGTCGACTCGGGTCTGGGCAAGGCGGTGTCGAGCGGCCAGGTGAACCTGATCGCGCCCACCGAGAGCATCTCCAAGACCGGGACGCGCCTGACCCTGGATGGAGTGGAGATCGTCTTCCAGGTGACGCCAGGAACCGAGGCGCCGGCGGAGATGAATTTCTTCTTCCCCCGCCACCGCGCCCTGTGCATGGCCGAGAACTGCACCTGTCAGCTGCACAACCTCTATACGCCGCGTGGGGCGCAGGTGCGGGACGCCAAGGCCTGGAGCTTCTATATCGACGAGGCCATCGACCTGTTCGCCGATCAGTCCGAGGTGCTGTTCGCCAGCCACCACTGGCCGCGCTGGGGCAAGGCCGACCAGATCGCCTTCCTGGAGAAGCAGAGCGACCTCTACAAGTTCATCCACGACCAGACCCTGCGCCTGGCCAATCACGGCCTCACGCCACTGGAGATCGCCGAGCAGGTCAAGCTGCCGCCCAGCCTGGCCGACGAGTGGCACACCCGTAGCTACTACGGGACCATCAGCCACAACACCAAGGCGGTCTATCAGCGCTATCTGGGCTGGTTCGACGGCAACCCGGCCAACCTGCATAAGCACCCGCCGGAGGCGGCGGCCAGGCGCTATGTGGACGCCATCGGTGGCGCGGACGCCGTCCTGGCCCAGGGCCGTGCAGCCTTCGACGCCGGCGACTATCGCTGGGTGGCCGAGCTGGTGAATCACCTGGTGTTCGCCGATCCCGACAACATGGAGGCCCGCAACCTGCAGGCCGACGCCCTGGAGCAGCTGGGCTACCAGGCCGAATCCGGACCCTGGCGCGACTTCTACCTGACCGGCGCCCAGGAACTGCGGCTGGTGCGGCCCAAGGCGACGGCGCCCCGTCAGGGCGCGACAGGCCAGCTACGCACCCTGCCCGCTGATCAGTTGCTGGATTCGCTGAGCGTGCGGCTGAACGGCGACACCATCGGCCGGGCGCAGCCAGCCATGCTGCTGACCTTCACCGACGCGGACGAGACCTTCAGCCTTAAGGTCCGCAACGGCGTCCTGCACCACCGCCCGGCCAAGCCGAGCGAGACGGCGATCCGCCTGTCCCGCAACACCCTGGTGGACCTGGTGGTGGGCGACCGGACGCTGGAAGCAGCCGTGGCCGACGGCCTGATCGAGGGCGACGCCGCGCCCCTTCGCGAGCTGCTCGCGCAGCTCGACCGCTTCGACTTCTGGTTCGAGATCGTCCTACCCTGAGGCGAAGGCCTCAGGTGTTGGCGGCCTTGGCGAAATAGATCTCCGCCGGCCCCGGGAACTTGCGGTCCCGGACGTCGGCGGCGTAGGCCGCCACGGCCTTGCTGATCTCGCCGCGCAGGTCGCCGTAGCGACGCACGAACTTGGGCGTCCAATCGAACAGGCCCAGCATGTCGTCGGTCACCAGGATCTGGCCGTCACAGCCGGCCGAGGCGCCGATGCCGATGGTGGGCACATCCACCGCCTGGGTGATCTCGCGGGCCAGGCCCTCGGCAACCCCCTCCACCACCAGGGCGAAGGCCCCGGCCGCGGCGGTGGCCTTGGCCTCGGACAAGATGCGGGCGCGCTCCTCGACTTCGCGGCCCTTGGCCTTGAAGCCGCCATCGACCAGCACCGCCTGGGGGCGCAGACCCACATGGCCCATCACCGGGATGCCGCGCTTGACCAGGTACTCGACGGTCTCGACGACGGTCTCGCCACTTTCGACCTTCACCGCCTGGGCGCCGGTTTCCTTCATGAGCCGCGCCGCATTGGCGTAGGCCACCTCAGGCGCACCTTCGTAGGACCCGAAGGGCATGTCGATCACCACCATGGCCCTGCGCGAGGTGCGCATGACCGCCTGGCCGTGCAGGATCATCATCTCAAGGGTGACGCCCACGGTGTTGGGCAGGCCATGGACCACCATTCCCAGGCTGTCGCCCACCAGCAGCAGGTCGCAGTGGTCATCCAGCAGTTCGGCCATCGGCGCCGAATAGGCCGTCAGGCAGACGATGGGCACGCCGCCCTTGCGCGCGGCGATATCCGGCGCGGCGAGCCGCCGAACCGTTTCCTGGCGATGGCTGGACATGACTAAATCTCCTCGATGACCCGAGTGAGCACAAAGCCCATGGCGACAACCGCCAGGGCGGAGGCGACCCAAACCACAGCCCAATCGGACTGCACAAGTGACAACAGGTCGAAACTCGGCCTGACCTGGGCGATTCCGGCCTCGATCGCCTTGGTTGAGCCGTGCGACACGGTTTCAACCCGATCCAGGACGCTGGACATGACCAGCTGGCTCACACCCACAAGGCCGCCCACGACGCCGGCGCAGCCAATCATCCAGCGGCGCATGGTCCAGCCACGGTTGAGCTTGCCTTCCACCCGCTGAGCGAAGGCTTCGGAGTCCGGGAAATAGGGCGGGTCGGCGAACTGCCGCTCGAGGCTCCGCTCGAAGTCGAGTTCAGCCATTGCCCCGCCTCCCCTCAACTGCGCCGTCAGCCGGCGCCAATCGCGTTCTGAGCCTGTCCAGACCACGTTTGACATGGGACTTCACCGTTCCAAGCGGCAGATTTAAGGCCTCTGCGGCCTCGGCGTGGGACAGACCCGCGCCATAACACATAGTGACGCACAGCCGTTCTGCAGCCCCCAGGGTCTTGAGGGCTTCGTCCAGATCGATGCGCTGGGCCGCGTCCGGTCCCGCCTGGACCTCATCAGCCTCCTCGGCCTCGAGGGCCAGGCTGGCGAGACGGCGTTCCCGCTGCAGGCGGCGCAGGTACTGACGCGCGGCGATTCGCTTCACCCAGCCGGCGAAGGCGCCCTCGCCGCGGTACTCGGCGATGCCCTCGAAGGCGGCCAGGAATGCGTCCTGCGCGGTGTCGTCGGCTTCGCTGGGCGCGGCGCCCATCCGACGCAGCAGGCCGCGCACCGCTGATCCATGACGCCGGACCAGCTCACCGAAGGCGCCGCGATCTCCCGTCGCCGCCAGGGTGGCCAGCTCCACGTCGTGGAGGCTCGCGAGCCTGTGTTGAGAGCCCGTCATTGGGCTTGCTCCCCCTAGAGCAGGATTACTTGTGGTCGCGTCCGAAGAACGACATCACGACGAAGGCCAGGCCGATGAAGCCTGGGAAGGCCGCGACACCCAGCATCGGGTAGAAGGCGTCCGGCTCCTCGAAGCTGGTCGCAAAGCCCAGGGCGGCGAAGCCCAGCGCCACGCCCAGCCAGATGATCCCGACCCGCAGGTCGCGCTGGGGCGACGGCTTCGGCTTGACCTTCACGTCGGCGGTCATGGCCGTGATCACCTCCGGCGGCAGCGGCTGCCCCTTCTCGATGGCGGCGCGCAGCGTGTCCTGGAGCTTCTGCCGCTCCTGACTGCGCAGGTAGTTGGGCACGATGACGATTGCGGCGATCATCGCGAAGAACGCGATAGGCACGAGGATTTCCATCCGGGTCTCCTTCTCTCAATGGCGGGCCTTGTCGCCCGTCTATGCCAGGAAAGAGGCGCGCCGCAGCGTCTATGGATGCAACGGAACGCGTGAATTCTTCGTCATGTTCGCAACTAGACGCGCGACGACCAAACCCGTCCCGAAGCGGCGACGGCCAGCAGCAGCGCTAGGCTTCCCACAATCGCGGCCGGCGCAAGGCCCAGGGCCAGGCTTTCCAGCACGCTCGAGAGATGCGGCCAGGTCCGCCACAGCACCACGCCCCCGATCAGGCAGGCGCCCGCCAACCAGGCCAGGTCCAGCAACAGGGCCCGGCGCGCCAGGCGCTCGAACACCTGGGCGGTGAACACCGGATCGCGGGGCGGCGGAGCGTCGGCGGCGAACAGGGCCTGGAGACGTTCGTCAGCGGTCGGCATCGGCGCGGTCCTCCTCGTTCTGTTCGGCCCCGAGCGCGGCCAGCAGTTTCGCCCGGCCCCGCGTCACGTGGGATTTCACCGTCCCCAGCGGCAAATTCAAGGCCTGGGCGGCTTCGACGTGGCTGAAGTCCGCCGCCAGGCAAAGCGCCACGCAGGCCCTCTGCTCCAGGGGCAGGTCCGACATCGCCCGATCGAGGGCCAGGCGATCCTCTTCCTGCGGCGACTGGGCCGTCGGGCGCCCCTCCGCATAGTCCGCCTCGCGTTGACGGGCGCGGCGGTCGGAGCGCAGGGCGGTCAGGGCCTTGTTGTAGCCGATCCCGCAGAGCCAAGCCCGGACATTGGCGCCGGGCTCCAGCTTTCCGATCCGGCTCCAGGCGACCAGAAACGTCTCCTGGGCCAGGTCGTCGGCCAGGGCCCAGTCCCGGCAGGCTCGTCGCAGAAAGGCGCGCAGGGCCTGCTGGTGCCGCTCCACCAGCCGCGCGAACGCCTGGCTGGAGCCTTGGGCGGCGGCCCCGACCAGGTCTGCGTCGAGGCCCAGAGGCTCCATCAGTCGCGGTCCGGCCCGCGGCGGAACATCGACCCCATCAGGGCCAAGGCCAGGTTGCCGGCGGCGACGCAGGTCAGGATCACGGCGACGAAGCGAAAAGCGCCCGAGGCGTCGGGCAGGTAGCCCATCTGGGTGCCGATCCAGAAGCCAGCAGCCACCGTGCCCACCGACACCGCCACCCGCCAATTGCGGTCAGGCCCCCAGCGGTAATAGCGACGCCAGGCCCGGCGGGCGTAGCGGTCGCCGTAGAAGTCCTCCGGCGGCGGGGGCGGATAGTCGCCCTGAGCGCGGCGCAGCAACTCCGGCGGCGGCTCCTTGCCCTGGGCGGTGTAGGTCTTGATCAGGTCGATGGTGTCGCGGCTGCGCTGATAGCTCAGCCAGCGGTCCCAGGCCCCGAACACGAAAAAGCCGATCGGAAAGATCAGCCACCAGTACCTGAACCAGAAGTCTTCCATGGCGGTCTCCAGGAGATCCGGCAGGGATCATTCCCTGCTTTCACCCCCTAGTCGCCGCCGAGCCTGCGCCTGGATGCAGCGCCGTGCGATTATTTTCCCAAGGCCAGGGCATAGTCCTGGGGCTTGAAGCCGACCAGCAGCCGGTCGCCGAGGTCCAGCACCGGGCGCTTGATCATCGAGGGCTGGGCCAGCATCAGCCGGATCGCCTTGGCCTCATCGACGTCAGCCTTGTCGGCGTCCGGCAATTTGCGGAAGGTCGTGCCGGCGGTGTTGAGCAACACCTTCCACCCGACCTTGCCGGCCCAGGTCTCCAGGGTCGACTGATTGATCCCCTCGACCTTGTAGTCATGGAAGCGGACGGCGACGCCATGCTCGTCCAGCCAAGTGCGCGCCTTCTTCATCGTGTCGCACGCCTTGATCCCGTAGATCGTCGCCTCGGCCATCCGGTCCTCCTGAAGTCGGTGTTTCCTTGCCAGGATTCGGCTCCCAACCGCGCGTCGGGCATGGACAAGTCCGGACACCTCGCCCATTTCAAAGCCGTCTGGCGCATTCGGCGCCGCCTAGTCCGAAGAGAAGACCCATGCCCGCCTATCGCTCGCGCACCTCGACCCATGGCCGCAACATGGCTGGCGCCCGGGGCCTCTGGCGCGCGACGGGCATGAAGGACGGCGATTTCGGCAAGCCGATCATCGCGGTGGTAAACTCGTTCACCCAGTTCGTGCCCGGCCACGTGCATCTGAAGGATCTGGGTCAGATGGTCGCCCGGGAGATCGAGGCGGCCGGCGGCGTGGCCAAGGAATTCAACACCATCGCGGTCGATGACGGCATCGCCATGGGCCACGACGGCATGCTCTACAGCCTGCCCTCCCGCGACCTGATCGCCGATAGCGTTGAGTACATGTGCAATGCGCATACCGCCGACGCGATGGTCTGCATCTCCAACTGCGACAAGATCACGCCCGGCATGCTCATGGCCGCCCTGCGCCTGAACATCCCAGCCGTCTTTGTGTCCGGCGGCCCGATGGAGGCCGGCAAGGTGATCCTGAAGGGCAAGGAAGTGGCCCTTGACCTGGTGGACGCCATGGTGGCGGCGGCCGACGAGGCGGTGTCGGACGAAGATGTCGAGAAGATCGAACGCTCGGCCTGCCCGACCTGCGGCTCCTGCT
>CAZXVO010000173.1:0-8535 GCA_964643835.1 uncultured Phenylobacterium sp. | reverse complement strand
GGCTGACCGAGAACCAGAACTTGATCAGGTGGATGCCGCTGCGCACCAGGTTGCGCTCGAACTCAGGCGTCTGGCGCAGGAACTCTTCGTACTCCGCAGGCGTGCAGAAGTTCATCACCCGCTCGACGCCGGCCCGATTGTACCAGGAGCGGTCGAACATCACGAGTTCGCCCGCTGTCGGCAGGTGCTGGACATAGCGCTGGAAGTACCATTGGCCGCGCTCGACTTCGCTGGGCTTCTCCAGGGCGACAACGCGCGCGCCGCGAGGGTTCAGGTGCTCCATGAACCGCTTGATCGCCCCGCCCTTGCCGGCGGCGTCTCTCCCCTCGAACAGGATGACCACCCGCTGGCGCGACTCCTTCACCCAGGCCTGCAGCTTCAGGAGCTCGGTCTGCAGGATGAACTTCTGCTGCTCGTAGTCCCGGCGCAGCATCTTGTACTTGTAGGGGTAGCCGCCGCGCCGCCAGTCGGCCGCCAGGTCATCGCGGGTTTGGCGCAGGCCCTTAAGCTTCACCGGGGCGTCCAGGGCCGCCAGCATGCGGGCCGCATCATCGGGCGCATCGCCGTCCAGGATCGCCTGCACGCCATCGGGCGCACCGGCGCCGATCTCGCGCAGCGCCGCCAGCTCCGCCTCCTGCGCCGCGCTCACCGCCTCGCCGACGGTGAAGCTGGCCACCTCATCAGGCGTCAGTCGCGGGGCCGTATCGCCATCCGCGACCAGGGGCGACGGCTTCGGGGCGGCGTTGCGGACGGTCATGCGCTGGGGGCTCCTGGCGACGGGAAAGCCCCAGTGTTTCCCCCGCACCGCGCGGCGCCTTGATGGGGGTCAATTCCCGCGCAGTTTGGCCGTCGCGTCCCGCACCGGCTTGAACTCCGAGCCCGGATTCCATTGCGGCCAGGCACGGCTGGTCGCCAGGTCCTTGCCCATCACATAGAGCAGGTCGACGTCCTGGGCCGCGCCGGTCAGGTCCCAGTCAGGCCGCCAGTCGTCGCAGGCCTTGTGGTAGCAGTCAGCGGTGAACTGGGTGACCCAGGCGTCGCCGGCCGCGCGGCCGCCCTTCACCAGGTCCGGCCCGCCGCCCAGGCCCATCAGCAGCATCACCGGCACGCCAGACTTGGCCATCGGGAAGTGGTCGGCGCGATAGAACAGGCCGCGCTCCGGATGGGCGTCGGGCGTCACCGTCCGGCCTTGCGCCGCCGCGGCGGCCTTCAGCCGGTCATCGAGCTGGTTCTGGCCATAGCCGATCAGCACCACGTCCTTGGACGCGCCCACGGTCTGCAGGGTGTCCATGGTGAAGTTGGCGGCCATCTTCGGGAAGGCGACCGTCGGATGCAGGCCGTAGTATTCTGAGCCCAGCAGGCCCCGCTCCTCGGCGGTCCAGGCCGCATAGACCGTGGTCCGGTCGGTGGGCCCCAGGGCCTTGAAGGCCCGCGCCAGCTCGATCACCCCGGCGATCCCCGTGCCGTCGTCCGCCGCGCCCTTGCGATAGACCGGCCGCCCGTCCGGCCCCGCCGGGCCAGGGCCATAGGCGTCCCAGTGGGCGGAGAACATTACGCTCTCGTCCGGATGGGTCTTGCCGATGAACTTGCCGATGACGTTGTGGCTCATCACCTGCGCGTGGCGCAGGCCCAGGTCGGCGGAGAAGGTCGCGTCCTTCAGGGTGACCGGCTTGAAGTCGGCCCGCCGCGCGGCGGCCTTCTCAGCCTCGAAGTCCAGCCCCGCCTTGGCGAACAGCTCGACACCCATATCGCGGCTGATCCAGGCCTCGAGCTGCGGCTTGGCCTTGGCCGGGTCCGCCCGCACCACGTCAAAGCCCTCGCCCGCCGGCGCCGTCACCGTCGACCAGCCATAGCCGGCGCCCGGCGCCTCGTGGACGATCAGCACGCCCAGCGCGCCGTGCTTCACGGCTTCCTCGTACTTGTAGGTCCAGCGGCCGTAATAGGTCATGGCCTGGCCGCCGAACTTGCCGGCCACCGCCTCGTCGGGCCTGGCCTCGAAGTCGGGATCGTTGATCAGCACCACGGCGATCTTGCCGGTCAGGTCGACGCCCTTGAAGTCGTCCCAGCCGCGTTCGGGCGCGCTGACCCCATAGCCGACGAAGACCAGGGGGGCGTCCTTGACGGTAATGCGGTCCTTGGGCTGCAGAACAAAGGCGTAGATGTCCTTGCCTTCGGCCAGCGGCCGCGCCGTCCCGCCCAGCGAGAAGCCATAGGTCGCCCCCGGCAGCACCTGGGTGCGCAAGAGCGGCACCTTCTGCAGATAGGTCCCGTCCTCGCCCGCCGGCTCCAGGCCCAGCGCCTTGTACTGGGCCACGAGCCAGTCGAGGGTCTTGGCCTCCCCCACCCCGCCCGGCGCCCGGCCCTCGAACTCATCCGAGGCCAGCACCTTGATCATGGCGTCCATCCGGGCCGGATCGGCGATGGACGGCGCAGCGGCCTGGGCGATCGGCGCGGCGCAGGCGCCAGCGATCAGGGCGAGAGCAAAGAGACGCATGGGGGAACTCCGTTGTTCCCCCATTGCTAGGCCCTCGTCCGGGCCGGCTCAACCCGCGGCCAGTTCCTCTCCCACCTGACCCAGGCGGTCCTTGCCGAAGAACATCTCGTCGCCGACGAAGAAGGTCGGGATGCCGAACACACCGCGTTCCACGGCGCGTTCGGTGTTGGCCACCAGCTCGGCCTTCACTTCGGGATCCTGGGTCGCCTCAAGGATCGCCTTGGCGTCCAGGCCCGCGGCCGTCAGCACGCCGGCGACCACCTCGGGATCGTCCATCTTCAGGCCGTCCTCCCACATCGCCTTCAGGACCGCCTCGCGGTAGGCCTCGCCGACGCCCAGCCGGTTCGCAGCGACCTGGCCGCGCATGATCAGCAGGGTGTTGACCGGGAAGTGCGGGTTCATGCGGAAGGCGGTCAGCCCATGCTTCTTCACGAACCGCTCGGTCTCCAGGTTCTCATAGGCCAGCTTGCCCTTCACCGGCCCGAAGGCCTGCATGGGCGACTGGTTGTTGGTGGCCTTGAAGATCCCGCCCAGCAGACAGGGGATCACATTCACCGTGGCGCCCTGACGCGCGGCGACGTCCTTGAGCGCCTTCCAGCTCAGATAGGCGTTCGGGCTTCCGAAATCGAAGATGAAGTCGACGGTCTTTCCCATGGGGGTCCTCACCAGGTTTCCGACCAGGGGCGCAGGTCGAGTTCGTGCGTCCAGGCCGATCGTTGTTGGTTGTGCAGCCAGACATAGTTGGCCGCGATCTCTTCGGGCTTCAGGATCACGTCCCTCGCCAGCAGGTCCTCGACGTCCGTGCGGTTCGAGCGGGTGAAGACCCCGTCGATGGCGCCGTCCACCACCACATGGGCGACATGGATGCCCTTGGGCCCCAGCTCGCGAGCGGCGCTCTGAGCCATGACGCGCAGGCCGGCCTTGGCGGCGGCGAAGGCGGAAAACCCCTCGCGCCCGCGCACTGACGCCGTCGCGCCGGTGATCAGGATCGAGCCGCGCCCTCTGGGCGTCATGACCCGCGCGGCCTCCCGCGCGGCCAGGAAGCCGGCGAAGCAGGCCATCTCCCAGACCTTGGTGAACACCCGGCTGGTGGTCTCGGTCAGCGTGAAGCGCACGTTCGCGCCAATGTTGAAGACCATGATCTCGATGGGGCCGATATTGGCCTCGATGTCGTCGACGAGGGCGATCATCTCGGCCTCCTCCCGCGCATCGACGCCACGCGCCTCAGCCCGTCCACCGGCGGCGCGGATGCTCGCGGCCAGGGCCTCAAGCTGTTCCAGGTTCCGGGCCCGGCGGGTGACCACCACGGGGTGTCCCTCGGCGGCGAAGGCCCGGGCGATGGCCCCGCCCACCCCGTCGCCGGCCCCGATCACCACGCACACGCCCTTGGCGTCCTCGGGGGCGTCGCTCATGGCCAATCTCCGTTAGTTTATTTTCTGGACTGACCATGGTATTGAATCGGGACCCAGTCAATGGAAGTCTGGACGCATGAAGTGGGATGACCTGGCGAACGAGCCCTGCTCGGTGGCGCGGACGGTGGCCGTGATCGGCGACCGCTGGACCCTGATGATCCTGCGCGACGTCTTCCTCGGCATCCGCCGCTTCGAGGATTTCCAGGCCCGCCTGGGCATCTCGCGCACCATCACCGCCGAGCGGCTGAAGGCGCTTACCGACGAGGGCGTACTGAAGAAGGTCCCCTACCAGGACCGCCCCGTCCGCTACGAATACCGGCTGACCGACAAGGGCCTCGACCTCTATCCGGTGATCATGGCTGTCGTGAACTTCGGCGACCGGCACTATTCGGGCGAAGCGGGTCCACCCCTGCTCCACCGCCACAAGGCCTGCGGCTGCGACTTCGCCCCCGTGATGACCTGCTCCGAATGCCACGCCCCCGTTGGTGCACGCGACGTGGAGACCCGGGCGGGGCCGGGGGCGGTCTAGGTCCGCGTCGCGAACTCCGTATCGCCCGTCTGGGCCACCACCTGGTCGTCGAAGCTGGCGTGGGCGCTGGTGTAGAGGTGCGAATAGAGCCCGCCGGTCTGCATCAGCACATCATGACTGCCCTGCTCCAGGATACGGCCTTGCTGCAGCACGATGATGCGGTCGGCGTCGCGGATGGTGGCCAGCCGGTGGGCGATGACCATGCAGGTCCGGCCCGCGAACAGCACCTTCAGCGCCTTCTGGATCGCCTGCTCCGTGAAGCTGTCGATATTGGCCGTGGCCTCGTCGAGGATCAGGATCTGGGGGTCGGCCACCAGGGCGCGGGCGAAGCTGATCAGCTGGCGCTGGCCCATGGAGATATTGCGCCCGCGCTGGCCGAGCGGGGTGTCATAGCCCTCCGGCAGGCGGAGGATGAAGTCGTGGGCGCTGACTGCCTTGGCCGCCTCGATGATCCGCTCGCGGCTGGCGCCGGAGTTGTAGCGGATATTGTCCTCGATGGTGCCGGTGAACAGGAACGGCTCCTGCAGCACCATGCCGATGGTCCGGCCCAGGCTGTCCAGGGTGACGTCGCGCACGTCGTGGCCGCCCACCAGCACCTGGCCCTGGTCGACCTCATAGAAGCGGTGCGCCAGGGCGATGATCGAGGTCTTGCCCGACCCCGTCGGCCCCACCAGCGCCACCACCTCCATGGGCTTCACGCTGAAGCTGATGTCGTGCAGCACTGGGCGCTTGGGGTCGTAGCCAAAAGTCACATTGCGGAACTCCACCGTCGGGGCGGCGTCCTTCAGGACCACAGCCCCCGGCTTGTCGGAGATGGTCACCGGCACGTCGAGCACCTCGAAAATCCGGTGCCCAGCGGCCATGGCCCGCTGCATCACCGTGTACTGCATGGACAGCATGCGCACCGGCTCGAAAAAGCGGTTCACATAGAGGATGAAGGTGACCATCACCCCCACCTCGAGCCGCCCGCCCAGCACCGCCTCGCCACCCACCACGACCACCACCGCCATGGCCAGGCCGGTCAGGACGTCCACGGTCGGGACCATGATCTGGGTCATCCAGCTGGCGCCGGCCTGGGCCTTGAAGTTCTCGAAGGCCTTGACCTTGTAGAGGTCGAAATTGAGCGCCTCGCGCCGGCTTTCCTGCACCGTGCGCACGCCATTGATGTTCTCGGCCAGGGCCGAGTTGGCGGTGGAGGACGCATCCCGCGCCAGGCGGAAGCTCTTCTTGGAATAGGGCAGCCAAACCGCGCGGATGGCGATCAGGGCCGGCAGCACGGCCAGGGTCAGCAGGCCCAGCTTCAGGTCCGTGGCCAAGAGGACGATGGTGATGCCGATCAGGGTCACGAAATCCCCGATCGCCCCGTTCATGCTCTCCAGGAACTCCTGCAGGGCGTTCACGTCGCCCTGCAGGCGCGACATGATCCGGCCCACATGGGTCTTGTCCATGAACGACAAGGACACGTCCTGGAAGTGGGCGAACATCGCCCGGCGGATATCGAAGATCACCCGCTGAGCCAGCCGGGCCGAGAGCCATTCGCCGACGAAGAACGCCGCCGCGTAGGCCACGGTGACGCCGGCGAAGATCGCCAGGGTCCGGTCCAGACCCGCGGCGTCATGGGCCACCGCGTGGTCCACGGCGGCGCCGGTCAGCTTGGGGATCATCACCTGGCAGGCCGCCGCCGCCAGCACTGCGATCTGGGCCGTGAAGATCGCCTTCTTGTGCGGCTTCAGCCAGGCGAAGAACCGGCGCGCGACCCCGACGTCGAAGGTCCCGAAGATATCGTCACCCTCGGAGCTGCCCAGCGAGGCGCGGGGCGCGCGGGGCGATTGCTGCGCGTCAGACATGGCGGCCCCCGATGTCTCCAGAGCTCGCAACCTTCACATCGTCACCCCAAGACTTGTTCTTGGGGTCCCTGCGTCCGCGGCCCAGGACAATAGGGATTGCGCACCAGACATCCGCTTCGGGCGGCCAGCTCACTGCAGGATGAGAGAGGGACCCCAAGAACAAGTCTTGGGGTGACGAGGGAATTGGGGCTGACGACATAGTTGGGAACGCCGCAACACAGCTCATGCCCCCACCTCGTCTTCCAGCACGGCCTCGGCGTCGGAGCGGGTCTGCAGCTCGTAGAGGTCGGCATAGGTCCCGCCCTGGGCCAGCAGTTCCGCGTGGGTCCCGCGCTCGGTCACCCGGCCGTTGTCCAGGACGATGATCTGGTCGGCGTGCATCAGGGAGGACAGCCGGTGGGCGATGATCACAGTCGCCTTGGCCTTGGTGGCCTCGGACAGGGCGTCGCGCACCCGCCGCTCGGTGACCGCGTCGATGGCGGCGGTGGAGTCGTCGAAGATCATCACGCCAGGCCCCGGCACGACGCCGCGGGCGATGCTCATCCGCTGGCGCTGGCCGCCGGACAGGGCCACGCCCCGCTCGCCCACCCGGGTCTCATAGGCCTCGGGCAGGCCGGCGATGTGGTCGTGGATCTGAGCGGTGCGCGCCGCGCCCTCGATCCGCCCCTCCTCGGCCCAGGGATCGGCATAGGCGATGTTGTGGCCAATGGAGCTATCGAACAGGAAGGCCTCCTGCTGGACCAGGCCGACATACTCCCGAAGGCTCTCCAGGCTCACCTCGCGGATGTCGATCCCATCGATGGTGATCCGGCCCTCGCTCACGTCGTAGAAGCGCGGGATCAGGTTCGCGAGGCTGGACTTGCCCGAGCCCGGCGCGCCGACCACGCCCAGGGTCTGGCCGGGCCGGACCTCGAAGCTGACATCGCTCAGCACCGGCTTGCCGGCGATATAGGCGAAGGCGACATTCTCGAACCGCAGCACGCCTTCGGTGGGGGCCAGCGGCTTGGCCTGGCCTGCGTCCGCGATCTCTGGCTCCAGGTCCAGCACCTCGAACAGCCGCGCGCCGGAAGAGGTCGCCCGAGCGCCGGCGTTGAAGATCATGGCGATCTGCCGGATCGGGGTCTGCAGCAGGGTCATGTAGGTGAGGTAGGCGGTCAGGGTCCCGACGCTCATCGCGCCCGCCGCCACCTTGTGCCCGCCGAACCACAGCACTCCGGCCATGGAGGCGTTGAAGGTCACCTGCATCACCGACACCGCCCGGAAACGCATGGTGATCCGCTCGTAGGAATAGGCGAGCGCCTTCATCGAGGCCTCGTCGAACTTCACCAGCTCGAAGGTCTTGCCCGCAAAGGCCCGCACCACGCGGATCCCCTGGAGGTTCTCCTCCATGGTCAGGGTCAGGGCCGCCATCAGCTCCTGAAACCGCAGCCAGGTGACGCGCAGCAAGACACCCATCCGGGCCAGGGCCGCGGCCGAGAACGGCACGAAGGCCAACCCGATCAGGCCCAGCGTCAGGTCGGTGCGCAGCATCTCGAAGGCCGCGAAGCCCAGCAGCAGGACGAGTGTCAGGACCGGCATCAGCCCGCCCTGGATGAACACCCGCGCGCCCTCCAGGTCGAGCATGCCGCGGGTGATCAGGTCGCCGGAATGGACCTTGTCGTGAAAGCCGAAGGACAGCCGCTGGAGCTGCTGGAAGTACTGCAGGCGCAGGTCATAGCCGACCCGCTGGCTGACATATTCGCCCAGATAGCCCGACAGCATGGTCATCAGGCCGCGCACGATGGTGGCCACGATCACCAGGCCGGCGGTGAGCCACAGCGCCTTGCGGGCGAGATCGGCATGCCCAGCGCCCTGGACCAGCAGGTCGTGCGCCTGGTCCACGGCCCGCCCCAGAAGGCGCGGCAGGGCCAGGCTGGCGAGCGCCGAGCCCAGCGAGGTCGCAATGGCCGCGGCCAGCAGCCAGGGATAGTTGAACGCCAGACGGACAATGCGCGGGATGACCTTTGGCGCCTGCCGGGCGTCGACCCGGTTCACCTGCGAAACAGGCGCGTCCCCCTCCCCGCCCCGGGGGCTGGAATCAGTCATCACAAAATATCCGTCAGAAGAATGCCCGCGATCTTGCGACCAGGCGCGCCGGCTTGCCAGGGTTGTTTTGCGCGCGCGTGTCGGGGCGGGCAGTTGTCTAAGGCCAGGCGCTCACTCGTGGCGCGCCTTCCAACTCCCACCTCGTGCCGTGAATTGCCCGGGGGTTGG
>CAZXVO010000172.1:0-8633 GCA_964643835.1 uncultured Phenylobacterium sp. | reverse complement strand
CCTCAACGGACCCGCCCATGCCCAAGATCATCGCCGCTCGTGTCGTTGTCACCTCACCCGGGCGCAACTTCGTGACCCTGAAGATCGAGTGCGAGGACGGGACCTATGGCCTGGGCGACGCCACCCTCAATGGGCGCGAGCTGGCGGTGGAGAGCTACCTGACCGACCACGTCATCCCCTGCCTGATCGGGCGCGACGCGCACCAAATCGAGGACATCTGGCACTACCTGTACCGCGGCGCCTACTGGCGGCGCGGGCCGGTGACCATGAGCGCCATCGCCGCGGTGGACACCGCGCTGTGGGACCTGAAGGCCCCGCCAGCCGCAGCTACGGTATCCATGTGGCCAAGCTGGCCGGCATGCCGCTTTACCAGCTCCTCGGCGGCGCCTGCCGCACCGGCGTCATGGTCTATAGCCACGCCAATGGCCAGACGCTGGAGGACACCATCGCCGAGGCCCAGCGCTACAAAGCCCTGGGCTATAAGGCCATCCGCCTGCAGTCCGGGGTGCCGGGCCTGGCCTCCACCTACGGCGTCTCCAAGGACAAGATGTTCTACGAGCCAGCCGACGCCGACCTGCCCAGCGAGAATGTCTGGTCCACCGAGAAGTACCTGCGCAGCGTCCCGCCCCTGTTCGCCGCCGCGCGCGAGGCCCTGGGCTGGGACGTCCACCTGCTGCACGACATCCACCACCGCCTCACCCCCATCGAGGCCGGGCGGCTGGGCAAGGACCTGGAGCCCTATCGCCCCTTCTGGCTGGAGGACGCGACGCCCGCCGACAACCCGGCCAGCTTCCGGCTGATCCGCCAGCACACCACGACGCCGCTGGCCGTCGGCGAGGTGTTCAACTCGATCTGGGACGCCAAGCCGCTGATCGAGGAGCAGCTGATCGATTACATCCGCTGCACCGCCGTGCACGCCGGCGGCATCACCCATCTACGCCGGATCGCGGCCCTGGCCGACCTCTACAATGTGAAGACCGGCTGCCATGGCGCCACCGACCTGTCGCCGGTCTGCATGGCCGCCCACCTGCACTTCGGCCTGTCGATCCCGAACTTCGGGGTCCAGGAATATATGCGCCACACGGCCGAGACCGACGCCGTCTTCCCGCATGCCTATTCCTTCGCCGACGGCATGCTGCATCCGGGCGAGGCGCCGGGCCTGGGGGTCGACCTCGATGAGGGCCTCGCCGCTAAGTATCCCTATGCGCGGGCCTACCTGCCGGTGAACCGGCTTGAAGACGGATCGATGCATAACTGGTAACCGGTGTCATGGATCGCCTGACCGACACCGCCCTCGCCCACATTCCTGCCGACATCGAACGCCCCGGCTATGACCGGAGCGCGGTGAAGACGGGGGTGGTCCACCTCGGGATCGGCGCCTTCCACAGGGCGCACCAGGCGGTGTGGTTCGACGATGCGCTCAGGTCCGGCGACCTGCGCTGGGGCGTGCTCGGCGCCTCGCTGCGGTCGGCGGATGTGCATGACCAGCTGGCACCGCAGGATGGGCTCTACACCCTGCTGGTCCGGGACGGCGACCAGACCCAGGCGCGGATCATTGGCGCGGTCCAGGGGGTGCTGGTCGCCCCCCGCGACCCCGGCGCCCTCGTCCAGGCCCTGGCCGACGAGGACGTGCACATCGTCACCCTGACCATCACCGAGAAGGGCTACAAGCTCGATCCGGTGACGGGTCGTCTGCTCACAGATGATCAGGACCTCGCCGCCGACCTGGCCAGCCTGGCCGCGCCCCGCACCGCGCCGGGCTTCCTGACCGCGGCGCTCGCCATCCGCCGCACCCGGGGCGTGGCCCCCTTCACCGCCATCTCCTGCGACAACATTCCGGAAAACGGCAAACGCCTGCGCGCCGCCGTCCTGGCGCTAGCTGAAGCCCACGACCCCGACCTCGCCGCCTGGATCGCCGCCAATGGCGCCTTTCCCCAGACCATGGTCGACCGGATCGTCCCGGCCACAACGGCAGACGACATCGCGGCCCTGGCCGCGCGCCTCGGCGTCGAAGACCAGGCCATGGTCAAGACCGAGCCCTTCCGCCAGTGGGTGATTGAGGACCGTTTCGCGGGCCCGCGGCCCGATTTCGCAGGGCTGGGCGTCCAGCTCACCGCCGAGGTGGCGCCCTGGGAGGAGGCCAAGCTGCGTCTGCTGAACGGCGCCCATTCCGCCATGGCCTATCTGGGCGGCCTGGCCGGGATCGACTTCATCCACCAGGTGGTGGGCCGTCCTGACGCCGTGCGCTTCGTCGAGGCCCTGTGGGACGAGGCCCAGACCACCCTCTCCCCGCCCCCCGGCCTCGACATCGCCGCCTATCGCCGCGAGCTCATGGCCCGCTTCGCCAACCCGGCCCTCCAGCACCGCACCCGCCAGATCGCCATGGACGGCAGCCAGAAACTCCCCCAGCGCCTGCTGGCCACGGCGGCGGCCCGCTTGGACGCCGGTCGGGGGATCGACGCCATCACGCTTGGCATCGCCGCCTGGATCCGCTGGCAGGGCGGCGTGGACGATGCCGGCGCAACCTTCCAGGTCGACGACCCCCTGGCCGCGACCACGGCCGCGCTGGCGGTCGGCGACGCCGCGACCCAGGTGGAGGCCTTCATGGGCCTGCGCGCGGTGTTTCCTGAGTGGCTGGCGGGGGACGCGGGGTTCCGCGCGGGGGTGACGTCATGGCTGGAAAGGCTGATGGCCGACGGCGCGCTCGCCACCCTGGCGCGCTTCTAACCCCCACCCCCGCTCATCCCCGCGCAGGCGGGGATCCAAGCTGACTCACCACCCGCCCCCACCTCCGCATGGATTCCCGCCTTCGCGGGAATGAGCGGAGGGGTGGAGGGGCAGAGGGTTGGGCCGCCGGGGCCGCTGGTCTAGGTTGCGGCCCATGCGTGTCCTCGCCCTGGCTATCGCCCTTCTCGCCCTGCCCCTGACCGCGGCCGCCGCGCCGACGGCGTTCCCCATTGAGATCTCGGCCGGCAAGCCGCCCCAGGCGGTGATGGCCGACGGGCGGGCGCGGCTGTTGTACGAGCTGCGGCTGACCAACTTCGCGCCCCGCGCTGTGACGGTGGCCGAGCTCACGGTGACCGACCCGGACGGCCAGGCGCTGGCCACCTATGACGCCAAGGCCCTGGAGGCCATGCTCCAGCCCATCGGTCACGAGCCCGCCCAGCCGGGCCTGCTCGACGCCGGGCGCAGCCTGGTGGTGTTTATCGACCTGGCCCTGGCAGCCGACGCCAAGGTTCCGGCGGAGCTGAGGCACCAGGTGGTGTTCGCCTATACCCGCAAGAACGGCCAGACCGAGCGCGAGGAGGTTCCCGGGCCGCGGGTGGCCGTGACACCCGGCCTGGCGCGCGTGGTGGCGGCGCCGCTCTCCGGCCCCCGCTGGCTGGCGGCCAATGCGCTGGCCAGCCTCGACCACCGCCGCAGCCAGATGCAGTCGGACGGCCACACCTACACCGCCCAGCGCTTCGCCATCGACTGGATCCAGATTGGCCCCGACGGGATGCTCGCCCGCAACGGCGGCAAGCATAACGCCGACTTCTACGCCTATGGTGCGTCCGTGATGGCGGTGGCCGATGGGGTGGTGACCGCGATCCGCGATGGCCAGCCGGAGAACGATGGCGCCAACACCGACCGCACCGTGCCGGTGACGCTCGAGACCATCGCCGGGGACTATGTGATCATGGACTTGGGCGGCGGGACCTGGGCGCTCTACGCCCACTTGCAGCCGGGCAGCCTGACCGTGAAGCCGGGCGACAAGGTCAAGGCCGGCCAGGTGCTGGGCAAGCTCGGCAATTCCGGCAATTCGGACGCGCCCCACCTGCACTTCCAGCTGATGGACGGCCCCTCGCCCCTGGGATCGGAGGGCGTGCCGCACGCGCTCGCCGCCTTCGTCGACCACGGCCAGGCGAGCGACCCCGCCCTGCTGGAGGGAACCGGCGCCTGGAAGCCGGCGGCCACGGCGGTTCCGCGCAAGGCGGAGTTCCCGTTGGACAATGCGGTGGTGGATTTGCCGGGGCGCTGAAGCCTACCGCCCCTCGCACTTCGGCGTGATGCACAGCCCCTCGCCGTTCGCCGGCACGTGGCCCGTCTTGTCGAGCACGCCGTCGAGGCGGAGGTTGGCGATCTTCGGGCCGCCCTTGGTCATGGTGATCCACATGAAGTGGTCCATGCCGCCCGCCGAGCCGTCGAAGGAACGTTCGCCGCCGGTCGTGCCCAGCATGATGTGGTCGGCGCCGTTCAGCTGGGCGTAGCTGTAGCGGTGCAGGTGGCCATTCAGGATGGTGTAGGGCCGCCCCTTGAGGGCCGCCTCGATGGGGGCCAGCCCGCCCGGGCCCTGGCGGTTGTAGGCGGGCTTGTGCATCAGGCCGATGGTCCAGCGGACCTTGGGATGGTCGGCGATGGCTTTCTGGAAATAGGCCACCTGGTCAGGGCCGATCTCGCCGACCTTGGACTCGATCAGCGAGGCGTAGGGCAGTTTGAACGCATTGGCCGGGTCGGTCTTGCGCGCGGCCAGATAGTCGGCGCGCATCCGATAGATCTGCTGCATCCGCTCGGGCGCATAGTCCTCAGTGTCCAGCACCAGGAACAGGACGTCCTTGTAGGTGAACCAGTAGTAGCGCCGGCCATAGCGCTCCTCCCAGACCCGGCGCTGGGTCAGGTTGGTCATGTCGTGGTTGCCGGCGACGTGGAAGAAGGGGGCCGGCGCCTTGGAGGCCAGGGCGTCGAAGTCGTCCCATTCCTGCTTCAGCCGGGCCACGTCCTCGGTTCCGCCGTCGATCATGTCGCCGACGGTCATGATGAAGGCCGGGCGCATCAGCTCCAGCTGGGCGGCGGCCACGTCGAAGACGCCGGGGCGGTAGCCGGACTCCAGGTCCGAGACCACGGCGAAGGCGAAGTCGCCGGGGGCGTCGTCGAAGCGGGTATGGGTCCAGGGCGTCGGGCCCTTGGCGATGTCGGACTTGAAGGCGGGCGGGCCAGCGGCGCCCAGCAGGACCGCCAGGGCCAAGGCCCCCAGCAAGCTCGCGATGCGTGTCATGGCCGCCTCCCCGTCTGTGGCTGCCATCCTGACCCAGGCGGGCGGTTCAGGCCAGATGGCTGGCCAGGAGAACCGTGCGGTCCAGACCCGCGTCCCGGTGATGCAGGGCGGCGTGATAGACCGGGACCTGCTCCATGGTCGCGATGGCCGACGGGTTCGGATAGAGCATGACGGCGACATCATCCCAGGCGCCGACCGTCGGCCCCGCGTCCGGCTCGCGCAGCACGTCGCAGACGCGGCCGTAGAACTGCAGGGTCCCGCCCACCCGATAAACGGTCTGCAGGGCCACCGCGCCATAGCGTCGATAGGCCTCGGCGCCGGTTGAGGGCCGGCCGTCCTTGTAGCGGGCCGTCTCGAAGTACTTCAGGAAGTTGACCATCGCCGGGCGGTAGCTGATCGGCCGGGCGATCAGGGCCTCGGTATTGGCCTTGGTCGGCATGATGTCGGTGCGGAAGCCCAGGGTCGCGGGATCCGTCACCGGCGCGCCCTTGGGCTTGGCGAGCACACCCAGGGTGACCAGCACCCGCAGAACGCCCAGGGCCAGGGCCGGCGGGGCGAGCAGGTCGATGCGGGCGATGTAGGCGTCCACCGTCCCCGAGCCGAGGGTCAGGGGCTCGGCGTCATGGGCGCCGCCGGTCAGGATCAGGCAGGTGTCCCAATAGGCTTCGTCGGCGATCATCGGGGCGTCGATCCTGGAGCGCCAGCGCAGGCGTACGCCGGGCGAAAGCGTCGGCGCCTCCCCGCCCTTCAGCATCACGAACCAGGCCGGCGACGCCGTGCCCAGCCGCTGGACCGGCTCGCTGGCGCCGATCAGCCAGATGATGGCGACGAGGGTCGCGACGAGCGCGATCAGGCCGGCGAGGATCAACATGCGCAGCTCCCGTTTATGACACACAGAATGTCACAAACGGGAGAGATGCGGAAGCCTAGCCCGCCACCAGCCCCTGGGCGGAGGCCTGAGCCGCGGCGATGGCGGTCAGGTTGATGACGCCGCGCGCGGTCACCGTCGGGATCATCACGTGCAGCGGCTTGGACAGGCCCAGCAGGATGGGGCCGACCAGCAGCGCCTCCGTCGCCCCGGCCAGCAGGGTCAGGCTGATATTGGCCGCATCCAGGGTGGGCATGATCAGGAGGTTGGCCGAGCCTTGCAGCCGGCCGTCCGGCACCAGCCGCTCGCGCAGGATCTGGCTGAGCGCCGAGTCCCCGTGCATCTCGCCGTCGATCTCCAGCTCCGGCGTGCGGGCGCGGATCAGGGCGAGCGCATCGCGCATCTTCCGCGCCGTGGGCGAGTTGCTGGCCCCGAAGTTGGAGTGCGAGAGCAGGGCCGCCTTGGGCGTCACCCCGAACCGGCGCACCTCTTCCGCCGCCAGGGCCGCGAGCTCGGCGATCTGTTCGGCGGTCGGGTCCACATTGACGTGGGTGTCGGCGAAGAACAGCGCGCCCGAGGGCAGGATGAGGGCCGACAAGGCATAGACGCGGGAGACGCCCGCCTGCCGGGGCAGGATCGGCAGGGCGTAGGTCATGTGCTTCCACCAGTCGCCGCCGCCGCCGACCAGGGCCGCGTCCACCCGTCCGGCGTCCAGCAGCATGGAGGCCGCCACGGTGGGACGGGTGCGGAACCGCAGGGTCGCCGCCGGCGGCGAGACCCCGCGCCGGCCGACCCGGGCGCAATAGTCGCTGATCAGACGCGGCCCATCCGGGTCCGTCGCCCAGTCGAAGATCTCAACGTCGCGCCCGGGTTTCAGGCGCAGGCCCATCTGGGCGATCTTGCCGGCGATGACCTCCGGGCGGCCGACCAGCACCGGCCGGGCCAGGCCTTCGTCCACCACGGTCTGGACCGCGCGCAGCACCCGGTCGTCCTCGCCCTCGGCATAGGCCACGCGGGCGGGCGCCTTCTTGGCCCGCTCGAACACCGGCCGCATCAGCTGGCCCGAGCGATAGACGAACCGCTCCAGTTGCCGGAGGTAAGCGTCGAAGTCGGCGATGGGCCGCTTGGCCACACCTGAGTCCATCGCCGCCTTGGCCACGGCCGGGGCGACGGTGAGGATCAGACGCGGATCGAAGGGCGCCGGGATGATGTACCGGGGCCCGAAGGCGTGGGTCGCGCCGCCATAGGCGCTGGCCACCTCTTCGCTGGCCTCGGCGCGGGCCAGTTCGGCGATGGCCTCCACGGCGGCCAGCTTCATCGCCTCATTGATCTCGGTCGCGCCGACATCCAGCGCGCCCCGGAAGATGAAGGGGAAGCACAGGACGTTGTTGACCTGGTTCGGATAGTCACTGCGCCCCGTGGCGACGATGGCGTCCGGCCGGGCCTCGGCCACCAGCTCGGGCAGGATCTCCGGCTCGGGGTTGGCCATGGCCAGGATCAGCGGCTTGTCGCCCAAGAGCGGCAGCCATTCGGGCTTCAGAACCCTGGGCGCCGACAGGCCTAGGAAGATGTCGGCCCCCGGCAGCACGTCAGGCAGGGTCCGGGCGTCGGTGGGCCGGGCGTAGCGGGCCATGTTGGCCGGCATGTCGGGATCGCGGCCAGCATAGACCACGCCCTTGATGTCGGTGAGGGTGACGTTCTCGGCCGGCAGGCCCATGGAGACCAGCAGGTCCACGCAGGCCATGGCCGCGGCGCCGGCGCCGGAGGTCACCAGCTTGACGTCCTTCAGCGCCTTGCCCTGCAGGACCAGGGAATTGCGGACGGCGGCGGCGCAGACGATTGCCGTGCCGTGCTGGTCGTCATGGAAGACCGGAATGTTCATCCGCGCGCGCAGGGCGCGTTCGATGGCGAAGCATTCCGGGGCCTTGATGTCCTCCAGGTTGATGCCGCCGAAGGTGGGCTCCAGCGCCGCCACCACCTCGATGAACCGCTCGGGGTCCAGGGCGTCGACCTCGATGTCGAAGACGTCAATGCCGGCGAACTTCTTGAACAGGGCGGCCTTGCCCTCCATCACCGGCTTGCCGGCCAAGGGTCCGATATTGCCCAGGCCGAGCACGGCGGTGCCGTTGGTGATCACGGCCACCAGGTTGCCCCGGCCGGTATAGTCGCGGGCGGTGTCCGGATCGGCGGCGATGGCCTCACACGGTGCGGCGACCCCGGGCGAATAGGCCAGCGCCAGGTCGCGCTGGGTCGCCATGCGCTTGGTCGGCTCGACCGTCAGCTTACCGGGCTGCGGAAAGCGGTGATAGTCCAGCGCCGCGCGCCGGAAATCCTCGTCCATGAAGGCCTCCTTGGGACCCCTTGGACATGAAGCGCTGCGGCGGAGGAATCAACCTCTCCGCGCTCGGTGACGTAGCGCGATGAGTTCCATGATGGCGCTTCACCGCGTAATGCAGTCGCCGACGCGCCCGGCGGAACGGGCGGCGCGAAACCAAGGAGACGAAGATGGGCGTGCTCGACGGCAAGGTCGTTCTGGTCACCGGCGGGGCCGGCGGCATCGGCAAGGAGTGCGCGCTGCTCGCCGCGCGCGAGGGCGCCAAGGTGGTCGTCAACGACCTGGGCGGCTCGGTCGGCGGCGGTGACGCGGGCGACGCGGGTCCGGCCGAGGCCACCGCCCAGGAAATCCGCGCCGCCGGCGGCGAGGCGGTCTCGAACTCCGACAGCGTCACC
>CAZXVO010000171.1:4801-8645 GCA_964643835.1 uncultured Phenylobacterium sp. | reverse complement strand
CCAGCCCCTGGGCTTCCTCGACACGTCTGTCTTCTCGGCCTGGTTCACGCTGAACATGAAGGACAAGGTGCAGGACGGTATTCTGCAGCTGCGTGAGCTCCGCGACGATCAGCTTGAGCCTACCGATTGCGCCATCCTGAAAGACTGGAAAAGCGCCCGGGCGCTGCTGTCGCGGATCCGCACCAGCGCCGCGCCGTACTTCAAGGGCCGCGCGCCCCTGTTGGGCAAGGCCTGGGTGGAAGTCCTGCCGCCCGGCGCCGGGACGCCCTGGCTGGCGGACAGCAGCGACTACGCCGAGCAGCACCTGCGCACGCGGACCTGCCTGATCCCGGCGCCCGGTGCGGTCTCCCATTGCGGCCAGGCCGCCGCCGGGCTCAACGTCGGCCTTATCAACCTGTTTGACCACAAGCTGCTGTGCTCGGAAACGAACCATGGCGAGCATCCCCGGGTGCATCTGATTGTCGACGTGAAGATCCCGGTCGATGACCCTGACACTTGAGTGGGGCACGATCGCCGAGGCCCGGGCCGCCGGCATCGAAGACATGCTCGCCCTTCAGTGGGAAGAAATCGACGACGAACGCGAGCGCATCCCCTTGGCCATCGACTGGCCCAGCTACTTCGCCGTCGAGCGCCAGGGCTTCTTGAAGGTCCTGCTGCTGCGGAAAGACGGGCAGCTGATCGGCTACAGCGTCTGGTTTGTGCGCAAGCCCTTGCACCACCGGCTGGCCACCTGGGCGATCAACGACTTCGTCTATGTTGAACCGGAGCACCGCAAGGGCCGCACCGGCGTCTTCCGGATCAAGGAAGGTGAGCGGATGTTGCGCACCCTGGACGTCCAGGCGATCAACTACAACGTCAAGCCCGAGCGGGAGAAGGGCGGTTTGGGATACCAGCGAGGCCGTGATAGCGTGGGCTTCTTGCTGGCGCGTCTTGGCTATGCCCACACCGAATCAGCCTGGACGAAATACTTCTGAGGGACCGACATGGGCGGCAAGACCGAGAAAGCGCCGACGCCTTACCAGCCCACCGGCCAGGCCCAGGCCGACCAGGGCTACCAGAATCTAGTCGCCGGCGCGACGCCCTACGCCCAAGACATCGCCAGCACGGTGGTTCCTGGGCTGCAGCAGACCGCCGCCAACGTCACCGCCAACCCCTATTACGGCTACGCCCAGCAGGGCGCGAACACGACGGCCAACAACGCGCAGTATGTGGCGGGCGCGCAGTACGGGGCGGCGTCTGATCTCTATGGGCTAGGCGGCATCGCCGCGGCCAACGCCTTGCCCATGGCCCAGGCGGCGGCCGGCGCGGGGCAGCAGGCCTACGCCCAGACCCAGGCGATGATCCCGTCCGCCACGCGCGGCGCAGGCATGGCGCAGGGCGCCTATGATAGCGCGCAGGCGATGATCAACCCGACCTCCCTGGCCGGGCTGTATGCCGCCAACCCGGCGCTGTTCTCCGGCTTCCAGAAGGCCAACGAGGCCTATGGCGCGGCCATGAACGCCATCCCCGGCCTGACCGGCGGCATGGACTCGGCGCAGCGCATCCTGGACACCGGCTTCGATCCGCAAGGCGACCTCTACAACCGCCAATATCAGCAGCAGATGGACCAGCAGAATGCGCTGAACGCCATGTATGGCATGGGCGGGTCCGCCTATGGCGCGGGCCTGGCCGGCGACGCCTCGCGCAACTTCAACATCGACTGGCAGAACACCCAGCTGCAGCGGCAGATCGCCGCCATGGGCGCCTACGGCCAGCAACAGGGCCAGGTCGCGCAGAACCTGACCGGCCTGCTGGGCAGCGCCGCGGGGAACTACGCCAACCTGTCAAACGCCGGGGTGAACCAGTACACCGGCCTGACCAGCAACGCGGCGAACAACTACGCCAACCTGTCGACCACCGGCACGAACAACTTCAACAACCTGAACAACTCGGCGGTCAACAATCTCAACAGCCTGACCACGACAGGCACGGGAGCGATGCAGGCCGGCCTGGCCAACGCCAGCAACATCTTCCAGCAGCTGGCCGACCAGTCCAACCAGTCCTACACCGCCGCCGGGCAGCAGGGCACGGACGCACTCAACACCCAGATGGCGGCCAGCCAACTGCCGAGCAGCACTTATCTGGCCCAGCAGCAGGCGCAGATCGCTGCGCTGCAAGCGCTGGCGCAAGGCGGCGGCCAGGCCCTGGCCCCCACCGAAAGCCTGATCGACGACCAGGGCCAGTACCTGGGCATCGGTCAGGCGGCCACGGCCGGGGCGCAGAACGCCGCGAAGATCAACTCTTCGAACTCGGCGGGTGCAGGCGCCGGGATTGGACGCCTGCTGGGCACGGTGGCCGGGGGTGTGCTCGGCTTCGCAGCAGGTGGTCCGCTCGGCGCCATCGTCGGCGCCAATGCCGGTTCGAAACTTATCTAGGGGCGCGACGCCATGAACATGAATTTCGTAGGCGGCCTGGCCGGCGGCGCGGCTGACGGCTTCAACAACGGCGCCGACATCATGCAAAAGCTGCAGGGCATGGCCGCCCAGCACCGCATGCGCCTGGCGCAGGCGGGCATGGCCGATGCCATGGCCGCGCCGCAACCCCCGATGCCCGGCCAGCCGTCCATGCCCGCGGGTGCGCCGCAAGGCATGCCGATGCCTGCCATGGCGGGCGGTGCGCCCCCGCCGCCCATGGCGATGCCCGGCGCGATGCCCCCGCCTCAGTTCGGAGGCGGCGCACCGCCGCCGCCCATGGCCATGCCCGGCGCGTCTGCCGCGCCGCCGATGCCGGGCGCCGCACCGCCCATGCCCGATGTAGCCCCAGGCGGCATGCCTGCGCCTGCCGCAGCCGCGCCCATGGAAGGGCCGCCGGCACAGACCGGCATGTCCGGCGTGGCCGAGCCGACCGGCCAGGGCCTGCTGCCTGATACCCAGAAGACCCTGCAGAATATCTTCGTCAGCTTGGCCCGGGCCAATCCGAACCTGAAGGGTGAGACCCTGTTCCAGGCGGCCAACAACCAGATCGAGATGATGAAGGGTCTGTCGTCCGACGCCCGCATCTACATGCAAGGCGCCATCGCTGCGGCGAACAACGCCAGCCGGGAGGAGATCGCGGTCAGCAAGGCCACGAACTACCTCGCCGCGGTCGACGCCAAGATCGCCGCGCGAGAAGAAGAACTGCGGATCCTGACCGGCAGCCGCGAGCGGATCGCCGGCACCCAGGCAGGCGCCCGCACCGATGCGGCACGGATCGGCGCGGACAGCCGCCGCGACGTGGCCGACACCAACGCCGGGGCCCGCACCGAATCAGCGACCATCGGCTCGGCCGGCCGGGTGGATGCGGCCAGCGTCGGCATGGGCGGCAAGCCCGTCACCGGCCGCAGCTACGTCGGCAAGCCCGCGCCGCCCAGCCCGAACAACGTCCTGCCGCCCAAGGGCAAGTTCAAGACGCCCGAAGCGGTTCGTGACGCCCCGACGCTGACCCGCGAGCAGAAGGCCGGGATCCTGCGGCGCGACTTCGGTTTCAAGTAAATGCCGAGCGCGGAGGAATTTCTCAGCGCCCCAAAGACCCGATCTGCCGACGCGTTCCTGACCACGCCGGCGGCGCCCGCCCCCGCGCCTGCGCCGAAGTCCGCCGACTCCTTCCTGGGCCCGCCGCCGGCACCGCGCGCGTCGCCCAAGCCGCTCACCGCCGCCGTCGACTATCTGAAGGCCAAGGGCGGCGAGCTCGCTGGCGACTACGCCGTCCGAAATCGCGAAGCCCGGGCCCAGATGAAGCAGGGTGCGGAAGCGTTCAGCCAGCGGGCAGACAACCCCATGGCGGCGGCCGGCGGACAGACACTTCAAACCGGCGAGCGCGTCAAGCG
>CAZXVO010000171.1:3239-4791 GCA_964643835.1 uncultured Phenylobacterium sp. | reverse complement strand
GATCGACACCCTGGCCGGACGCCCGGTGTCCAAGGCCACGGGCGGGCGGGTGGCGCCGCGGGACGCCGGCGACGCCGCCCTGGCCGTCGAGGGGTTCCTTGTTGGCGGTCCCAAGAAGGGGGGGCCCGCGCGCGCCGTCGAAGGCCCCGAGTACGGCACGCGCTCGGGCCCGGGTTACGAGGCGATTCGAGAAGGCGCGCGACCACAGGCGAACGCTGTGCGCCGCCCGTCGAGAATACGTGCCGCAGCCGCCGCAGCCGCTGCACCCAGCGCCGAGTAGTTCCTCGACGATGGCCTGGACATTCCGCCGGCGCCGCGTGCCACGACCGCGGCTGCCACAGAGCCCCGCCCCTTTGGAGACGCCCCGGTCGACGACGGGGGCCTGGATATCCCGCCGACGCCGCGTGCCAGGACCAGGACCATGGCCGCGAACGAGCCGTCGCGCGATTGGGAGATCGTCGGCCCCAGCACAGAAAGGGTGGGCGGCCCGGTGGTGGGTGGGGAGGCCGACGCCGTCGAGCGCGTGGACAACGCGCTCTATCGCATGGGGGGCCACGACACCGCTGACAAGCTTGAGATCAAACAGTTCCTGAAGGGCGTGCCCAAGGAGATCAGCGACCCCGAGGTGCAAGAGGAACTGTACCACGCGATCGAGGCCAAGATGGCCGACCCCAACGCGCAGATCCCAGACCACCTGGCCCTGGCCGAAGCCTATATGCGCCACTACTACGAGGAACAGACAGCGATCATCAATCGCCTGCGCGAGCGTGGTGACCCGAACATCGAACCCTTCCTGCAAGACCAGGGTTATGTCGCGCGCCGGGCAGTGGGCCATACCCCGATGCTGGACGAAGCGGGCGGCCCGCGCAGCAACCGCGATCCGATCATGGGCGGCAAGTCGCTGTTCAAGAAGACCACGGCGCAGAAGAAGCGCACGGCCGGCTGGGTGCTGGAAGACGAGAACGGCAACCGGACCTTCGCCAGGAACCCCGATCCCGCTTGGGAGCACGGCCAAGTCATCGAGGGTTCCTTCGGGAGGCCGATGACCGTGAAGCAGGCCACGACGCGCGAGATCGAAGCCAACACCGACACGCGCTACCACAAGAACGCCCTGGTCAACACGCTGGATAACGTGGCCCGCCTGCGTCGTGTCGAGCGCAATCTGGAAGTGCTCGACGAGGTTACCACGAACCTGAAAAGCGAGGGCAAGGCGTGGCGCTCGCAGTGGACCTATCCCGACCCGGACACCGGGCGGCCAACGCTGCGCCGTAATCCGACTGAGCGCCCCGAAGGCTTCGTCGAACTGCCGCACGTCCCGCAGCTGCGTGACTGGTACTTCGACCCGAAGGTCGCCGAGGCGCTACGGGACTACTACCCCAGCCCCAACGAACCGCTCGACAGCGTGCTGCAGAAGGTCAACCGGACACTGACTGCCTCCCTGTTCATCACCCCGATTCCTCACGCGCTGAACGTCGCCGCGCACTGGACGGTGGGTCGCGGCTGGGATTGGATGAACCCGGGCAGCTATCGGACCCTGGCCAAGACGGGCACG
>CAZXVO010000171.1:689-3229 GCA_964643835.1 uncultured Phenylobacterium sp. | reverse complement strand
ACCATGAGCAGGAACTACCAGAAGATGCTGCGCGAGGGGTCCGGCCTGATGGCTGGCGACACCCAGGTGCGGGACTTCCACAAGCTGCTGCTGGAAAAAGCCGGGGCCGAGTTCTTGGATGACCCCAGGGCGGTGGGCGCTTTCGCCAAGGCGGCAGGTCTTCCCGTCGCCGCGATCCGCAAGGTGTACGAGCTCTCCAACAAGGCGCTCTGGATGTCGAACGACATCTTCATGCTGCAGCGCCAATATGAGTTGGAGGCCAGGGGCATGTCGACGCGCAAGGCGATCTTCGAAGCCGAACGCGACATTCCGAACTATCGCATCCCGCCCCAGGTGATGGGCTCGCGCTCCGTCAGCCAGTGGCTGCGCGACCCCAACATTATGATGTTCGGCCGCTACAAATATGGCCAGGCTCGCGCCTGGGGCGTCATGTTCAAGGACTTGGTCAAGGGCACGCCCGAGCAGAAGCTAGACGCCGCAGGTAAGTTCCTAGTGGCCGCCCTGGTCGCCAACGTGGCCTACCCGATCGCCGACGCCGCGCTGCAGCACCTGACCGGCAACAAGGACGCCAAGCTGAAGCGCTCCGGCGGCTTCTCGATGACCGACGCCGCCTGGCAAGTCGGCACAGGCCAGAAGGACGCCGCCCTTGGCCTGTCGTCCTTCATGTCGCTGGCGCCGCTGACGTCCGAGGGCATCGCCATCGCGCAGAACCACGACTTCTTCGGCCGCCCGATTCGGCAGCCCGGATCCAGCGCCCCCGCCCAGGCCCTGCAGATGGGCGAGTACGCCGCGCAGAACGCCTTCTACCCGGCCGGTCTGGCCATGGAAGCCACCAAGCCGGGGCCCGGCAACGCCGTGTCCGCCCTGGGCAAGCTGGCGGGCCTGGAACTGCCGGCGCCGGGCAAGGAGGAACGCAAGGCCAAGTACAAGGCCCGGGATCGCCGGTCTGCCTTGCGCCACGAAGCCCGGGATCCTATCGAGCAGACCATCAAGAAGGGCTTCAGGAAAGTGACCGGCCAATGAAGGTGCTCTGCATCGACGCCTTCGGCGGCGACGGCATGCTCGACATCGTCATGCGCATGCAGGACGACAAGCACACCGTCCGGTGGTTCTTCAACCACGCCCCGGGCGAGCGCAACGCCGACTATGGCAAGGGCCTGACCACCAGGGTGTCAGACTGGCGCGAGCACGTCCGCTGGGCCGACCTGATCGTCCTGGCCGACAACACGAAATACCTCCGCGAGATCGACGCTGTACGGAAGGCCGACCCGAAGAAACTGATAGTGGGCGCCACGGTGGAGGCCGCTGCATGGGAGCTCGACCGCAATCTTGGCCAGCAGGTCTTCAAGCGCGCCGGCATTGCGGTGCCGCCATTCCGAGAGTTCAGTGATTATGAAACCGCGATTGCTTACGTAAAGCGCGAGAATAGATGCTTCGTCTGCAAGCCTAGTTACGACGAAGCAGACAAGGCCCTGTCTTACGTTTCGAAGTCGCCCGCTGATCTCGTGTATATGCTTGAGCGGTGGAAGAAGGCCAAGCGTCACAAAGGCCCATTTATCCTTCAGGAGAAAATATCTGGTTGCGAGATGGCCGTCGGCGCCTTCTTCGGGCCTCATGGTTTCAACTCCGGCTGGTGTGAGAACTGGGAGTTCAAGTCCCTGATGGCGGGCGACCGCGGGCCGAACGTCGGCGAGATGGGGACGGTCCTGCGCTTCGTCAGCAAGTCCAAGCTGGCGGCCAAGGTGCTGAAGCCCCTGGAAGACCGCCTGGCGGCGACCGGCCACACTGGATATGTGGACGTCAACTGCATCATCGACGAGAATGGCGACCCCTGGCCGCTTGAGTTCACGATGCGCTTCGGCTGGCCCACCTTCAACATCCAGCAGGCCCTGCTGAACGGAGACACCGCGGAATGGCTGGCAGACCTCGCACGCGGGCGCGACTCGCGGCCCTTCAAGCTCGGGGCGATCTCCACGGGGGTGGTGATGGCCCTGCCGGAGTTCCCGTACAGCCACGGGCCGATCGAGAAGTCGGTGGGCATCCCAGTGTACGGCCTGACCCGGTCGATCCTCCGCAACGTGCACCCCTGCGAGATGATGCAGGGGCAGAACATTCCGACCGACGTGAACGGCCAGGTCGTGAACATGCCCTGCCTGCTGACATCGGGGGAATACGTGCTGGTGGCCACCGGGGTGGGGGAGAGCGTGCAGCAGTCCCGCCGGCGCGCGTACAAGATTCTGGAAACGATCAAGGCTCCGGCCTCGCCGTTCTGGCGGCCGGATATCGGTCAGCGTTTGAAAGCACAGCTGCCGGAGATCCAGGCCCAGGGCTACGCGACGGATCTGCTGTTCTAGCCGAGCAGAAGTTCCAGCGCCTGCTGGGTCTGTCCTTCGACTTCGCGGAGGAAGTCATGGCCCTGAAGCTCGACCCGACCGACAAGAATTTCGCCAAGGTGCTGGCCACCAAGCAGGCGGTGGCGTCCAGCATCCTGACAGCCACCGCCCGTGTGCGCGCCGGCGACCTGCGGCCGAAGAACGAAC
>CAZXVO010000171.1:0-404 GCA_964643835.1 uncultured Phenylobacterium sp. | reverse complement strand
GCTTGAATAACCGGGTCGTAGGGGTTGTACGGTGCAGCAGGCATGGCCGGGGACGTCGACTGAGACAACCCTTGCTGCGCAGGCGACGCCTGCGGCACTTCGGACCAGGCGTCCACCTCCAAGCCCATGATGGTGTTGGTCACCAGGACGTTGCAGACTGGCTTGGCCGGGGCGTAGAGCCGCGCACCCTGGCCACCATAGTGCAGGATGGGCGCAAGGTTACCGGTGCCGGTGGGCAGCAGGACAAAGCGGTCTTCCAGTTCGAGCACATCGACCTCGATCTGGAAGATGAAGGGGCCGGCGACAGAGTCGGGGCCCATCGGCTCGGCGGCCAGCAGCCACTCAGGCACTGCGGCGCCGGGCGCGAAGCGCGTGCATTTGATCTCGGTGCTCAAGAGAAAATC
>CAZXVO010000170.1:0-8788 GCA_964643835.1 uncultured Phenylobacterium sp. | reverse complement strand
CGCCTCTGTGAGGGTCGTGGCATCGGCGACGGTGAAGGGCACGTCGATGATTCGGGCGAGCGTTTGCGCCAGCAGAGTCTTGCCGGTGCCGGTCGGGCCGATGAGCAGGATGTTGGCCTTGCCCAGTTCGACGTCGTTATTCTTCGATGCGTGGTTCAGGCGCTTGTAGTGATTGTGGACCGCAACCGCGAGCACCTTCTTGGCGTGATCTTGACCGATCACGTAATCGTCGAGGACTTCTCGGATTTCCTTGGGGGTCGGCACACCGTCCTTGGACTTCACGAAGGAGATCTTGTGCTCCTCGCGAATGATATCCATGCACAGCTCCACGCATTCATCGCAGATGAACACGGTGGGGCCCGCAATCAGCTTGCGGACCTCGTGCTGGCTCTTGCCGCAGAAAGAGCAATACAGAGTGCTCTTGGAATCTCCGCTCGCGGCCTTGGTCATGATCGTGTCTCACTCTTCCGACGGGCACGACCGGGGGGCCGGACCGTCTATCCAGGAGGCGTTGCCTGACGCCATCAATGCAGGATACGCGCCGTGGGTTGTCTAATCCTTGACATTCCCCGATCCCGGCCGGGATCACAAGCCTTTGGCGTGGGCCGGCGACATTTGGCGCGGGGGCGCCTGATGACGGGCATGTCCGAATCCCTAGATGGGTGTGACCCGAAACGGGACAAGGGCGCGCTCTATCGGGGGTCGCCGCCGCGGTCCGCACCGACGCGCCTGGGGCGAGTCCGGTTGACGGATCTGCGACGATACGCGCGCTAAGGGGCGAGATGAGACGCGAAAAGAAGCTGAAGGGCCATGCGGGCCGGCCGTCCGAGTTCCTCGATGACCAGATCGAGGACGCCGGCGTGGTCGCCTTCGACTTCGACGGCACCATCACCGTGCGCGACAGCTTCACTGAGTTCCTGAAGTGGCGGGCCGGGCGCGCTCGTTATGCCCTGGGCATGGTGCGGCTGGTTCCGGCCGCGATCGCCTACCTGTTCCACCGCAACCGCGGACGAATCAAGGCGGCGGCGTCCCGCGAGTTCCTGTCCGGCGCGACCCGCGCTGAACTCGAGGCCCAGGCCAAGGCCTTCGCCGAGGAACAGGCCCCCACCCTGCTGCGCGGCGACGCCTTGCAGGCCTGGAAGCGTTGGCGCACCCGCCGGGCCAAGCTGGTGATCGTCACCGCATCGCCCGATGTGGTCGTCGCTCCCTTTGCGCGCGGCCTGGGCGCTGATGTGCTGATCGCTACGGAACTGGCCTTTGATCTGAACGACCGCGCTACTGGCGGCTTCGCCAGCCCCAACTGCCGTGGGCCGGAAAAGGTCCGGCGCCTCAAGGCCATGTTCGGCGACGACCTGGTGCTGAAGGCGGCCTATGGCGACACCAGCGGCGACCGCGAGATGCTGAGGATCGCCGACCACCGCGGCTACCGCGTCTTCAAGTCGCGGCCCTGACATGGCCCGCCTGCGGTTCAGGGTTGAGAAGCTGATCCGCGACCACCTGCCGCAGATCATGCGCGACCAGGGTCTTTCGGTTTTCGAGCGCCAGTTGTCGGATGCGGACTTCGACGCCGCCCTGCGCGCCAAGCTGGCCGAGGAAGCCGCCGAGGTCGCCGCCTCCAGGGACCGGGAGGAACTGGCCTGGGAGTTGGCCGACCTGAGCGAGGTGATCCACGCCCTGGCGGACCTGCACGGCCTGACCCGCGACGACATCGAAACCCGGCGGATCGCCAAGCGCGCCGAACGCGGCGGTTTCGACCAGCGCATCTACAACGCCGCGGTCGAGGCCGACGAGGGCCTGCCCGCCGCCGACTACTACCTGGCCAGGCCCAACCAGTATCCGCGCCAGACATGAAGCACGCCGGTCCCGCCGCCCTCGACGCCCTGGAGCCTCTGTTGGCCCGGCTGCGGACCCTGCCCGGTCTCAAGGAAAAGAGCCGGGGGATCTTCTATCTCAAGTCCAAGGCCTTCCTGCATTTCCACGAGGATCCGGCCGGCCTGTTCGCCGACCTGCGCGAGGACGTCGACTTCACCCGCTACGAGGTCACCAGCGCCGAGGGGCAGGACGCCCTGTTCGCCGCTACCCTGCGCCGGCTGAGCTAGGCCTGGCGCTCCAGGGCTCCAAGGTCCCGACCACCGACCAGGCGAGGTCTTCGCGGATGGCCGCCAGCACGCCGGCCGAAATCTCGGCCTGGGTGTGCCAGCGTGCGACCTGCCCTGTCAGCTGGAACCCCAGGACCACCTGACGCAGTCGGCAGGTCTCAAGCCCCTCGGCCACACTGGCGGCGCGCGCCAGGCGGTCGGGATGTTCAGGATCGCCCACCGCGCTGCCCAGCACCTGGACCAGCCGCCCAGGTCGCCCCGGTGCGCCCACAGCCTCAGCGAGTCGCCGAGGCGCGGCGATCTTCAAGGTCCGGAACCAGGCCACGGCCAGATCGACAGGACCGGAGGCGGCGACGGCCCGGTCCAGGGCGGCCGCGAAAGCCTCATCGTCCAGATAGTCGGTGTCATAACCGACCACGCTTAGCCGCGCGGCCTGCGACGCCCGGCGCGACAAAAGCGAAAGGCGCCCACCCTCCCGGGCGAGCGCCTCCACCATGTCCGACAGCATGCCGGTTCCGCCCACCACCAGGATGTGCGGCCCCATCTGTGATCAATCGTCGGCGCGCTTCTCGATAACCTGGTCGACCAGGCCCCAGGCCTTGGCTTCTTCCGGGGTCATGAAGGTGTCCTGGTCGAGCTTTTCCTCGACCTCTTCATAGGTGCGGCCGGTGTGACGGGCGTAGATCTCGTTCAGGCGACGCTTGGTCTTGATGATGTCCTCGGCGTGACGCTCGATGTCCGAGGCCTTGCCCGAGTAGCCGCCCGAGGGCTGGTGCACCATGATGCGCGCGTTCGGCAGGGAAATCCGCTGGCCGGGCTCGCCGGCCATCAGCAGGAAGGAACCCATCGAAGCGGCCATGCCCATGCACAGGGTCACGACCGGGCATTTCACGTACTGCATGGTGTCGTAGATCGCGAGACCAGAGGTCACCACCCCACCAGGGGAGTTGATGTACATCTGGATTTCCTTCTTCGGGTTCTCCGCTTCCAGGTACAGCAGTTGGGCGCAAATCAGCGCCGACATGCCGTCCTCGACGGGACCGTTCAGGAAGATCACCCGCTCCTTGAGCAGGCGCGAGAAGATGTCGAAGGCGCGCTCGCCGCGGCTGGTCTGCTCCACAACCATGGGCACGAGGTTCAGCGCGGTGATTTGCGGGTCACGCATGGAAAGGAAGCCCTTCATCGAATTTGGGCGACCCGAGAACGGAGTCGCGACTGTCCCACCCGATATCGCGTGCGGAGGGGCGGGTTGCAAGGTGACCTATAGTCCTAAAGAAAATCCCTCCCCGTCGCCGGGGAGGGATCGCTTATCTCCACGGCGCCGCCGAAGCGGCCCCGATCGGTCTTAGGCGCCGTAACCGGCCGGCATATCGTCTTCCTTCATCAGGTCTTCCTTGGAGACCTTCTCGTCGGAGACCTGGGCCTGGCTGAGGATCAGGTCGACGACCTTGTCCTCGAAGATCGGCGCGCGCAGCTGGGCCTGAGCCTGGGCGTTCTGGCGGAAGAAGTCGAAGATCTGCTGGGCTTGCGGGCCATAGCGCATGGCCTCGGCGCGCATGGCCTCGGCCAGCTCCTGGTCGGTGACCTGCACCTGGTTCACGCGGCCGATCTCGGCCAGCACCAGGCCCAGGCGCACGCGGCGCTCGGCGATCTTGCGGTATTCGGTCTGCAGGGTTTCGTCCGACTTCTCGGCGTCTTCCGGCGGCAGGCTGCCGGCTTCCTTGTCCTGTTGGACCTGGGCCCAGATCTGGCCGAACTCGGCTTCGACCATCTTGGGCGGCAGCGGGAAGTCATGCTTTTCGTCCAGGACGTCCAGCAGGGCGCGCTTCAGCTTGAAGCGCGAGGCGCCGGCGTACTGGCTTTCCAGGTTGACCTTGAGCAGCTCCTTCAGCTTGTCCAGGCCTTCCAGGCCCAGGCGCTGAGCGAGCTCGTCATTGGCTTCGGAATCGACCGGAGCCTTCACTTCCTTGACGGTCGTGGTGAACTCGGCGGCCTTACCGGCCAGGTGAGCGGCCTGGTACTGCTCGGGGAAGCTCACCTTCACCAGCACTTCGTCGCCCGGCTTGGCGCCGACCAGCTGCTCTTCAAAGCCCGGGATGAATTGGCCAGACCCGAGCACCAGCTCGGTGTCTGTGGCCGAACCGCCTTCGAAGGCTTCGCCGTCCACGCGGCCCACGAAGTCGATGACGACCATGTCGCCGTCCTTGGACTTGGTCGACTTGCCCTTGCGGGGCTCGTAGGTGCGGTTCTGCTTGGCCAGCTCGGCGACGGCTTCGTCGACTTCGGCGTCGGAGGGCTCATAGACCGGGCGGGTCAGGGAGACCTTGCTCATGTCGGCCGGTTCAAATTCCGGCATGATCTCGACGGCCAGTTCGAAGGTCAGGTCGGCCTTGCCGTCCACCACCGCCTGAATGTCGCCTTCCGGCTTCAGGTCCGGATCGCCGGCCGGGCGGATATTGTTGTCTTCGAAGACCTTCTGGGTGGTCTCGTTAATGGCCTGCTCGACCACTTCGCTCATCAGCGACTTGCCGAACATGCGCTTGACGTGGGCCGGCGGCACCTTGCCAGGACGGAAGCCCTTGATGCTGAGAGTCGGCGTGATCTCGGCGATCCGCGCCTCCAGACGTTCGGTCAGGTCCGCGAGCGGGACAGTCACGCCGTAGACGCGGCTCAGGCCTTCGCCAGACTTTTCAACGATCTGCATCGACATTCTTGGATTTCCCGGACCCGGCGGCTGCGCGCCGTCTCGACGTCCGCCTTCGGCTGAAAAAGGTGAGCGCCGCCAGGGGTCTGGCGGCGAGCGGGCGCTCTTATGTCATGCACCCCGCGCCGGGCCAAGCCCCAAGCCGCAAAGACCAGCGCCCTTGAGGGGCTGGTTGGTGCGGATGAGAGGACTCGAACCTCCACGCCTCGCGGCGCTGGAACCTAAATCCAGTGCGTCTACCAGTTCCGCCACGCCCGCACTTGCGCCCCGCATCGGCTGAACCAGGGCTCGCGTCAAGAGGCGCTTCACCCCCGGGCGGCGTCGTACAGTCGGCGCAGGATGGCCGGGGCCAGGCCCGGCAAGTCCTCTGCGATCAGGCCTGGACCGTGCAGATCGGCGGCCTCGGAGTGGATCCAGGTGGCGGCGCAGGCGGCGTCGAAACTGTCCATGCCCTGGGCGATAAGCGAGGCGATGAATCCCGCCAGCACATCACCTGACCCGGCGGGCGCGCGCCTGGGCGCGCCGTGGGCGGCGCCGGCCGCGCGGCCGTCCGGCGAGGCGACCACGGTGTCCGGCCCCTTGAGCAGCACGATGGCGTCCGCCTTGGCGGCGGCGCGGCGAGCGGCGGTGATGCGCTCGGGCGAGGACTTCAGCAGTCCCGGGAACAGCCGCTCGAACTCCCCCGGATGTGGCGTCAGCACATCGTCCACGTCCAGCACCGAGAACAGCTCCTCGGGATCGTCCTTGAAGATGGTGATGGCGTCAGCGTCGATCACCAGGGCCGCGCCGGTGCGGGCCAGGGCCAGCACATTCAGCAAGGTGCTCTCGGTGACCCCCGCGGCGGGACCGATGACCGCGGCGTCCACCTCCGCCGCCAACTGCTCCAGTTCCGCCTCGGTCTCGAAAGGCTTGAGCATCACCGCTTCCAGGTGGGCGGCGTTGACCCGTAGCGCATCCGGCGGCGACAGAATGGTGACCAGACCAGCGCCGAGCCTCAGGCCCGCACGGGCCGACAGGCGCGCCGCGCCCGTGTTCCAGGCCTCCCCGCTCACCACCACCATGCGGCCGCGGGCATGCTTGTGCGACTGGGCGGACGGCCAGGGAAAGGCGGCAAGCCAGGCGTCCGGCGCGTTCTCCACCAGCCTGCCGCCGAGAGCTGTGAGGCCAATGTCAGCCACCACCACCTCGCCGCAACGGCTCTGGCCTGGCTCCAGAACATGAGCCGGCTTCTTGGCGTGGAAGGTGACGGTCAGGCCGGCGCAGAAGGCGGCGTCGCCCAGGGGCTTGCCGGTGTCCCCGGCCAGGCCGCTGGGAACATCGATAGCCACCACCTGATGCGGACGAGCCTCAGAGCTGCGCGCCAGCCGGGCGGCCTCGCCCTCCAGGGGGCGGCTGAGCCCCACCCCGAACAGGGCGTCCACCACCAGGTCCGCCGCGCGCTCTGACAGCCCCAAGCCGAAGGTCTCCCCGGTCCAGCTGCTGGCGGCGTCCTTCGCATCCTCTGTCACTGGCGGATCTGAGCGCTCGACCCAAACCGACCAACCCCGCTCGGCCAACACCTGGGCGCAGACATAGCCGTCGCCGCCATTGTTGCCGGGGCCACACAGCACCGCTGTCGGCCGGGGGGAAAACCGCTCGCAGATCGCGTCGGCGACGGCGAGGCCCGCGCGGCGCATGAGCTCCGTCCCCGGCGTCCCGGCCGCGATAGCGGCGCGGTCGGCGGCGGACATTTCAGCGACAGTGAAGATCGGACGAGGGGCCACGCAGACTCCGGATCGAAACTAAAGGACGCCCGTCTGGGCTTCGCGGCCGGCCTGGACCAGGCTCAGCCCCCGCCCGTCCGTCTCCAGGACGCTGACCGAGGCGTGATCCGGCCGGAACACCAGCACTCTGGGATCATCCTGCAGCACCGACATGACAGCGTTGATGGCGACGTAGTGGCTAAAGACGGCGGTTCCGGCGCGCGCTGTCAGGGACGCCGCGACCTGGCGACGCCAGGCTTCATAGTCCAGGTCGCCCTTCACCTCGGCCCAATGGCCCTGAAACACTTCGCGCAGCCAGGCCGGGCGCGCGTCCTGGGACAGGTTCGCCGGCGTGGGGATCTCGCCGACCGAGGCGTCGATCTCGATCTCGACGCCCAGGGCTGCGGCGGTGGGCATGGCGGTCTCGCGGCAACGGCGCAGGGGCGAACTGACCACGCGGGTCGGCCGCTCGTCCGCCGGCAGAGACAAAAGGAAGTCCCGGGCCGCTTCGGCCTGGGCCTGTCCCTGGGCGTCCAGGCCCGGATCGTCGTCGGCCTCGCCCCAGACGGCGGCGGGCTTGCCATGGCGGATCAGATAGAGGCGCGACATCATTACTTCTCGTGCGGGCTCATGAAGAGGCCGCGACAATTCCCCGCCGCGCCCGTCAGGTCCACCCCCGCGCAGGTCTTTGCGCACAGGCTTGGCCATAATGCCGACGGGCCTTGGCGGTTGCATGACAGAGGTCAATGTCGCGGCGGCCGCCTCCGCTGCAATCTTCAGCAACGGCGACCTCCTGCCCCGAAGGCGCGATTGAGACCGATTCACAGGATTGAGCGGGATGAGCGGCGATTCCGGGCGATGCAGGCGCGTAACACCACGCTGTGACACCTGTGGCGCGGCATATGGCTGACCCGAAACGGGTTTGGAGCGCGTTTTCTTGCGTGATCACATATTGGGCGCCAACTGCACATGTTTTAGACAATCGCAGATTCCCGGTCACCGGCGCTCGGCTGGCCGTGGACTCCCTCTTGTCCCGGGGAGCGGGAGCGTGCTCGTAGCCCTCACACGCGGGGCGATCTCCGCCAGTAAGCAAGTCGGGCCATGAAGAAGATCGAAGCCATCATTAAGCCCTTCAAGCTCGACGAGGTGAAGGAGGCCCTGCAGGAACTGGGCGTCCAGGGCATGACCGTCATCGAGGCCAAGGGCTATGGCCGCCAGAAGGGGCACACCGAGCTCTATCGTGGCGCCGAGTACGTGGTCGACTTCCTGCCCAAGATCAAAATCGAAGTGGTGGTGGCCGACGACCAGTTGGACCCGGCCCTTGAAGCGATTGTCGGCGCGGCGCGCACGGGGCGCATCGGCGACGGCAAGATCTTCGTGTCTGAGATCCTCGACGTGCTGCGTATTCGCACGGGCGAGACGGGAGCGGCCGCCGTCTAAGGCCGTCGAGCATTCGAGACTAGGTTCTACCTGAAGGGGATACTTCTATGGCTACCGCCAAGGACATTCTGAACGAAATCAAGGAAAAGGACGTCAAGTACGTCGACGTGCGCTTCACCGACATGCGCGGGAAGATGCAGCACGTGACCTTCGACATCGACCTGGTCGATGACGATTTCCTGAACGACGGCACCATGTTCGACGGCTCGTCGATCGCGGGCTGGAAGGCCATCAACGAGTCCGACATGAAGCTGCGGCCGGACCTGAACTCGGCCTATATCGACCCCTTCTACCAGCAGACCACCCTGTGCCTGTTCTGCGACGTGCTGAACCCCGACACCGGCACCCCCTACAACCCTCACCCGCGCTCGATCGCCAAGGCCGCCCTGAACTACGTGAAGTCGGCCGGCGTGGGCGACACCGTGTTCTTCGGCCCTGAAGCCGAGTGCTTCATCTTCGCCGACGTGCGCTGGTCCACCTCGCCGCACAACACCGGCTACTCCTACGACTCCACCGAGCTGCCGGCGAACACCGGCAAGGCCTATCCTGAAGGCAACATGGGCCACCGGCCCGGCCCGAAGGGCGGCTACTTCCCGGTGAACCCGGTCGACTCCTGCCAGGACCTGCGCGGCGAAATGCTGGCGGTCATGGGCGAGCTCGGCATGCAGCCGGAAAAGCACCACCACGAAGTGGCCCCGGCCCAGCACGAACTCGGCCTGAAGTTCGCCGACCTGCTGACCATGGCTGACCGGATGCAGCTCTATAAGTACGTCATCCACAACGTCGCCGCCGCCTACGGCAAG
>CAZXVO010000169.1:611-8859 GCA_964643835.1 uncultured Phenylobacterium sp. | reverse complement strand
CGGCTCTCGCCCGCCCCACTGTTTAGCGCCGGTGGCCGGCGGAGGCGGCTATCTAGGGGGCCGCCCTTCCCGTGTCAATCAGTCATTTGAAGACTTTTTGACACCGCCTGGTTTGCTTTGGCCGGTTGGCCGCCGCCCCCGCAGGAGGGCGGCTCTAAAACCCCGCCCAGCGATAAGAGTCAACCCCTATCGCGCGAATACCGCGATTAAGCCGGGGTCTCTTCCTTGGCCACGAAGCCCGGCCAGCCGGACATGTAGGTGACAAAGGTGTCCCCCAGCCCTTCCGCCTTCAGATAGGCCTGTGTGACCGGCAACGCGATCGGCGCAAAGTCCGGATCGGCCGCCACCTTGTTCGGATAGTCGTGGTGCAGGATCGCCGCGCGGCCAATCAGGGCGAAGTCGGCGCCGGCCTCCAGCACGGCGCGCGCCTGGGCCGCGGTCATGATCTTGCCCGCCACGCCCAGCCGCACATTCCCGCGCGGCAGTTCGGTGAAGTAGCTCATCAGGCTGCGGCCCTTGAACGCCTCCTCCACCGGCTCCTTGAAGACATCCCACAGGGACATGTCGAGATAGTCGATCTTGCCGGCCGCCAGGATCCGGCGCGCCGCCTCGATGATCTCCGATAGCTGCAGGCCGAACCGCTCCGGCGACAGGCGCAGGCCGATATTGAAGTCCGGCCGGCAGCGGGCGCGCACCCCGTCGATGATCTCGATGATCAGCCGCAGGCGGTTCTCCAGCGAGCCGCCATAGTTGTCGGTGCGCTTGTTGATCTCCGGGCTCAGGAACTGACACAGGATGTAGCCGTGCGCCCCATGGATCTCGACGCCGTCAAAGCCGGCCTTGTCGGCCCGCACAGCGGCGGTGATGAAGTCTTCCCGCAGTTGGATCACCTCGGGCAGGGTCAGGGCCCGCGCGCCGGTCTCCGGATCATCGGAGGGACAGACCGGGGCCTGGCCGCCGATCAAATCCTTGGGCGTGCGGTTACCGGCATGGTGCAGTTGCACCACCGCCAGGCTTTGCTGGGCCTTTATGGCCGCCGCCAGCCGGGTGAGCCCCGGCAGGTGCTCGTCGGACCAGATCCCCAGCTGGCCGGGGAAGCCAGCCCCGATCTGCTGGACATGAGCCGCGCAGGTCATGGTCAGGCCGAAGCCGCCTTCCGCCCGCATGGTCAGCCAACGGAACTCGTCATCCGACAGCTTGCCGTCGGCGTGGCTCTGGGTGTTGGTCAGGGGCGCCAGCATGAAGCGGTTCTTCATGGCCGGACCATGGGCGAAGCTTAGGGGGGCGAAGAGATCGGTCATGGTCCGGGCCTTGGCTGTATCCTAGAAAGGGGGCCTTATTTGCGCCGGCGCCCCCTGCGGAACAAGGTGGACGCTGCGTCAGCCGCACTCAGGATTTCTAGACACCGGTTCACCCATGCTAAGAACAGCCGATGAGCGCCGAGAAGAAGCCTGAGGTCGTCGACCTCTCCCAGTACAAGCGAGCCAGGGCCGACGCCGAGCAGCAGACCCGGGCCAAGGCCAAGGCGGACGCCAAGGCCGCGCGCGAGCCCTTGCTGGGCCGTCGTCCCAAGGCCGGGCTTATTCTGGGCCTGCTGATCCTGGTCCTCGCCGCCATAGTCCTGCTGCCGCGCCTGCTCTGAGAGCCTAATCTGGGGGCCTGCGCCGCAGGCCTTTCGCGTTCCGCATCCCACACCCGGCAGAAGAGGACCCCATGGGCGAGCTTCCCGACGACATCTTCACCGAACCCGAAGACGTCGATCCGAACACCCTGGCCAACCTGGGGCCGCTCACCCGGCTGGCCGGGATCTGGGAGGGCAGGAAGGGCGTCGATATCGCCCCCAAGGCCGACGGGCCTGAGCGGCGGGAGTTCATCGAGCGCGTCGAGATGCAGCCCATCGATCCCCAGGCCAACGGCCCGCAGCTGTTCTACGGCCTGCGCTACGCGATCCACATCATCGCCTCGGACGAGCCGGGGACCTTTCACGACCAGGTGGGCTATTGGCTGTGGGAGCCCGCCACCGGCCTGGTGATCCAGACCCTGGCCATCCCTCGGGGCCAGGTGGCCCTGGCCGGCGGCCAGGCCAAGCCCGACGGGACCGGCCTGGTGGTTGAGGCTCGCCGCGGCTCCACCGAGTTCGGCATCGCCTCGCAAGCCTTCCTGGAACAGGCCTTCCGGACCGACAGCTACACCCTGGACATCACCTTCAACGACGATGGGACCTGGTCCTACATCTCCGACACCATGCTGATGGTGCGCGGCCAGGACGAGCTCTTCCGTCACCGGGACCGCAACACCCTCACCAAGGTCGGGGAGCCGACGCCGAACCTGAAGGCCCGGCTCGAAACCGAAAGCTAGAGCGGCTCGTCGTCGATCACCGCGTCGATCTCGACCTCGACCAGCCAGTCGGGGTCGATGAAGCCCTTCACCTCCACGAAGGTGCAGGCCGGATTGATCCCGGCGAACCATTCACCGTGCACATCGGCGGCCTCGCGCCAGCGGGTGATGTCGGTCAGCATCATCCGGGTGCGGGTGACGTGCGCGCGCCGGGCGCCGGCGTCGATCAGGGCCTGTTCGGCGATCTCGAAACACCGGCGGGTCTGGCCGGCGACGTCGCCGGGGCAGGCGGTCCCGCCACCGGCGGCGATCGGCGCCGTGCCAGCCACCACCACATAGGGACCGGCCCGCACCGCGCGGGAGAATCCGATCACCGGCTCCAGGGGCGAACCCGAACGCACCAGCTTGCGCATGCCGCTTCCTTCCATCAGGACTTTGGAGACGTGTGTTGGGGGAAGGACGTCCAAGATTGCAACAGCCGACCGACCTCAGCGGCGTGCTCGACGCCCTGGCGCCCCTCAGACCACCATCAGCGCCCTTCATTGTCGGGATCACCGGCGCGGTCGCCGCGGGCAAGAGCGTGTTCGCCGGCCAGCTGGCCCAGATCCTGTCGGCGCGCGGCGAGCGGGTGGAGAGCGTCTCCACCGACGGCTTCCTGATGACCAACGCCAAGCTGGCCGAGCTCGGCCTCACTGACCGCAAGGGCTTTCCGGAAAGCTATGACCACACAGCCCTGGCCCAAGCGCTCGGCGAGATCCGCCAGGGGCCGACGACCTTCCCGGCATAATCCCACATCACCTTTGACGTCGCCGCGCCCCGGGCCCGGCGGATCGAGCCGCCGGACGTGCTGATCCTGGAGGGCTTGGCCCTGCGCCGGACAGAGACGGGGCCCGCCAACCTGTTGGACGCGCTCATCTATATCGACGCCGAGGAAGCCGACCTGGAGGCCTGGTACGTCGCTCGCTTCCTGGGCTTCTGGGCCGCCTCCGAGGACGATCCGCAGAGCTTCTATTTCCGCTTCCGGCACATGGACGAGGCCGCCGTCACCGGTCTCGCCCGCATGGTCTGGGACCAGGTGAACCTGAAGAACCTGCGCGAGCATATCGTCGAGGCCCGCGCCGTCGCCGACCTGGTGATCCGCAAGGGTCCCGACCACGCCATCGTCGCCCTGGAGTCCGCCCGTTGAAACTCTGGATCGCGACGGCGTTTGATCCCATCTACGGCAATGGCGGCTGGGCCTATGTGCGCGCCGACGCCGCCGGCTTGAGCGGCAAGGCCGGCGGGGAACGCCGGACCACCGCCGGCGCGCTCGGGCCGCTGGCCATCGCCGCGGCCCTGGCCGACGTCGACCTCAAGACCCCGCTGACCCTCTACGCCTCGCCGGCCCTGGCCGCGGGCCTCGCCGCCCTGCCCGCCTGGGCCGCCGCCGGCTGGCGCACCGACGACAACGAGCCGGTTCCCGACAGGACCCAGTGGGAGCCGCTGCTGCCACGCCTGGGCGCCCGGCCGCTCACCGTGCTGGCGGCGCCGCAGGGCGCGGACACGCCGACGGCCTTCTGTGCCGCCTGGGCGGACCTCGGCCGCGACAAGGCCAAGGCCACGGGCAAGCCCTTCGCCAGCGCGATCCCGAAGCCGAACCTGTCGAAGGTGAGGGGCCTCTAAGGGGCCTCACCCCCTCGGGTAGAGGATCACCTGGGTGCAGCGGAAGGCGGCCATCAGCTTGCCGGTGGCCGCGTCCTCGACGCGGGCGTCCCAGACCTGGGTGGTGCGGCCGCCGTGCAGCAGGCTGGCGGTGCAGACCGCCTCGCCCTCGCGCAGGGTGCCGACAAAGTTGCACTTCACCTCCGCCGTGGTGAAGCCGCTGGCCCCCTCCGGCCAGGCGGTGGAGACGCCGTAGGCGCACAGGATGTCGGCGACGCTCAGCACCGCCCCGGCCAGCAGGAAGCCGGTATGGGCCACCAGCTCGTCGCGCACCTTGAACCGCCCGACGACCTTGCCATCGGCGACCTCGGTGATCTCCAGGCCCAGGTGGCCGGGCAGCTTGCCGACATTGGCCTGGTTCAGCTTCTCGACGCTGGTGTGGTTGCTGGTCGCGGGCATGGGCGCATTCCTATTTCCAGGCGAAGACCGGCTGTTCCAGCTCGGCGACACGGGTGACCCGGCCGGCGATCAGTTCGCGCAGCTGGTAGACGAGGGCCGCCGTGGGGGCGTGGATGTGATGTCCGCCGCCGATATCCAGGCGGATCAGCGGCCGGGGGCTCTCCGGAATGGTCTCGAAGGCCACCGAGGCGTCGTCGGCGATGATGTCCAGCCGGATGCAGTGGACGGAGGCCACCTCCTCCGGGCTCGGATTGAGCGCCGCCAGGTCCTCGACCCAGGCCACCACCGGCGCGATCGCATAGCCGGAACGGGTGGGATAGTCGTCCAGCACCCCCAGGATAGTGTCGGGGCCCGCATCCAGACCCAGCTCCTCGCGCAGCTCGCGCAGGGCGGCTTCCTCCAGGGTCTCGCCGGGATCGCAGCGCCCGCCGGGCAGGGCCCACTGGCCGCCGTGGGCGCGCAGGGTCATGGCCCGCCGGGTCAGGATCACCGCCGTCTGGCCCGAACCGTCATCGGCCGGCGCCAGCGCCGCCACCACCGCCGCCCGCTTCAGGTCGGCCCCCTCATAGGCCAGGCGTGGAAACGCCCGGCAGCGCTCCAGCAAGGTCTCGCGAAAAGCCGGGGTGAAGGCGTGAGTCATGCCAATTCCCTATCAGGGGTCATTGGGCCTAAACAGGCCAAAACAGGAGCCCCCATGTCCGACCTCGACGACGACGCCTTCGACGGTGGCGGCTATGACGTGGACGACTGGACGCGGCTGGTCCCCTTCACCGGCCGGGTCGCGACCCTGGACGACGTCCAGGCCAAGCGCGCCGTCTTCGCCCTTGGCGACACCGAGGACCCGCGCGTGCTCGACATGGATCTGCCCCAGCCGGTGATCTGGTGGGAGGAGGACGGCGAACAGGCCGCCGTCGCCGTCCAGGCCGAGGTCCACATGAGTCCCGAAGGCGAGGAGATGCAGGTCCTGGGCCTGATCCTGCCCGACGGCGACGCCGCCGTGGCCCTGTTCGACGACGTCGATCTGGTCGACGACACCGACCCCACCTGGCGCGACCTGGTCGAGGCCGCAGTCGGCGACGAAGGCTAGCCGCCGCTGTTCCGAAACACCTCGTACTGCGCCTCGAACGCCCGCTGGAACGCCGGGCGCGCCTCGCCGCGCGCCACGTAGGCCGCGACCACGGGATGCGCCTCGAGCAGGCCGGAGCCCTTAAGCCGACGCAGCACATTGACCGTCACGAGATCTCCGGCGCTGAACGCCCCCTCCAGCCACTCCGCCTCGCCCAGCCAGGCCGCGAGCTGACCAAGCCGTGAGCTGATCCGCGCCTCCAGCATCTCCTGGCGCGCCGCGAGCCAGGGTTGGTCCTTCTCCAGCATCCCCGCCATCGACCGCTCCACGATGGGCGGCTCGAGGGTGCTGAAGGCCGCGAACATCCACATGATCGCCCGCGCCCGCCCGGCCTCGTCGGCGGGCAGCAGCCCTGGGCGCGTCTCGGCGATCCGCAGCACGATGGCCCCGGATTCGAACAGGGAAAGCCCAGGCGCCTCATAGGTTGGGATCTGGCCGAACGGGTGCAGGGCCAGATACTCCGCCGCCTTCATCTCCGTGAAGGTGACCAGCCGGACCTCATAGGCCTGGCCGACCTCCTCCAGCGCCCACCGCACGCCGAAGTCCCGCGCCAAGCCCCGGCCCCGGTCGGGCGAGGCCTTGAAGGCGGTGAGGGTCGGGATCATCGGTGGGCTCCTGCGGCGGCGACGTTGAGCATGACACGTCGGCCTTAGGACGCACTATGCTGGCCAGGTCCGACAACCGCTTTGGCTCCGCATGCCTGGGAGTTCCGCTTTGCGCCTCGCCCTGATCCACAGCCCCTTCGTGGGTCCCAGCATCTGGCGCCGGCTCGCCGCAGAGGCGCCTGACGCCCTGGTTGTCGACTATGGCGGCGTCCATGGGCCGGACTGGTACGAGGGGGCAGCGCGGCGCATCTGCGCCCAGGCCGATCATGGCCCCTGGACCGCGGTGCTGCATTCCGGCGCCGGCGGCTTCGCGCCCAGCCTCGCAGCCTTGGCCGCCAATCTGAGCGGCTTCATCTTTGTGGACGCGGTCCTGCCTCATCCGGGCCGCAGCGCCGCCGAGATGGCGCCCGCCAGCCAGATGGACGGACTTCGGCGCTCGACCCGCGACGGGCTTCTGGCGCCCTGGGACCGCTGGTTTCCGCCCGACTTCCTGAAGACCTGGATGCCCGGCGACGCCGACCGCGCCGCGGCGCTCGCGGACATTCCGCGGGTTCCCTTCGCCTTCCTGGAAGCCCCGGTCCCTGACGACGCCCGTTGGGAAGCCTTCCCTGCCGCCTTCCTCCAGCTAAGCGAGGGCTATGCCCGCAACGCCGCGCGCGCCGAGGATCGGGGTTGGCCGGTCGCACGCCTGGCTTCGAACCATCTGGGCATGGTCGCTGAACCTGCGACCGTGGCCGCTGCCGTGAGGACGCTCACCCCTCCTTAACCCTTCCCCGGTCACATGCCGCGCTGTAGGAACATATACTGAACGTCGCGACTCGAAGGCCCGCATGATTCCGATCCGCATCCTTGGCCTCGACCCGGGTCTCCGCCGCACCGGCTGGGGGGTGATCTCGGCCGAGGGGTCGCGGCTGACCCACATCGCTCACGGGGTGATCGCGCCGAAGGAGACCCTGCCCTTCGCCGAGCGGCTGCTGGTCCTGCTGGACGGGATCGAGGCGGTGATCGCTGCCCACAGCCCTCATGAGGCGGCGGTGGAGGAGACCTTCATGAACAACAACGCCGCCTCGGCGCTGAAACTCGGCCACGCCCGGGCCATGGCCCTGGTCGCGCCGGCCCGCGCCGGGCTGGTCGTGGCCGAATACGCCGCCACCGTGGTCAAGAAGTCCGTGGTCGGCACCGGCGGGGCGGACAAGACCCAGGTGGGCTTCATGATCCGCCGCCTGCTGCCCACCGCCGGCGAGACCACCGCTGACGCCGCCGACGCACTGGCCGTCGCCATCGCCCATGCGCATGCCCGCACATCACGGACCCTGGCCCAGCGCACTGGAGGGCGTGCGGCATGATCGGGCGCCTGCGCGGACTGGTGGCCGAGGTCGGCGAGGAAGAAGCCCTGATCGACGTGGGCGGGGTGGGCTATGTGGTGCGCTGCGGGGCGCGGACCCTGTCGCACCTGCCGCCGCTGGGCGAAGAGACAGTGCTGCACGTCGAGACCCAGTGGACCGAGAGCGCCGGCATGAAGCTCTACGGCTTCCTCGGCCGCGATGAGCGCCGGGCCTTCCTGGCCCTGCAGGCGATCCAGGGCGTGGGGCCGAAGGCGGCGCTGGCCGTCCTCGACGTCCTGCCGCCGGCCGAGCTCGCCGCGGCTTGCGCCCGCGAGGACAAGGCCGCCGTGGCCCGCGCCAACGGGGTGGGGCCAAAGCTCGCCCAGCGCATCGTCACCGAGCTGAAGGACAAGCCGATCACCGACGGCCCGGTCGCGGCCTTCCACGCCCAAGGGGTGGCTGCGTCCCAGACCGCCGCGGCGCCCGCGCCGTCGGCGACAGGCGACGCGGTCGCCGCCCTGCTCGGCCTGGGCGTCGCCGAGGTCAACGCCCGCCGCGTGATTGAACAGGCCGCCCTGCGCCTGGGCGAGGACGCACCCGTGCAAGCCCTGATCAAGGCCGGCCTGCAGGAGCTTGGGCGTTGACCCGCCTGATCTCCGGGGATCCGCAGCCCTTCGAGGGCGGGTCGGACCGCGCCCTGCGGCCCCAGACCCTGGCCGAGTTCGTCGGCCAGCCCCAGGCCAAGGCCAATCTGA
>CAZXVO010000169.1:0-601 GCA_964643835.1 uncultured Phenylobacterium sp. | reverse complement strand
TCCGGGCCACCTCCGGCCCCGTCCTGGCCAAGGCCGGGGACCTGGCGGCGATCCTGACGAATCTCGAACCCCGCGATGTCCTGTTCATCGACGAGATCCACCGCCTGGCCGCCAATGTGGAGGAGATCCTCTATCCGGCCATGGAGGACCACGTCCTCGACCTGATCATCGGTGAAGGGCCGTCGGCGCGGTCGATCCGCATTGACCTGGCCCCCTTCACACTGGTCGCGGCCACCACCCGCGCGGGCCTGTTGGCCACCCCTCTGCGCGACCGCTTCGGCATTCCGCTCAGGCTCGAATTCTACACCCACGCCGAACTGGCCAAGGTCCTGGCCCACGCCGCCGGCAAGCTGGGCGTCGGCCTGCCCGCCGACGGCGCGGCCGAGATCGCCGCCCGCTCCCGCGGCACGCCCCGCGTCGCGGGCCGCCTGCTGCGCCGGGTCCGCGACTTCGTGAACGCCGACGGCGCCGAGACCATTGACGCCAAGGGCGCCGCCAAGGCCCTGGCCCGCCTCGATGTCGATCCCGCCGGCCTGGACTCCCTGGACCGCCGCTATCTGCGCGCCCTGATCGAGAACTATGGCGGCGGCCCGGCCGGGGT
>CAZXVO010000168.1:0-8876 GCA_964643835.1 uncultured Phenylobacterium sp. | reverse complement strand
CACGCCGTGCTGCACCTGCTGTACGCGCGGTTCGTCACCCGCGCCCTGAAGGACGAGGGCCTGGTCTCGGTCGCCGAGCCGTTCGCCGGCCTGTTCACCCAGGGCATGCTGACCCACGAAACCTACGCCAGGCAGAGCGGGGAATGGGTCGACCCCTCGCGCGTCGTGCTGGAGTCGGAAGGTCAGACCCGCCGCGCCCGACTGGCCGACACCGGCGAAGCCCTGGTCATCGGCGACATCGAGAAGATGTCCAAGTCGAAGAAGAACGTCGTCGCGCCGGAGGAGATCTCGGCCCAGTACGGCATCGACGCCTCGCGCCTGTTCATCCTGTCGGACAGCCCGCCGGACCGCGACGTCCAGTGGACCACCGGCGGCGTCGAGGGCGCGAGCCGCTTCGTCCAGCGGGTCTGGGCCGAGTTCGACATCGACGCCTCGCCGGACGATACGCCCCTCGATGAGGCCCGTTCGGACGCGCTGCGCCGGGCGACGCACAAGATCATCAAGGCGGTCACCGAGTCGATCGACCAGTTCAAGCTCAACAGCGGCATCGCTCGCCTGTATGAATTCCTGAACGTTCTCAAGGATCACAAGGCCGCCGGCGCGAGCCCGTCCCTGCTGGCCGCCCGCGCCGAGGCCCTGTCGGCCTTCGCCCGGCTGATCTCGCCCTTCACCCCGCACCTGGCGGAGGAATGCTGGGCCCGGATCGGAGGGCAGGGGATGGTGGTCCATGCGCCCTGGCCGGTGTTCGACCCCGCCCTGACCGAGGACGCGGTGCGGATCCTGCCGGTGCAGGTCAACGGCAAGCGTCGGGGCGAAATTTCCGCCCCCGCCGGCGCCGAACCGGCCGAGGTGGAGAAGTTGGTGCTTGCCGACGCCGAGATTCAAGGGCGTCTTGAGGGCCTGACCATCCGCAAGGTAATCGTGGTCAAGGACCGCATCGTCAACATCGTGGCAGGGTGACCTGATGCTCCGCGCACCGCTCTCCGTCCTGGCCGCCCTGTCGGCTCTGGCCCTCGCCGGGTGCGGCTTCACGCCCCTTTACGGCACGCCGGGGGTGTCCAGCACCCTGTCGGCGGTGCAGGTGAACACGCCCGAGGGCCGGGTCGGTCAGCTGATCCGCGAGCACCTGGACAACGCCCTGGCCCGTAACAGCGAGCCGGCCAAGTATCGGATGGACCTGCAGCTTTCCGAGCAGCGGTTCCCGCGCGGGGTGCGGGTCGACAATGTCGCCACCCGCTACGAATACGTCCTGACCGCGGTCTATACCCTGGTCTCGACCTCCACTGGCGCACCGGCCAAGACGGGCCGTGTGCGGGTCGAGGTGACCTATGACTCCGCCGACCAACCCTACGCCTCGGTCGCCGCCCAGCAGGACGCCCAGGACCGCGCCGCCAGCGAGGCCGCCCGCCGCATCCAGCTCGAACTCGCTGTGTGGCTGAGCAACCCGCCCAAGGCGCCCAAGACCAAGGCCGGCTAGGCCGCCGCCGTGATCCTCAGCAAGCGGCCCGACATTGAACGGTTCCTGGCCCAGCCGGCGGCCGGGGTCCGGGCCGCCCTGATCTATGGCCGCGACACCGGCGTAGTCCGCGATCGCGCCAACCAGCTGGCCAAGCAGGTCTGCGACCGACCGGACGACCCCTTCGACGTCGCCCTCCTGACCGATGGCGACCTGGACGCCGAGGCCGCGCGTCTGGAAGGCGAGCTGGCCGCCCAGTCGCTGATGGGCGGCCGCCGGCTGGTGCGCCTGAAGCTGGGCTCCGACAAGGCCGGACCCGACCGGACCGCTACCGAGGCCCTCGCCCGGCATATGGCCGGCGAACTCAACCCCGACGCCTTCTTCCTGGTCGAGGCCGGGGCGCTGGGGCGCGAGTCCGGCCTGCGCAAGGCCGCCGAGAAGGCGCCCGGCTGCGCCGTCATCCCCTGCTATGAGGACGAGCCCGGCGATGTCGCCCGCCTGGTCCGGGAGAATCTGGGCAAGGATGGGGTCTCGCTAAGCACCGAGGCCCTGGCCATGTTCGTGGCCCGCATGCCCAAGGAGCGGGGCGTGGCCCGCCAGGAGATCGAGCGGCTGGCCCTCTTTCTCGGTCCGGGCTCCGGTGTCACCGCCACGCCGAAGGATCTGGAAGAGTTTCTGGGCGTCGAGCCCGAGGCGTCTCTGTCCGACGCCGCCGCTGACGCCTTCGGCGGGCGATTGGGCGAGGCCCAGGCGGGCCTGCGCCGCGCCGCGGCTGAAGGGGAGGCGGGCCCCGCCGCCATCCGCGCCATCGGGATGTATCTGGGACGGCTACGCCGAACCCTGACCCTGGCCAAGAGCGGCGCCGGCCTGCAAGAGGCGGCCAAGGCCTCGGGCGTGTTCTGGAAGAACGAGCGCGAGTTCCTGCGCCAGGCCCGCGCCTGGACCCTGGCCGACCTCGACAAGCTGCAGCCTGAGGTGCTGGCCGCCGATCGGGCCTGCAAGACGGCCGGATCCCCCGACCAGCTCATCGCCGAGCGCCTGGCCCTGCAGATCGCCGGCCGCGCCCGCCGACTGGGCCTCTAGAGCTGAAAATCGGCCATTTGCGCCGCCTTAGGCACGGCCGGATTTCCTCTTATATTCCGGGTTCTTAGCTCGAAAACCCCGCAATCTGTCCACAGGCTGTGGCGGACGCGTCGTCCAGGACTACGGGGCAGGGGGCTTCTGTGCGCCACAGGGCCAATTTTCTGAACCCCATTTTGGGGCGCGATCAGGCCTTGGTCAGGCGCCGGCAGACCTCGTCCAGCTGCTCGAGGCTGGCATAGGAGATCCGCACCTCACCGAGGCCGCCACGGTCCAGCACCTCGACCTTCAGGCCGAGCACTTCGGACAGGTCCGCTTCCAGGGCTTGGGTGTCGGTGTCCTTCGGAGCCGGCGCCGCCTTGCCGGACGACCGGGCCGACGGCGTCGCATCGCCCTTGCGGACCAGGGCCTCGGTGTCGCGCACCGACAGGCCGCGGGCCATGACCTGTTCGGCCAGGGCCGCGGGGCTGTCCGCGCCCAGTAGGGCCCGGGCATGACCGGCCGACAGCTTGCCGTCGATGACGTAGGACCGGACGGACTCCGGCAGGTTCAGCAGGCGCACCGCATTGGCGACATGGGCGCGGCTCTTGCCGACCGCATCGGCCACCTCGGCCTGGGTGCGGCCGTGGATCTCCACCAGCTGCTGGTAGGCGGTGGCCTCTTCGATGGGGTTCAGCGCCGCGCGCTGGACGTTCTCGATGACCGCGATCTCGAGGACCTGGGCGTCGTCCAGCTCGCGGATCAGGGCGGGCAGCTCGTGCAGGCCGGCCTTCTGGCTGGCGCGCCAGCGGCGTTCCCCGGCCACGATCTCGTAGTGGCCGTCCATGTCCGGATGAGCCCGCAGCAGGATCGGCTGCAGGACGCCCTTTTCCCGGATCGAGGCCGACAGCTCTTCGATCTCGGCTTCGGAGAAGACCCAGCGGGGCTGCTTCTCGTTGCGGTGGATCAGCTCGATGGGGATGGTCCGCAGGCCCGCGGCGCTGCTCACCGGACCGGCGACAGGGGTTTCCTCGACCTCGCCCAACAGGGCCGACAGGCCTCGTCCCAGGCCACGCTTCTCTGCCATCATCTTGGTCCTCAGGCGGCCTTGGCGCGGCGATCGCGCTCGCGCACCACCACTTCGCGGGCAAGCTTCAGATAGGCCTGGCTGCCAGCGCACTTCAGGTCATAGACGAGCGCCGGCTTGCCGAAGCTCGGCGCCTCCGACACCCGCACATTGCGGGGGATCACGGTGTTGTAGACCGTCTCGCCGAAGTGGCCACGGACGTCGCGCGCCACCTGTTCCGACAGGCTATTGCGGCGGTCGTACATGGTCAGGACCACGCCCTGGATCTCCAGGTGCGGGTTCAGGCTGCCACGCACCAGCTCGATGGTGCGCATCAGCTGGGTCAGGCCCTCCAGGGCGAAGAACTCGCACTGCAGGGGCACCAGCACCGCGTCGGCGGCGGCCATGGCGTTGACGGTCAAGAGGTTCAGGGACGGCGGGCAGTCGATGAGCACATAGGTGTACTCGCCGGCGGCGCGCAGGGGCTCCAGCGCATCGCGCAGCTTGAAGGAGCGGCGGGCCTGCTGGCCCAGCTCCAGCTCCACGCCGGACAGGTCCGGATCGGCCGGCACCAGGTCGAGGCCCGGCAGCTCGGTCTTGACCACGGCCTCGGCCATGCTGCGTTCGCCCATCAGGACGTCATAGAGGGTGGTCTTGCGCTGGGCGCGACCGACCCCGAGGCCGGTGGAGGCGTTGCCTTGCGGGTCGGAATCCACCAGCAGCACCTTCTCGCCGACCGCGGCCAGGGCGGTGCCCAGGTTGATGGCGGTCGTGGTCTTGCCCACGCCGCCCTTCTGGTTGGCGATCACCAGGATCCGCAGGCGCTTAGCGCCAGTCTTACCGGCCACGACCCAGCCTCCTCACACGCACGATTTGGCCTCTCACGTCACTCAAGCTCGGCAGCACATCTGCCTCAAAATCCCAGGACTTAGCGGCGTCTTCCAATTCGGCCCCAACATCTTGTCCCTTGAGGAACAGGGCGACCGCGCCACGGCGTAGGTATGGCCGGCCATACCCAAGCAACCGGGACAGCGGCGCGCAAGCCCGCGCCGTCACGATATCCACAGCCAGTGACAAGTCTTCCGCACGTGATTGGTGAACGGTCGCCGGAAGCTGCAATCCGGTCACGACCTCGGTCAGGAACCGGCACCGCTTGGCCATGGACTCCACCAGGTGGACATGGAAGCCGGGACGGTCTTTTCCGAGGATCGCCAGCACGATACCGGGCAAACCTGCGCCCGTGCCGAGATCGGCCCAGGTCAGGGCGTCGGGCGCCAGACGCAGCAGCTGGGCCGAGTCCCAGGCGTGACGGTTCCAGTAGATGTCCAGCGTCGCGGGCCCGATCAGGTTCATCCGCTGGTTCCAGTCGGCCAAGTATGACCGGTAGGACTCCAGGTCCGCGAGCGCCTGATCGCTGCAGCCCGACGCGGCCTGGAAGCTGGCGGCGTCGTTCACCTCGGGCAAGACGGCTTCAGGCTGCTGTGCGGCGACGGACATGGGCGAGCAATGCTGAAAGAGCGCCTGGCGTCATGCCCTCGATACGGGCGGCCTGGCCAAGGGTGAGGGGGCGGATGGTGGCGAGCTTCTCGCGCACCTCGTTGGAGAGCCCGCCGACGGCGCCATAGTCGAGGTCGGCGGCCAGCCGCAGGTTCTCGTCACGCCGGAAGGCTTCGGCGTCGGCGGCCTGGCGGTCCAGATAGCCCGCGTAGGAGGCGTCGATCTCGACCTGCTCGCGGATCTCCGGACGCCAGGCCGACAGTTCCGGCCAGATGCGGGTGAGGTCTTCGAAGCTGATGGTCGGATAGGCCAGAAGTTGGGTGACATCCCGCCGCTGGCCATCGGCCTTGACCGGCAGGCCGGCCTTGTCGGCCTCATTGGGCGTGAGCGTCAGGGCTGCGGCGCGGACGCGGGCCTGCGCCAGGGCTTGAGACTTGTCGTTCCAGGCCGCCGCGCGGGTCGATCCCACCACGCCAAGCGCCAGACCGCGGTCCGTCAGGCGCTGGTCTGCGTTGTCGGCCCGCAGGGTGAGCCGGAACTCGGCGCGGCTGGTGAACATCCGATAGGGCTCGGTGACGCCCCGAGTGACCAGGTCGTCGATCATCACCCCGATATAGGCCTCGTCACGACCGAACACGGCGGGATCAGAACCCCCGGCGGCGCGGGCGGCGTTCAGACCGGCAACCAGGCCTTGGGCGCCAGCCTCCTCATAGCCTGTGGTGCCGTTGATCTGGCCGGCCAGGTACAGGCCCGGCAGGCGCTTGACCTCAAGCGTCGGGGCCAGCTCGCGCGGATCGACGTAGTCGTATTCGATGGCGTAGCCGTAGCGTTTCACGTGCACGGCTTCGAGACCCGGAATGGTCCGCAGGAACAGGGCCTGGGTTTCCTCCGACACCGAGGTCGAGATGCCGTTCGGATAGACGGTGTTGTCGTCCAGGCCTTCCGGTTCCAGGAAGATCTGGTGGCTGGTCTTGTCGGCGAACCGGACCACCTTGTCCTCGATGGACGGGCAGTAGCGGGGCCCGCGGCCATTGATCCGACCGCCATAGACCGCCGACTCCGACAGGCGCTCGGCGATGATCCGGTGGGTCTCTTCGGTGGTGTAGGTGACGCCGCAGGCGATCTGGGGCGTGGTGATCTTGTCGGTCAGGAAGGAGAAGGGGACGGGCTCGGCGTCCGCGTCCTGCTTTTCCAGCCGATCCCAGGCGATGGTCGAGCCATCCAGGCGCGCCGGGGTGCCGGTCTTCAACCGGCCCATGGACAGGCCCAGGCTGTAGAGACGGTCCGAAAGGCCGATGGCGGGGGCGTCGCCGACCCGGCCCGCGGGAATGCGGGTCTCGCCGAGGTGGATGATCCCTTTGAGGAAGGTGCCCGTGGTCAGGACCACGCGGGCGGCGGCATAGGTGTTTCCCGTGGCGCCGACCACGCCGGCGACCTTGCCGTCCACGACAAGCAGATCCTCGACCGCCTCGGCCCGGATTTCCAGGTTCGGCGTCGTGGCCAGTTCAGCCTGCATCGCTTCGCGATAGAGCCTGCGGTCGATCTGGGAGCGGGGACCGCGCACGGCCGCGCCCTTGGAGCGGTTCAACAGGCGGAACTGGATGCCGGCCTTGTCGGCCAGACGGCCCATCACGCCATCAAGGGCGTCGATCTCGCGGACAAGATGGCCCTTGCCCAGGCCGCCGATGGCCGGGTTGCAGCTCATCTCGCCGATGGTTTCGAGCTTGTGGGTGAGCAGCAGGGTGCGCGCGCCAAAGCGGGCGGACGCCGCCGCCGCCTCGCAGCCCGCATGGCCGCCGCCGATGATGATCACGTCCCAGGCGCTCACGTCCGGTCCCTCTGACGTCTAGATGGGAGGGCTGGGTCTATAGCGGAAGGGTGGCGGTGTTTCACGTGAAACATCGTCTCGCGGGGCGTCGGCGAGGTTTAGCCACTTAGTGAAGTGGTATCGGACCCCAAAATTTCCGGCTCAGCCGGAGTGTTTCACGTGAAACACCTTATTTACCAATGCAGAAGCTCGAGAAGACCCGGTCGAGCACGTCCTCAGCCCCGATCCGGCCGGTGATCCGATCCAGGGCGCGGCCAGCCAGACGCACATCCTCGGCCGCCAGCTCCAGCTCTTCGTCGTGGGCTCGCGCCCGCTTCAGACGCTCCAACGCCTCTGACAGCAGGGCGGCGTGCCGCAGTCGGGTGGCCGCCGGGGGCTCGGACCCCGCCAGCTCGCTCACTACCCGGTCGGTCAGCACCTGTTCCAGGGCCGCAAGCCCGTCTGTTTCACGTGCGCTCAGCCGGTGAAGCTCCAGCTCCAGGGCCCGGGCCTCTAGCTGGGCGCGGCCGGTTTCGGCCCCAGGCGGCAGGTCGGCCTTGGAGATCAGGCAGAGATCGCCGGCCTTCAGCCCCGGCGGAGGCGGGGCAAGGGTCTCGCCCGCACCGTCCACCACCCAGACCCGCAGATCCGCGGACGCCGACCAGGCCTGGGCGCGGCGCACCCCTTCGGCCTCCACCTCATCCGTAGTGTCCCGTTGGCCAGCCGTGTCGGCGAGCAGCACCTTGTAACCGCCGAGGCGCAGGGGGACCTCGATCACATCCCGCGTGGTGCCCGGAATGGCGGTGACGATGGCCGCCTCCCGACGCGCCAGGGCGTTCAGCAGGGTGCTCTTGCCGGCGTTGGGCGCGCCCACCAGGGCGATCCGGAACCCTTCACGGACCCGCTCACCCCGTTCGGCGCCCTCCAGCGCGGCCTCAAGCTCAGCGATCAGCAGGTCCAGGGCCGGGCGGGCGCGGTCGGCCACGTCGGCGGGAACCTCCTCATCGGGAAAGTCCACCGCGGCCTCGAACATGGCCAGGGCCTCGATCAGCTGATCCCGCCATCCGGACTGGGCCCGGCCCAACGCCCCGTCCAACTGATCCAGGGCCTGACGGCGCTGGGCCTCGGTTTCGGCATCGATCAGGTCGGCGACCCCTTCGGCCTGGGCCAGGTCCAGCTTGCCGTTCTCGAAGGCGCGACGCGTGAATTCGCCGGGTTCGGCCAGACGCAGGCCCAACTCCGACAGGGCTTCCAGCAGGCCGGCGACCACGGCGGCCCCGCCATGCACGTGAAACTCGGCGCTGTCCTCGCCCGTGTAGCTGGCCGGACCCGGGAACCAGAGCACCAGGGCCTGGTCGATCAGCCGGCCGTCCGCTGCCTTCAGGCGGCGGAGACTGGCGAGGCGAGGTTGGGGCAGCTTGCCGGCCAGCGCCGTCAGGGCGTCGCCGCTAGCGGGACCGGACAGGCGCACGACCGCCACCGCCGCCCGGCCAGGCGCGGTGGCCGGCGCAAAGATCGTGTCGGTCATTTCGGGCGGGCGGAGCCCATGCCGATGTCCATCAGTTTGCGGAACTGCTCCTGGGCCCCGGCCCCGAAGGCCGCCCAGTTCTTCATCAGCTCATCCGGCGACAGCATGGCCATGTTGGAGGTCATGCGCGACTGCATCTCCTCCACCAGCTTCTCGTTGAGGCCGGTGACATCGGGCAGGCCGAGGAAGGTGCGGGCCTCCTGCGGGGTGCAGTCGATCTCGATGGTCATCTTCATGGGAACGAACCCCTGGAATGGAAGCGACCTTTATGGGGGGCGTTGGGGCGTAAACGCTAGGGGGTTCGCGTCGCGCGGGGGTGTCCCCCATGCAATGGGGAGGAGAAGGCTCGCTAAGCTGCTCCCCCTCTGGCGGAGCTGCCCCGGAGGGGCTGAGGGGGCCGACCCCGAAAGGGGGCGGTAGCTGACTCAGCAACCGCTTGCTGTCGCAAGCGGCCCCCTCCGTC
>CAZXVO010000167.1:6665-8886 GCA_964643835.1 uncultured Phenylobacterium sp. | reverse complement strand
CGCTCGCCGCCCGACTGCTTCACCCAGCGCTCGCCCACGGCGGTGTCATAGCCGAGCGACAATCGCGCGATGAAGTCGTGGGCCCGGGCCCGCTTCGCCGCCAGGATGATCTCGTCCATGGTGGCCTCCGGCCGCGCATAGGCGATGTTCTCGGCGATGGTGCGGTGGAACAGGTTCGGGTCCTGCGGCACCACCGCGATGGCGCGCCGCAGGGAGGCCTGGGTGACCCCCGCGATGTCCTGGCCGTCGATCAGGATCCGCCCCTCGTCCACGTCGTAGAGCCGCTGCAACAGCTTCACGAAGGTCGACTTGCCGGCCCCGGTCGAGCCCACCAGCGCCACCCGCTCGCCCGGCGCGATGGCCAGGGAGAAGTTCTCGTAGAGCGGATAGGACGCCCGGTCATAGCCGAAGGTCACCTTGTCGAAGACCACCGCGCCCGACTGGCCGCGGAACGCCGTCGCCTGCGCACGGTCCGCCAGCTGGGGCGGGGTGCGCATGTAGTCGGCGACATCGCTCATGTCGTCGAGGCCTTTCTGCAGCATCCGGGTGTTCTCCCCGAAGGTCCGTAAGTACCCGGCCATGACGATGAACGAGGTCACCGCGAAGGCGACATCGCCGGGGGTGGCCTCGCCCTTGGCCCAGGCGTGGACCAGGAACCCGGTCAGGCCGGCCTGCAGGGCGACCATCATCAGGTTCTGGCCCAGCCCCACATTGTTGCCCCGGTTCCAGGTGCGCCTCTGGGCGTTGCGCCAGCGGTCCACATGGGCCTCGAAGCGGCGGGCCTCGCGGTCCTCCGCGCCGAAGCTCTTGACCACCGCGTTGCCCGACAGGGCGTCGGCCAGGGCCGCGCCGATGCCGGAGTCCAGCGCGTTGGCCGCCAGGTTCGCCGGACGGATATAGGCGTTGATCATCACCACGTTGTAGGCGGCGAACACCGTCACCAGCACGGCCACGAACACCCCGGCCCAGAACCAGTGCAGGCCGATGGAGATCGACAGCCCGGCCAGTACGATGAAGGTCGGGATCAGCCCCCAGAGCAGGCCGTCGGAGGCGCTGTCATAGCCCCACATGGCCCGGCCCACCCGGCGCACGGTGGCGCCGGCGAAGGTCGAGGCGTGCCAGTCGGACGAGAAGTCCTGCACCCGGCGGAAGGCCCGCGTCACCATCCGCGCCATGATCCGGCTGTAGTAGCCGTTCGACAGGCGGAACATGTAGAGCCGCAGGATGAAGTAGCCGACATAGAGCCCCGACAGGGTCGCCCAGGCGATCCAGGCCTTGTCCACCGGGTGATCGGCGCGCCCGACCGTGTCCACCAGGGCGCGCGTGGCCCAGGGGATGGTCAGGTCGCACAGGATCGAGCCCAGCATGAAGGCCAGGATCAGGGCGAACCGGCCCGGCTCCTCGATCCAGTGCCGCCACATGAAGGCGAGCACCTGGCGGTTGGGGATCTGCGCGCCCCGCTCATCATCATCCACCAGGCTAGTCATTGGCCGCCTCCAGTCTGCGGGGGCGGGCCACCTGGCGCAGGGCCGCGGCTATGGCGATGGGCCGGCCGCGGCGGCGTCGCCATGGCGCGTCGGCGCCGAACAGCCGCTCGGCCAGGTACAGGCCCAGCCAGGCGGCGCCGGCGTTGGGGTCGTGCGGCCAGCTTCGTATGAGGAAGTCCAGTCGTTCCGCCTCGGCGCGATCGCGCCGGGCTTCGTCCAGGGAATGAAACATGTGTGGCGTCCGAAAAGGGAGAAGGACCCAAAAGCCGGACACGAACACACGCGCGTCGAAGGCTCAGGGCGGATAGGCGGATTGTCGCGCTAGGGCCGGAATGTCCGGCGGGGCGGCGGCGGAGGCGGAGACTCGAGGCGGCCGGTCAGCAACCGGACGGTCGGGTCTTTCCAGTACCTCGGGCGGCAGCCCAATCAGCCACGGCGACGAATGTGGGGGCGTTTGCGATAGCAATCATCTTCGCGAGCCCTCCTTTCGTGTCGCGTGGAGGTTGAACGCTAGGCGCGGCTTCCCAGCGCGTCAACCAAGCTTCCGCGCATATTTTTGACTGCGGCGCCAAAGACACGCTGGGCCTTGCCCATGTCCCCTTGCCTTCCATTTGATCGTCATGGCCGGGCTTGTCCCGGCCACCCATGAACTCCGTGAGCGAAGGGTGGGCGCAGGCGGCGCCTCAGCGATCAAACCCCCATGTTCAGGCGCGTATGGGTGGCCGGGACAAGCC
>CAZXVO010000167.1:1859-6655 GCA_964643835.1 uncultured Phenylobacterium sp. | reverse complement strand
GGGGCGAGTGCTAACCCACCGGTGTGGGCGCGGGGGGGGGGGGGGGGCCCCCCCCCCCGGCCCTCCACGGCATGGGAGGAGGTCACCAGCGGACCTGGAACCGGATCACCTCCCCCAAAGAGGCCAAGGGTTCCCCTAGCCTCGCCGCCGAGGCCGCCCTAAACCACCGCCATGACCGCGCCCTCGGACATCCTTCCCGACGCCGCCCCGACCAACTGGGTGGACCGCCATGCGCCGGCGCCCTTGCGGCCCTGGCTGAAGCTCGGCCGGTTCGACCGGCCGGCGGGGATCTGGCTGCTCATGCTGCCCGGCTGGCAGGGGATTGCGCTCGCCGGCGCCATGAAGGGCGAGGCGCCGAACCTCATCCTGCTGGCCGAGGTGTTCGCCGGCGCCGCCCTGATGCGCGCCGCGGGCTGCGCCTATAACGACATCGTAGACCGCGACTTTGACGCTCAAGTGGCCCGCACCGCCGGCCGCCCCATCCCGTCGGGCCAGATCAGCGTCAAGCAGGCCTGGGCCTTCGTCGCCGCCTGCTGCCTGGTCTCTCTGGGCATCCTGCTGACCATGCCGCTGATCGCCATCGCGCTCGGCGCCGGGTCGCTCGCCCTGGTCGCGGCCTATCCCTTCATGAAGCGGATCACCTGGTGGCCCCAGGCCTGGCTGGGCCTGACCTTCAACTGGGGCGCCCTGCTGGGCTTCGCGGCCGCGACCGGCGGCCTCGGCTGGCCCGCCGTCCTGCTCTATGCCGGCGGGGTGTTCTGGACGCTGGGCTACGACACCATCTACGCGGTCCAGGACCTGGAGGACGATGCGCTGGCCGGCGTGAAATCCTCGGCCCTGCGGCTCGGGTCCGCCGCGCCCCAGGCCGTGCTCGGCTTCTACGTCATCGCCTTCGTCCTGGCCCTCGCGGCCGCCTGGGTCGGCGGGCTCGGCCCCCTCTTCCTGCCCCTGGCCGCCGCCTACGGCGTCCACCTCTCCCGCCAAGCCGCCCGCCTGGACGTCACCGACGGCGCGGGCGCGCTGAAGCTCTTCAAGTCCAACACCCTCGCCGGCGCCGTCCTCTTCGCCGCCCTGGTCTGCGGTCTCTGGAAAGGGCCGGGGGTGGGGTTCTAGCGCCGCCGCGCTCCCTCGCTCCCCGCCCAAAAATATGGCACGCTGCGCGCCATGGCCGTCGCAGCACGTGTTGATCCGAAAACCATCTTCACCCCCGAGGAGTGGGCGCCGCTCGCCAAACGCTCCTCCTGGAAGGGGCTGTTCCTCTTGGCCCACGCCTGGGCGGTGATCTTCGCCGCAGGCGCCATGGTGGTCATCTGGCCGGTCACCCTGCCGCTGGCCGTCATCATCATCGGCGGCCGCCAGCTGGGCCTGGCCATCCTGATGCATGACGCGGCCCACGGCGCCCTGCACGGCAATCTCAAGCTCAACGACCTGGCCGGCGAATGGCTGACCGGCGGCGGCCTCGCCCGCTACCGCACCTATCACCTGGGCCACCACAAGTTCGCCCAGCAGGCCGAGGATCCCGATCTGGTCCTGTCCGCCCCCTTCCCGATCACGCCCCTGTCCCTGCGCCGCAAGATGATCCGCGATCTGACCGGCCAGACCGCCTTCAAGCAGCGGTTCGGCGACCTGATCGCTCGGCTGAAAGCCCGCAAGCCCGGCCAGCCCCTGCTGCCGATCCTCGCCGAGGAAGTCCGCCGCAAGCGCCGCTGGCTGCTGGGCGGCGTGATCATCACCGCCATCGGCGCGCTGTTCGGCGCCTGGTGGGCCTGGCCGGTGCTCTGGGTCCTGCCCCAGTTCACCTGGTTCCCGCTGATCACCCGACTGCGCAACATCGCCGAGCACGCCTGCGTGGCCAAGGACGAGCCCGACCCCTTGCGCCACGCCCGCACCACCCACGCCGGCTGGCTGGCCCGCATGACGCTCGCGCCCTACTTCGTGAACTATCACTGCGAGCACCACATGTTCATGCATGTGCCCTGCTACAACCTGCCCCGCGCCCACCGCCTGCTGCAGAAGAAGGGCGTGATCGACGGCATGCTCTACGAGCCCGGCGGCTATGGCGCCGTCCTGAAACTGGCGACGAGCAAGGCGGCCTAGCCCAGGCCCCCCGGCCTGCTACAAGGCCCCATGATCCTCCCCACGCCCGAGGGCCGGCGCGCCTTCATCCTTGAGAACACGCGGGTCCAGAGCCCGCCGCACACGCCCGAGCTGGTCCTGCGGCTGGCCGATGAGGTCACCCCGATCTGGCGGCTGACCGAGGAAGCCCTGCAGGAGATCGGCCTGCCGCCGCCCTTCTGGGCCTTCGCCTGGGCCGGCGGCCAGGCGCTCGCCCGCTACGTCCTCGACCATCCCGACCTCGTCGCCGGCAAGCGGGTGATCGACTTCGCCTCCGGCTCCGGCATCGTCGGGATCGCCGCTATGAAGGCCGGCGCCGCCTCCGTGCTCGCCGCAGACATCGACGTCTTCTGCGGCGCGGCGTTGGCCCTGAACGCGCAGGCCAACGGGGTCGAGATCTCCTTCACCGACGAAGACCTGCTGGACGCCCCGCCGCCCCCCGCCGACGTCATCCTGGCCGGCGACATCTGCTACGAGAAGCCGCTGGCCGAGAAGGTCATGGCCTGGCTGGGCGCGGGCCGCGCGGCCGGCGCCACCGTGCTGATCGGCGATCCGGGCCGCAGCTACTTCCCTCGGCAGGGCCTCGAAAAGCTCGCCGAATACCAGGTCCCCACCACCCGCGAACTGGAGGACCAGGAGGTCAAGAAGACCGCGGTCTGGACTCTGCCGGCCTGACCCGATAGCTTGGAACAAATTAAGAACATCTGGAGCGCGCGATGATCGGCGACAGCAAGATCAGCTATGTGGAACTGCCGGGGACCGACCTGGCCGCCACCAAGGATTTCTACGCCAGCGCCTTTGGCTGGCGCTTCACCGACTATGGTCCGACCTATACGGCCTTCGGCGACGCCGAGGCGGGGATCGACGGCGGCTTCCAGGCCGATACGGAGGCTGGCCTGACCAAGCCCCTGGTGGTGCTCTACGCCGACGACCTCGAGGCCATGGAAGCCAAGGTGAAGGCCAGCGGCGGCGAGATCGTCGTCCCCATCTTCGCCTTCCCGGGCGGCCGCCGCTTCCACTTCCGCGACCCCAGCGGCAACGAACTGGCGGTGTTTACGGAAGAGGCCTGACACCCCAGGCCCTGACACCAAAGTGTCACCGCCCTGTCGTACATCCCCCGCCGGAACCTCGGCGGGGACATCCGATGAAGAGCTGCGGCGACTGCGGCATGTGCTGCAAGCTCCTGGCGATCCAGGCTTTGGACAAGGCGCCCAACGTCTGGTGCGGCCACTTCAAGCGCGGCTGTTCGATCTATGCCGACCGGCCGCCCGCCTGTCGGAACTTCGTCTGCCTTTGGCTGGACTCCGACAAGCTCGACGACGCCTGGCGGCCCGACAAGGCCCGGTTCATCATGTACACGGAGAAGGACGGCCAGCGGCTCAACGTTATCGTCGATCCCGCCCAGCCCATGGCCTGGAAGCGCGAGCCCTACTATCGGCGCATCAAGGCCATGTCCCAGCGGGTGGAGGACGGCTGCGAGCTGGTGGTCTGCATCGGCGATCAGCGGATCGTGGTCTTCCCGCACGAGGACGTGGACCTGGGCCGGGTGAACCCGGACCACAGAATCGTCTCCGGCCTCGCCCTGCGCGACGGCCAGAAGGTCCCCTACGCCATGGTGCTCAGCGACATGGACGGCGGGGCCTCCGTCTAGACGTCGGCGCCCGCGGGCCTAGACTGGCCCCATGAGCGCGCCCACCTTCTTTGAAACCGGCGAGGCCTTCCGGGACTGGCTCGCCGCGCACCATGCCATCGCGCCCGAGCTGTCGGTCGGCTTCTGGAAGGTGGGGTCGGGGCGGCCATCGATGACCTGGCCGGAGGCGGTGGACCAGGCCCTGTGCTTCGGCTGGATCGACGGGGTCCGCCACCGGATCGACGACGAGGCCTATCGCATCCGCTTCACCCCCCGAAAGCCCGGCGGGATCTGGAGCCAGGTCAACCTGAAGCGCTTCGCCGAGCTGGAGGCCGCGGGCCTGGTGGCGCCTGCGGGCCGCGCCGCCCATGAGGCCGGCAAGGCGCGCACGCGCCAATATTCCTATGAGAAGCCGGCCGAGACGTTCTCGCCCGAGGAACTGGCCCGCTTCCAGGCCGATACCGCCGCTTGGTCCGCCTTCCAGGCCTTTCCGCCCTGGTACCGCAAGGTCGCGATCCATCGCGTCGTCTCGGCCAAGGGCGCCGCGACACGGGCCAGGCGCCTGGATATCCTGATCACCGCCAGCGCCGAGGGGCGCCAACTGGGATCGGCCACCAAATGACCCCCGACGAGATGCGCCAGATCGCCCTGTCCTTCCCCGGCGCGGAGGAAGGCGTCTCCTACGGCCAGCCGGCCTTCAAGGTGAACGGCAAGTTCTTCACCCGCCTGCGCCGCGAGGATCAGAGCGTGGTGCTCACCGGCATCCACATCGACGAACGCGAGATGCTGATGGAGGCCGAGCCCGGCACATTCCACATCACCGCCCACTATCGCGACTACCCGGCGGTGCTGGCCCGCATCGAGACCCTGCACCCCGGCTCCTTCCGCAACTTCCTCGAACGCCGCTGGCGTGAGATCGCCCCGAAGAAGTGGGTGAAGGACTACGACGCCCAAAACCAAACGTGACGTCATGGCCGGGCTTGTCCCGGCCACCCATACGCGCGGGCGGCTCAGATCGATGTGCGGCGGCGGCCCCTGGTGCGCACACGTC
>CAZXVO010000167.1:0-1849 GCA_964643835.1 uncultured Phenylobacterium sp. | reverse complement strand
GCCCGGCCATGACGGCTCTCGTTTTAGAACTCATCCTCGATCGACGCGCGGAACAGGTCGAACACCTCGGCCGCCCGCTCCGGCGAGGCCTCATCCTCCGCCTCGGCGGACGCGGGCGGCGCGGCCAGGGCCGTCAGCCGGCCGGCCACCGCCCCGCCCTGCACCAGCAGCAGCTCCTCGCCCTCCTCCAGCGCCACCAGCAGGGCGGCGAGCTTCGGGGGCAGGTCATCAAGGTCCAAGCGCTTCATACGGGCAAGCTTAAGCCCCAGCCGGCGTGACAGCCAGCCCCGCGCACCCTAACTACGCCCCCAAGACAGGAGCAGACACATGGCCTACCGGTCCTTGCGGGACTTCATCGCCAAGCTCGAAGCGGCCGGCGAACTGGTGCGGGTGAGCGAGCCCGTCTCCACGGTGCTGGAGATGACCGAGATCCAGCGCCGCCTGCTGGCCACCGGCGGGCCGGCCGTGCTGTTCGAGAACGTAATCCGCGCCGATGGCCAGCCCTCGTCCATGCCCTGCCTGGTCAACCTGTTCGGCACGGTGAAGCGGGTGGCCATGGGCGTCACCCTCGACGGGGTCGAGCGCACCACCGCCGGCGAGCTCCGCGAGGTCGGCGAGCTGCTGGCCTTCCTGCGCAATCCCACCCCGCCGCGCGGCTTCCGCGACGCCATGGAGATGCTGCCGCTCGCCCAGACCGTCATGTCCATGCGGCCTAACACCGTGAAGAAGGCGCCGGTCCAGGAGGTGGTGCTGAAGGGCGACCAGATCGACCTGACGAAGCTGCCGATCCAGACCTGCTGGCCGGGCGAGCCCGCACCCCTGATCACCTGGCCGCTGATCGTCACCAAGGGCCCGTCCGAAGACCGCGAGGACGACTACAATCTCGGCATCTACCGCATGCAGGTGCTGGGGAAGAACCGCACCATCATGCGCTGGCTGGCCCACCGCGGCGGCGCCCAGCATCACCAGCGCTGGAAGAAGGCCGGCAAGCGCGAGCCCCTGCCCGCCGCCGCCGTCATCGGCGCCGATCCCGGCACGATCCTGGCCGCCGTCACCCCGGTGCCGGACACCCTCAGCGAATACCAGTTCGCCGGCCTGATGCGCGGCAAGAAGCTGGACCTCGTCCCCGCCAAGACCGTGCCCCTGATGGTCCCGGCCCAGGCCGAGATCGTGCTGGAAGGCCACGTCCTGCTGGACGAGTACGCCGATGAAGGCCCCTACGGCGACCACACCGGCTATTACAATTCCGTCGAACGCTTCCCGGTGTTCGAGGTCAGCGCCATCACCATGCGCCGCGACCCGATCTACCTGACCACCTTCACCGGCCGGCCGCCGGACGAGCCCAGCGTGCTGGGCGAGGCCCTGAACGAGGTCTTCATCCCCCTGATCCGCCAGCAGTTCCCGGAGATCGTCGACTTCTGGCTGCCGCCGGAGGGTTGCTCCTACCGGATCGCCGTGGTCTCGATGAAGAAGGCCTATCCCGGCCACGCCAAGCGCGTGATGATGGGCGTCTGGTCGTTCCTGCGGCAGTTCACCGTCATCGAGAACACCCCGATCCATTATCTGGACTTCGCCTCGCCCCAGAGCGGCCTGGGCTCCAAGATCGGCCTCGCCGCCACCAACAAGTGGCCGCCGGAGACTCATCGCGAGTGGGGCGAAAAGCTCGGCATGGACCAGGCGACCATCGACGCCGTCACCGAGAAATGGGCCAAGCTCGGCCTGCCGGGCTCGGGCGAGCCGGTGAAGTAACCCCAGTTCCTCCCCCTCTGGGGGAGGGCAATCGCATATGGCGCGTCAGCCCCGGCATCGTCACCCCAAGACTTGTTCTTGGGGTCCCTCGCGCCGCTGG
>CAZXVO010000166.1:4072-8908 GCA_964643835.1 uncultured Phenylobacterium sp. | reverse complement strand
AGGGGTTGTTCGCGGTCCCAAAGGTCAGGAAGCCGTTACGGGATTCCGGCGTGCCCTCGGTGATCGGCCGCTCGGGAAACGCCAGTTCGCCCATGGCGATCCAGGACTTGGGCATCAGCAGCGGCGATTCCAGGATCAGGCTGGGATCCTCGGGCGCCACGTAGGGGTCCAGGATGAAGTTATCGATGGTCGTGAGGCCGGCGGAGTGGGGATAGCCCAGCCAGCTGGCCTGCCGCGGGGCCGGGCGGTAGGCCATCACGGCCAGCTTGTTCATATGGGTGGTGCCGCCCAGCTCGATCAGCATGTCCAACTGGTCGTCGGCGATCAGTTGAGCCGCGTCCCGGTCGGTGATCTGCGAGCGCCAGCGGAAGGCCGCAACGTTCTCCGTGATCTTCTTCTGGAGCGCATCCTCCTGCCCGTCGAACCAGGAGTAGCAGTAGATCTCAAAGCGGTTCCGGTCGTAGTGCTCGAACAGGGGCAGGGCGAAATAGGCCACGGGGTGCAGGCGCAGGTCCGAGGACATGAAGCCCAACCGGATCTTGCCATCGGGCGTGCGCGGCTTCGGCTTGGTGATCGGATTCTTGGCCACCACCTTCAGGACATTGTCGCCCCACCGCTTGTGTTGGGCGACCAGTTCATGGCGGTCCTCAGGCGTCCGGACCCGACCCAACTGGGCCAGCAAGCCAGTATGACGGCCGGCTGTCACAAGCACGTCGCTCTGCTTGGCCACGTCCCCCATGGCGTCGACCGCGTCGAAGTCGCCCAACCGGTTCAGGATGTCCCCGGCGATCTTCAGGGTCCCGGCCTCTAGCTCGCGCGTTCCCGCGATCTTACGGAGGATGTGGTAGGCCTCCTCCATCGTCTCGCCCTCGTTGCCGAGGCGTGCGCGGGACAGGCTCTCGGCCAGGCTGAGCTGATAGGTGAAGTTGTCTGGATCCAGGGCCAGGGACTTACGCAGGTAGTCCAGCGCTGTGGCCCGATCGGTGTCGCCGAGAATCTGGCCCATGCTCTGGAGCGCCCAGGCTTGGTTCGGATCCTTGTCCAGGATCTCCTTGATGAGCGCCTTGGCCTCGTCGAGACGGCGTCCACGCCGCAGCATCGCCAACAGGGCTTCCTGGGGCTTCTGCGCCTGCGGACAGGAGGCTATGGCCTGGCGCAGCAGCTCCGCGCCCTCGGTTTCGTTCCGCTCTTCGGCGACCATGGCGCTCAGGTCGAGCCAGGCGTCCACATAGTCAGGCTTCAGCTTCACCGCGAGGCGGAAGCGCTGCTCGGCCTTGGCCGGCAGGTCCGAGTACCAGTAGGCCCGCCCTAGCGCGCGCTGCAGCTCGGCGTTCGACGGGGCTTTGCGGACGAGCTTTGAGAAGACATCGACGGCTTCGGGGCCGCGCTTCAGGTCGTTGAGCACATTGCCTTTGTTGATCAGGCCCGTGTCGCCCCTCGGGTCGAGCTTGATCGCCTGGTTGAGGGCCTTCAGCGCCTCTTCATGGCGGTTGGTGCGCCGCAGGCTGACGCCCAGCAGGTTCCAGAATTCGCTGTCGCGCGGAAACAGTTCGGTAGCCTGGCGGGCCGAGATCACGCCCTGGGAATAGCGTCCGTGGCGGACCAGGATGCGTAGGAAGGCGCGGTAGATATCGGCGGGCGCCGCGGGATCGCGCTCAAGCTCCGCAACCATGGCGGCGACGCCGTCGTCCGTACGTCCTGCCCGGAACGCCGCATCCGCGGCCGCAAACCGATTATCCGCCATCTCATCCCTGCAAGACTCATCCGCCGGGCGAGGCTCGGCGGGACGGCGGCAACCTATTGAATTCGGGCCGGGCGGCCAAGCTGCGCCTTATGCCGAGGGTGGGGTGGTTCCAGAGCGGTCGAATTTTAGCTTCAGCAACAGGATCACGCCGGACAGGACCAGGCACACCGCGTTGGACGCCACCACCGGCCAGCTGTCGGTGACCACGCCATAGACGACCCAGCTGGCGAACCCGGTCACGGTCACCCCATAGGTGCGCAAGGACACCGCGCTGGCGGCCCGCTCGACCACGATCTTGGCGATCTGTGGCGTGAAGCTGGCCATCGAGCAGAGGGCGGCGAAACTTCCAACGATGTCGGCGAGGGGCATGGAGGCGCTCCGGTCCGCCCTCAAGCGGGCGGACCGTGAACGGGCAGGTGCGGTCGCCGGTTGCCTCCGGGCCGGGTCAGAAGGCGAACTGGGACCGCAGATTGAGCGCCTGCACGTCCTGGCCGATCTGGGCGCCGGCGGCGTTCAGACGATCCACGCTGACCTGGTAGTAGTCGAGCATGAAGGCCATGGCCGAGTTGGGGAACCAGTTCACCCCGAGGGTCCAGACGTCCTGTTCGCCGCCGCGCACCCGGTCGGCCGCGGTGGCGCTGCGTTCGGCGTAGTTCAGGTCCAGGGTCGAGTAGCGCGCGGTCAGCTCCAAGGCCCCCCAGGTCCCCTTCTTCAGGTCGAAGGGCTTGGCGACGGTCGGACCGTCAAAGGCCGCGGTCGCGATATTGCGGCGGCGACGCTCGCCGGTCAGCAGCCAGCCGCCTTCGACGTACCAGCCGCTGAAGCTGGGATCGCTGGCCCCGGCGGCGGGATTGCGCCGTTCCAGGTTGATGTCGAAATACTCGCTCTGGATCAGCAGCGACTTCTTCTGGACCGCCAGCTCAAGGCCGTAGGCGACGAGGCCCTTGGTGTCGATCGCACCCGTGTCGACCAGCCGCGTGCCATCCACCCGCAGTTCAGGCCGTTCGCGCAGTTGCACGGCGTAGCGAACCGCCGCCGCGGGGCCGAGATCGGCCGGCTGGGCGATGACCGAGGCGGTGGCGCCCACATGCGTCATCCAGTCCTTGCCCTGGAACGGCACGGCGGCGACGCGCAGGTCCAGGCCCTGCTGCTCATCGAAGGTGGGGGCGTTGAAGGCCGTCGCGCCGGAATTCAGGCTGGAGACGAGGGCGCCCGTATAGGCGCCGGAGAAGAACCAGCGCTCGCCGTTGGCGATGGCGGCGGCGCCGATGCGCGTGTCGCCGCCGGCCAGGCCGCGGGTCAGGTCGGACACCGCCGGCCGCTCGGCGAACAGGCCGCTGTTGGTCGAGGCGGAGTCTTCCAGTCCGGTGGACGGGGCGAAGGCGCCGACGCGGAAGCGCCACGGCTTCAACCCGGAATACTGGATCCACATGTCCTGGATCCGGCCGGCGTCCTCGGCGCCGCTGCCGCCCACGTCCAGCAGGATATTGTAGTCGAAGACCCCGAAGGCCTTGCCGTCGACGCCCAGGCGGGCGCGGCGGAAGTTCGCGCCGCCGTTCAGGTCGCGGACGGTCACCGCGGTCGGCAGGTGGTCGTCCTGGAAGTACTTGGCGGTGTCCAGCTGCATGACGCCATGGAAGGCGGCGGTGAAGCGGCCGTCAGTGCTGGCGATCACCGGCTTGGCGTTGGCGATGGTGACGGTCGCGGTGGGCGCGTCGGCCTTCAGGGCGGCGACGCTCTTGTCGGTGGAGACCTTCAGTTCCTGGACCTCGGTGCGCAGGGCGGCGACGTCCTGCTGGGTCGCGACGGGGCTCGGCGCCGGCGTGGCCTGGGCGGCCCGCAGGGCTTCCACCGCGGCCTTCAGGTCGGCGACCTGGGCTTCCAGGGCCTTGATCCGGGCCTCGTCGCCCGACTTGGCCGAGGCCGCGCCGGGCGCGGCCATCATGAGGATGGCGGCGCCCGCCAGTAGCTTTGATTTCAACGCCATGGCGTCCAACCCCCGATATTCAGACCCGGCGAATCGCGGCCGGCGACGGCGTTATGAATCCGTCACAATGAATATGAAGTGATTTTCTGGCGGCGGCGCCTGCGACGGGTTGTCCGAGGCGTGTCATTGAAGCGACATAGGTTTTTGTCTTTCTGGGCAATCCAGCAGGAGATTCGCTTTTGCCCCAGCCGCAGCGCGGTTCTTTCAGCCCAATGACCGTCGCGCTAGCGGCGGCCGGGGCCGCCGCCGCCGTGATCGTGGCGCTGGGCGCAGGAGGCGAACTCAGCCTGCCGGCCGCGATTGGCGCGGCGATCCTGGTGGTGGGGCTTGGCTGGCTGATCGGTGGCCGCGCCACCGTGCCCGCCGCGCGGGACGACCAGCCGGCGCTTGAGCCTGGCCGCAGCGAGCCACCACCCTATGCCAGCCTGGTGGACGCCCTGCCTGATCCGGTGCTGGTCATCGCCGCGCACGAGCCGGATGACCTGGCTGGCCGGCGTTTCGTGCTGGTCAATGAGGCGGCCCGGGACTTCCTGCGGATCCAGAATTCGACGGGACTGCTGGTCACCGTGATCCGCGATCCCGAAGTGCTCGAGGCGGTGGATGTGGCCCTGTTCGGCGACCGCTGCGCCGAGGCCATCTACGAGATGGGCGGCGCCCAGGATCGCGTCTGGCGCGCCTCGGCCAAGCCGCTGGAGACCGCGCCCAACGGCGACCGTCGGGCCATGCTGGTGCTTCGCGACGAGACCGACATCCGGCGGGCGGAACGCACCCGGGCCGACTTCCTGGCCAACGCCAGCCACGAACTGCGCACGCCGCTCGCCTCCCTGAGCGGCTTCATCGAGACCCTCCGGGGTCATGCGCGCACCGACGAGAAGGTGCGCGACAGGTTCCTGGGCATCATGCAGGCCCAGGCCGAGCGGATGGCGCGGTTGATCGACGACCTGTTGTCCCTGTCGCGGATCGAACTCAACGAGCACATCGCCCCGCAGGGCGAGGTCGACCTCGCCCTGGCCGCGCGGGACGTGGCCGACGCCCTGGGGCCGCTCGCCGCCGACAAGGGCGTGCGGATCGAAACCGACCTGCCGGAACCCGGCCGGGCGATCGG
>CAZXVO010000166.1:0-3972 GCA_964643835.1 uncultured Phenylobacterium sp. | reverse complement strand
GGCCTGGCGATCGTCAAGCACATCATGAACCGGCACCGCGGTGGCTTCGCCGTGGAAAGCGCCCAGGGCGCCGGCGCGACCTTCTCGGTCTATTTCCCGCTCGCCAACGGGGGCGCGGCCGAGACCAGGGCGCGGGCTCCGGGCGTTGTGACAAAAGTGTCGTAGAACTGTCGTATGGGGACAGCATTGCGCGGGCAGGTTCCGCCCGCGCAGCGATCGGCCAGCCGCCATCGCTTGATCTCCAACTGCAGGACCGCGAGTTCACATGCTGACCTGGGTCGCCTTACTGGCGCTCGTCCTCTTCTCCGCGGCCACCTATGTCGCCGCGCGGCGCAAGGTGACGGCCGCCGCCGCCGGCCAGCCCCGGCGCATGCATTCCCTGCCCGGCTACTACGGCGCCTATGTCGCCCTGTGGGCCGGCGTGCCCGCCGCCCTGCTGATCCTGGCCGCCGCCTTCTTCGGCGGTCGCCTTGAGGCCGGGCTGCTGCGGGTCCAGGTTCCGGCGCCGGTCGCCGCCCTGACCGCCCAGGAGCAGGAGGTGTTCTTCGACGACGCCCGCGCCCTGGCCCATGGCGGCCAGGCCAGCGAGATGACCTATGACGGCGCCCTTGGCGTCGCGCTTGAAGCCAAGACGGCCCAGGCGCGCCAACTCGAGAACCTGATCACCTACGGCGCCCTGGCCGCGGCGGCTGTGCTCGCCCTGTCGGGTGTCGCCCTGGCGATCCGCCGGATCCGCCCCGATTTCCGCGCACGCAACCGGGTGGAGGGCTGGGTCGCCGGCCTGTTCATCGTCTGCTCGGTCACCGCCATCCTGACCACGGTCGGCATCGTCGCCTCCCTGGTCTGGGAGAGCCTGCGCTTCTTCCAGTCGGTGCCGATCCAGGAGTTCCTGTTCGGCCTGGACTGGGACCCGCAGATCGCCATGCGCTCTGACCAGTACGCCTCTAAGGGCGCGTTCGGGGCCGTGCCCCTGTTCGCCGGCACCTTCCTGATCATGCTCATCGCCATGATCGTGGCCGCGCCGATCGGGCTGTTCTCGGCCATCTACCTGTCGGAATACGCCAGCAGCCTGACCCGCTCGGTGGTCAAGCCGCTGCTGGAGATCCTCGCCGGCGTGCCCACCGTGGTCTACGGCTTCTTCGCCGCCCTGACCGTCGGCCCGCTGTTCCGCGCCGGGTTCAACGCCATCGGCGCCGAACTGGTGGGCGGGCCCTTCGACGCCCTGGGCGTCTACCTCTCCCAGGTGCAGAACCAGATGGCGCTGGTGGCCGGGGCGGTGATGGGCATCATGCTGATCCCCTTCGTCTCGTCTCTGTCCGACGACATCATCAACGCCGTGCCGCAGTCGATGCGCGACGGCAGCCTGGCCATGGGCGCCACCCGCTCCGAGACCGTGAAGAAGGTGGTGCTGCCCGCGGCCCTGCCTGGGATCATGGCCGCCATGCTGCTGGCCGTCTCCCGCGCCGTCGGCGAGACCATGATCGTGACCATGGCCGCCGGCCTGCAGGCCAAGACCACCATCAATCCCCTGGAAACGGTGACGACCGAGACGGTCCAGATCGTCACCCTGCTGACCGCCCACCAGGAGTTCGACAGCCCCAAGACCCAGGCCGCCTTCGGCCTGGGCCTGGCCCTATTCGTCGTGACCTTCGCGCTGAACATCATCGCCCTGCGCGTGGTCCAGAAGTATCGGGAACAATATGACTGACGCCGCCCTTCCGACGGCTTCGCCGTCCCTGCGCGCCGCGGTCGAGGCGCGGCTGAAGAAGCGCCACGCCGAGGAGATGCGCTTCCGCCTCTATGGCCGCCTGGCCATCGTGGTGGCGCTGAGCTTCCTGGCGGTCCTGGTCGGCCGTATCGTGGTCCAGGGCTACTCGACCTTCGTCGACTACAAGATGACCGTGCCGGTCTATATCGACCCGGCCCGGATTGATCGCGCCGACGTGGCGGGCGCCAATTTTGACCTGATGATCGCCGACCAGACCCTCGCCCGCCTGGGTGAGAAGGACGACGAGTACGGCACATCGTCCGGCAAGCTGATGGAGCTGATCTCCAACGATCTCGGCTTCCAGGTGCTGAAGCAGGTCCGCGACAACCCGGACCTGATCGGCAAGACCATCTCCGTCTCCGGTCCCGTGAAGGCCGATGGCCAGCTCTATTTCAAGGGCGAGCTGAAGCGTTCGACGCCGCAGGACGAGCGCAAGCTCGACAACCAACAGCTCGACTGGCTGGACAAGCTGAAGGCCCAGGGCGCGGTGAAGTCGGAATTCAACACCGGCTTCTTCACCCGCTCGGACTCCGCCGAGCCGGAGCAGGCCGGGGTGCTGGGCGCCGTGGTGGGTTCCGCCATGATGCTACTGATCACCGCCGCCCTGGCGATCCCGATCGGCGTGCTGGCCGCGACCTATCTCGAGGAATTCGCGCCCAAGGGCCGGTTCAGCGACCTGATCGAGGTCAATATCAACAACCTGGCCGCCGTGCCCTCCATCGTCTACGGCCTCTTGGGCCTGGCGGTGTTCATCAACTGGCTGGGCGTGCCGCGCTCCTCGCCGCTGGTCGGCGGCCTGGTGCTGGCCCTGATGGCCCTGCCCACCGTGATCATCGCCACCCGCTCGGCGCTGAAGGCGGTGCCGCCGTCGATCCGCGAGGCGGCCCTGGGGGTCGGCGCGTCGAAGACCCAGACGGTCTTCCACCACGTCCTGCCGCTGGCCATGCCCGGCGTGATGACCGGGGCCATCCTGTCCCTGGCCCATGCGCTGGGCGAGACCGCGCCGCTCCTGATGATCGGCATGGTCTCCTTCGTGCCTGGCGTGCCGGAAGGCTTCACCGGCGCGGCGACCGTCCTGCCGGTCCAGGTCTTCATCTGGGAAAACGCCTCGGAGCGTGCCTTCCATGAGCGCACCGCCGCGGCGATCCTCGTCCTCCTCACCTTCATGATCATCATGAACCTGGCCGCGATCCTGCTTCGCCGCCGCTTCGAACGCCGGTGGTAATCCGATGAACCTGCGCCACATCCCCCAGCCCGCTCGCGCCCGTGACGATGAAGGCCACGCGCCCGCGCCCCACATCGCCGTTGATCGCGCCCGCAGCGCCGGCGCCGACGCCGCGGTGAAGATCCGCGCCCGCGACGTCAACGTCTTCTATGGCGACAAGCAGGCCCTGTTCGACGTCGCCTTGGACGTGCCCGAAAAGGCGGTCACCGCCCTGATCGGCCCCTCCGGCTGCGGCAAGTCCACCTTCCTGCGCTGCATCAACCGCATGAACGACACGATCCCCGGCGCCACGGTGCGCGGCCGGATCGAGCTCGACGGCGAGGACGTGAACGACAAGTCCATCGACCCCGTCGTCCTGCGGGCCCGCGTCGGCATGGTGTTCCAGAAGCCCAACCCCTTCCCGAAGACCATCTTCGAGAACGTGGCCTACGGCCCGCGCATCCACGGCATCGCCAGCTCCAAGTCCGAGCTGGAAGGCATCGTTGAAAGCTCGCTGAAGCGCGCCGGTCTCTGGAACGAGGTGGCTGATCGCCTGCACCAGCCCGGCACCGGCCTGTCCGGCGGCCAGCAGCAGCGCCTGGTCATCGCCCGCGCCATCGCGGTCAGCCCCTAGGTGATCCTGATGGACGCCCCCTGCTCGGCCCTCGACCCCATCGCCACGGCCAAGATCGAAGAGTTGATGGACGACCTGCGCAGCCAATACTGCATCGTCATCGTCACCCACTCGATGGCCCAGGCCGCCCGCGTCTCGCAGAAGACCGCCTTCTTCCACCTGGGCAAGCTGGTGGAGGCCGGGTCGACCGGCGACATCTTCACCAACCCGCGGGACAGCCGCACCCAGGACTACATCACCGGTCGCTTCGGCTGAGGACCCCGCAATGAACGAGCACATCGTCAAGTCCTACGAGGACGAACTCAACACCCTGACCGCCGAGACGGCGCGGATGGGCGGCCTGACCGAGGCCGCGGTGGCCGACAG
>CAZXVO010000165.1:0-8910 GCA_964643835.1 uncultured Phenylobacterium sp. | reverse complement strand
GGTTCAGCCGCTCCCAGGTCTCGGTGGTGATCTGGTCGCGCACCTGGCGGGCGTTCTCCCGGGCCCGGGCCAGGGAGGTGGTGATGGAGCCGCCGTCGTTGCGGTCCAGGGTCAGGGCGTAGGCCGCGTCCCAGGGCGCGGCGGTCTTGGAGACGTCGGTGTCTCCCACCGCCGCCAGGGCGATACGGGCTGTCTGGGCCGCCGCCTCGGTGCGGTCCAGGGTGGCGTTGAGCATGACGTCGGAGAGGCGGCACATGTGCTCCGCCCGCTCCACATAGCGGCCGATCCAGTAGAGGCTGTCGGCGACCCGGGCGAGCATCATGGGCGGGGCTCCTTGGCTTCCAGGACCCAGGTGTCCTTGGACCCCCCGCCCTGGCTGGAATTGACCACCAGGGAGCCCTTTTTCAGGGCGACGCGGGTCAGGGCGCCGGGCGTCACGGTGATCTTGTCGCCGGACAGGATGAAGGGGCGCAGGTCCACGTGGCGGGCTTCGATCTGGCCGTCGATCAGGCAGGGCGCCGTGGACAGCTGGATCGTCGGCTGGGCGATATAGTTGTCCGGATCGGCCTTCACGGCTTCCGCGAACGCGGCCCGTTCGGCGGTCGTAGCGTGCGGGCCGACCAGCATGCCGTAGCCGCCGGACGCCCCCACCGCCTTGACCACCAGCTTGTCCAGATTGGCCAGGACGTGGCTCAACTGGGCCGGCTCGCGGCACAGATAGGTCTCGATATTGGGCAGGATCGCGTCCTCGCCCAGGTAGTAGCGAATGATCTCGGGCACATAGGCGTAGACCGCCTTGTCGTCGGCGACGCCGGTGCCCGGCGCATTGCAGATCACCACATTGCCGGCCCGGTAGGCGTTGAACAGGCCTGCCGCGCCCAGTCCAGAATCCCGGCGGAAGGTGAGGGGGTCGATGAAGTCGTCATCCACCCGGCGATAGATCACGTCAATCCGGCGCAGCCCCGTGGTGGTGCGCATGTAGACCATGTTGTCATGGACCACGAGGTCGCGGCCCTCGACCAGCGGACACCCCATCAGGCGCGCCAGATAGGCGTGCTCGTAATAGGCCGAGTTGTAGACGCCCGGCGTCAGCACCACGACCTGCGGGTTCGGACGCCAGTCGGCGGCCATGCTCTTCAAGGTGGCCAGCAACAGGTCCGGATAGCGGTCGACGGCCCGCACCCCGGCCGTACGGAAGGTGCCCGGGAAGGTCCGCTTGGACGCCTCGCGATTGGCCAGCATGTAGGAGACGCCCGAGGGAACCCGCAGATTGTCCTCCAGCACCGCAAAGGCGCCGTCCGGCTGGCGGATCAGGTCAGAGCCGCAGACATTGGCGTAGGCCTGGTGCGGCACATAGAGGTTCTGCATCTCGCGCCGGTAGGAGGGCGCGCTCAGCACCAGCTCCCGCGGCACAACGCCGTCCATCAGGATCTGCTGTTCGCCATAGATGTCGGCGAGGAACATGTTCAGCGCGCGCAGGCGCTGGGTCAGCCCGGCCTCGATGACGTCCCACTCTTCGGACGGGATGATGCGGGGCAGGAGGTCGGTCGGGATGATCCGCTCGGTGGAGCTCTCGCCGCCATAGACGGTGAAGGTGATGCCTTGGAGCAGGAAGAAGCGCTCGAGGGTCTTCTGCCGCTCGGCCAGCTCCCCGCCGGCCAGGGTGGCGATCCGATCATTGAGCGTCTTGTAATGCCCGCGGACCTCGCCTTCGGCGACCAGCATCTCGTCGTAGGGTGCAGGGGCCGGCGCCGCCGGTTCGGTCTCATCAGGTCTGGGCGCCGTCGACAATCCTAGCTCCACCGTGAGAGGTCCTTCCGGGTCGTGATCAAGCTCGACCCTAGGAAGGCCGCTGCTGCGGGGCGCGGGTTTTCGGAAGCGAAGGGAACCATGGGGCTTCATGCTCGTCATTTGAGCAGACAGGCGCCCAAATCGAAAGCACCGATACGTCGGCACGTCGGGTGACACGGCGCGGCGACAAGGCTAAATCCGGTGGGGGCTCAGCGCGGATTCTTGGACGTGGGACGACTGGTCTATGCCGTCGCCGCCTCAGCGGCCTTGCTGGGCCAGATGGGCCCGGGCGGCGCGCGCGCTGAGACGCCGAAGGCTGGCCTTCAGGGCGACCTGCCCAGCCGGCTGCGGTCGGCGCTCGTCGAGGCCATTGGGACCACCGACCAGCCCATCGAGAATCGTTTCGAGGCCCGCCGGCGCGCCCGCGAGGCCGCGTCGGACGCCTTGGCCGTGCTGAGATCCGAAGGCTACTACGGCGCCGAAGTGGCGCCGGAAGTCGGCGAGGGCGACTCGCCCCAGCCCGTGGTCCGGGTGACCCCCCATCGCCGATTCCTCATCGCTGATCCGCAGATCAGCTGGACCGGCGAGGCCCCGCCGCCAACGGTCCAGGCCGCCGCTGAAGCGGTCATGGGCCTGGCGAACGGCCAAGCCGGGCGAGCTGGAGACGTAGTGGGCGCTGAAGGGCGCATCGTCGCCGCCGTCCAGAAGCGCGGATTCGCTGACGTCGCCGCCGAGCCGCGCGAGGTCATCGTCGACCACGCCGATCAGACCGTGCGCCCGACCTACCGGATCGCCGCCGGCAGCCTGGTGCGCCTGGACGGCGTGCGGTTGGTGACGACGGGACGCACCAACCCGGCTTGGCTCGATCGGCTCGCGCCCTGGGCGCCCGGCGACGCCTATGATCCCGAGGACGTGGGCGAACTGGAGCGCCGGCTGCTGGACACCGGGGTGTACGAATCGGTGACGGTGGCCCTGGCCCCGCGGTCAGAGGCGACTCTTCAGGGCCTGCGCCCGGTCATTGTCAGCCTCGCGGACCGGTCTAAGCGCCAGCTGGAGATCGGCGCCAGCTATTCGACCAGCGAGGGCGCGGGCGCCGACGCCCGCCTGACCCGCTACAATATCCTGGGCCGCGCCGACACCGTCGCCCTGTTCGCCAAGGGCTCCACCCTCGACAGCCGTATCGGGGCGGAGGTCTCCCTGCCGCATTGGCGTCGCGCCCAGCAGACCCTGAAGGCGACGACGGCCCTCTACCGCACCCAGACCGACGCCTATGACGAAACCGGCGTCGGCCTTAGCGCCGACGTCCAGCGCCGGTTCGGCAAGACCTCCTATGTCACGGTCGGCGGCTCCCTGGACTACAGCCGGACCGATGAGCGCCAGTCGACCACCCTGCGCCCGCTCGGCCGGGACCTGATCGCGGTGGCGGCCCTGGGCGCCCTGGCCCTGGACCGGTCGGACGATCCCCTGGACCCCAAGCGCGGGTGGCGGGTGGAGGCCAGGCTTGAGCCGACCCTGATCTCCGGCTCGGACACCTTGCCCTATCTAAGGGCCCAGGCGCAGGGCACGGCCTACATGCCTTTCGGCGAGAAGGCGCGCACGGTGCTGGCCGGGCGGGTGAAGGTCGGCTCCATCATCGGCGGCCTGATCCCCGAGGTGCCGGCCTCCCGCCGGTTCTATTCCGGCGGCGGCGGCTCGGTGCGCGGCTACGCCTATCAGGGCATCGGTCCGCGCCTGTCGGACAATACGCCCGAGGGCGGCCTGTCCCTGACCGAGGCCTCCTTCGAACTGCGCCAGAAACTCACCGCCCGGTGGGGCGTTGTGGCCTTCGTCGACGCCGGCTCAATCGTCTCGGACCCGACGCCGTCGTTCAAGGATCTCAGCGTGGGGGCGGGCCTGGGGGTTCGCTATGATCTGGGCTTCGGCCCGATCCGCGCCGACATCGCCGTGCCGCTGAACAAGCGCAAGGGCGACCCGTCCTTCCAGGTCTATCTCAGCATCGGGCAGAGCTTTTGAGCCAGCCCCCCGAGGATCCGAAGCCGGGACACGAGCATCCCATCGAGGAGGCCATCGCCGAGGTCGTCCACGAGGTGGAGGCGGCCGCCATCGCCGTGGCCAAGAGCCGGGCCTTCCCGCCTATCGTGGTCATTGTCGCCCTGATCCTGACCTTCCTTTTCGGGGGCGGCGTGATCACCACCCGCTTCGGCGTGCTGCTGCCCCAGGGACGTCTGCTCATCGAGGCCGGCGCCAACGGCCTGAAGCTCGGCCGGGTCGGACGGCTGCGGATCGAGGGACTGGAGGGCGATATCTGGCGCAACTTCACCCTCAGGCGGCTGACCGTGTCCGACGAGGCGGGCGTGTGGCTGGACGCCCGCAAGGTCCAGGTGTCGTGGCGCTATCTCGACCTGTTCATTCGCCGGCTGGAGATCGACGAGGTCCGCGCCGAGCGCATCACCCTGCTGCGCCGACCGACCCTGGCGCCCAAGGAGAAGTCCGGCGGACTGCCGGTGTCCCTGCGCATCGGGAAGATCTCGGGCCGGGTCGAGATGACCCCGGAGTTCAGCTACCAGCGGGGCGTCTATGACGTCGTCGGCGGCCTGCAGCTGCGACGCGGCCAAGGGGGCCAGGCGGGGCATCTGACCGCCGTCAGCCAGCTGCGCCGGGGTGATCACCTCAACCTCGCCTTCGACCTGATCAAGGGCCATCGCATGGCGATCAGCGCTGATGCGGTGGAGGCCAAGGGCGGCGCTATCGCCGGCGCGCTGGGCCTGCCGTCTGGCGCGCCGTTCGAGCTGAAGGCCCTGGCGAACGGCCGCTCCAAGTCCGACGGGCCGGGGCGTTCCGGATTGATCCGCGTCGTGGCCATCTCGGGCCAGATGCGCCCGGTGGAGATCACCGGCGACTGGACGCCGAAGGGCGGGCAGGCGAGGGGACGGATCGCGCTCAGCGCTTCCAGCCTGCTCAAGCCCTATGCCGACCGCTTCGGGCCGGAGGCGACCTTTGTCATCGCCGGGACCCAGGCGAAGAAGAGCCTCTACGATGTGACGGTGTCCGCCAAGGCGGCCAACCTCAGCCTGTCCGGCAAAGGGCAGGTGGACACCGACAAGCGGCGGATCGGCAAGGAAGGCCTGGCCCTGGTCGGCGACGCTCCCAGCCTGACCCGGCTGATCGGCGGCCCGCAGATGGGCCCGACCCACGCGGTGGCCCGCCTGACAGGCAAGGCTGATGACTGGAAGATCACCGGTGACGCGGTGGTCCGGGACTCAACCCTGCTCGGCTACAGCCTGGCGCGGATGAGCGGGCCAGTGGCCTTTGAACGCAAGTCGGGCGGCTGGAGCGTCTCGGGCAAGCTGGATGGCGCCGGCGGGGCGGGGACCACCTGGCTGGCCATGGCGCTGGGCGCCGCGCCCAAGGCCGAGTTCGACATCGCGCGGCTGTCCGACGGGCGCTTCCTGTTCCGCGACCTGCTGGTGGACGCCCAAGGGCTGAAGGTGCGCGGCGACGGCGGCCGCGGTCTGTTGGGCGGCCTGACCTTCAAGGGCGACGCCGACCTCGCCAGCATCGCCGGGGTGCGCAAGGGCGCCAGCGGCGCGCTTTCGGCAAGCTGGAGCGCCGGCCAGTCGGGACGGGGCAAGCCCTGGGGCCTGGACCTGGACATCAAGGGCGCGAAGCTCGCCAGCGGCTATGCCGAGCTGGACCGCCTTCTAGGCGCTCAGCCGCGCCTGAACGGCAAGGCGGAGTTTAGCGGCGGCCGGATCCTGGTGTCCGAGGCGACCCTCACCGGCGCCTCAGGCCGGATGACGGCGGCCGGCGCGCGGGAGGCCGACGGCGCCCTCAAGTTCAAGCTCGACTGGACGGCGGAAGGCCCCTTCCGGGCCGGGCCGGTGGAGATCACGGGCAAGGCCAAGGGCTCCGGCGCCATCACCGGCACCCTGCAGGCGCCGCGAGCCGACCTGATCGCCGACCTTGATGCGCTGGATGTGCCGCGGTTGCCGCTGACCAACGCCCGCGTGGTCCTGAGCTTCCTGAGACGGCCGGACGGCAGCAGCGGGGTCGTGGCCCTGAACGCCTCCAGCGCCTATGGCCCGGCCCAGGCCAAGTCGGCCTTCGCCTTCCCGGGCGCAGGCGTCGACCTGACCGACCTCTCCGTGGACGCCGGGGGGCTGAAGGCCTCAGGCGCCCTGTCCCTGCGCGACCATGCGGCCTCCAGCGCTGACCTCGATGTCAGCCTATCCAAGGGCGCCTTCCTCGAGGCGGGCAAGGTGGCCGGCGAGGTCCGGCTGACCGACGCCGCGGGCGGGCCGCGCGCAAGGCTGAGCCTCACCGCTGAGGGCGTCGCCCTGCCGGGCGGCCGGGTGGTGATCTCCTCGGGCCGGGTCAGCGCCGACGGGCCTTTGTCCAAGCTGCCCTATTCGGCCGAGATGTCCGGGATGTTCTCCGGGTCCCGCTGGGGCCTCAACGGCAGCGGGACCGTGGCCCAGGCCGCGCCGGGCTATCAGCTCGCCTTCAGCGGCGAGGGCCGATACCTGAAGTGGGCCTTGAAGACCGTCGACGCGGCCCAGTTCCGGCTGGGCGGGCCGGAGTCGTTGGCCAAGATGCAGCTGGTCGCCTCCGATGGCGGTCGTATCGACCTCAACGCCCGGATGGCGCGGGCTTCCACCGATGTGCAGATCAAGGTCCAGCAGCTCGGCGTCGGCCTGATTGACGAGGATTTCGCCGGCAAGATCGACGGCGACCTGGTCCTGAACGGCGAGGGGCGTCGGCTGTCGGGCTATCTGGACGCCGACCTGGATAGCGTCCGTGGGCTGGGCTCGGACGCCGCCCTGGGCTTGAACGGGTCGCTCAAGGCCCGGCTGGCCGGCGACGAGCTGAACTTGGACGCCGCCCTGACCAACCGCCAGGGCCTGAAGGCGGCCGCCACCCTGGTGCTGCCGGCCGAGACCTCGGCGGCGCCCCTGCGCATCGCCATCGACCGGACCAAGCCCATCCGGGGCCGCATCTCTGCGGACGGCGAGGTCAAGCCGCTCTGGGATCTCCTGGTTGGCGGCGAGCGAGAGCTGGCCGGCCATGTCCAGCTCCAGGGCGATCTGGCCGGCACGCTAGCGCGTCCCCGCGCGGTTGGCCGTGCAGATGTGGAAGACGGACGATTCTCCGACGGGGCCACGGGCCTCACCCTGCGCGATGTGACCCTGCGGGCCAGCCTGAACGACACCGAGGTGGACATCCGCGAGGCGACCGCCGGGGACGGCCATGGCGGCACTGTCGCCGGCGCCGGCAAGATCAGCTTCGGACCTGAGGGTGAGAGCACGTTCCGCCTCAATCTCAAGAGCTTTCGGCTGATTGATAACGAACAGGCCACGGCCTCGGCCACGGGGCAGGCGGTCATCGACCGGGACGGCGACGGCAAGGTCCGGCTGGCCGGCGCCCTGACCATCGACCGGGCCGACGTGGCGGCGCGCACCCCGACGCCCTCGAACGTCGTCCCCATGGACGTGGTCGAGATCAACCGTCCGGTGGAGATGACCACGGTCCAGCTGGCCCCCTTCAAGCGCGGCCCAGGCATCGCCCTCGACGTCACCCTGAAGGCGCCGGAGCGCATCTATCTGCGCGGCCGAGGCCTGGACGTGGAGCTGTCCCTGGACGCCCATGTGGGCGGAACGACCTCCAGCCCCTCCCTGTCGGGCGCGGCGCGGGTGGTGCGGGGCGACTATGACTTCGCGGGCAAGCGGTTCGAATTCGACACCCGCGGCGTGGTCTATCTGTCCACCTCGCCCAAGGACATTCGCCTCGACCTGTCGGCGACCCGAGAGGACACCTCGCTGACCGCGGTGGTCCGTATCCGCGGAACGGCGGCCAAGCCGGAAATCACCCTGACCTCCACCCCGACCCTGCCCAATGACGAGGTGCTGGCCCAGGTGCTGTTCGGAACTTCGGCCTCCCAGCTGTCGCCGCTGGAAGCCGCGCAACTGGCCTCGGCTCTGTCGTCCCTGGCCGGGGGCGGGGGCTTCGACGTGATCGGCAACCTGCGCACCTTCGCCGGCCTGGATCGGTTGGCGGTCGCGGGCGGCGGGGCCTCGGGCGTCACGGTGTCGGGGGGCAAGTACCTTACCGACGACGTCTATCTCGAGCTGACCGGCGGCGGCCGCGAAGGCCCGGCGGCGCAAGTTGAGTGGCGCGTCCGCCGCAACCTGTCCATCATCTCCAAGATCGCCGGCCAGGGCGACGGTAAGCTGGCGGTGCGCTGGCGCAAGGACTACTGACCCGCGGAGGGGCCATGGGGACCAAGATGATCCTGCCGCTGCTGCTGGTCCTGGGGCTCGGCGCCTGTAGCCGTGAAGCGGGTGCGCCCACCAACGCCGGCGTCTGCTGGCGGATGGTGGAGGGCCTCAACGGAAAGCCAGACTTCCGCCCGCTGGTGAGCGGGATCGAGAACCTTGAGTCCTGCGCCGGGCGGCTGGAAGGCCTGCGCCTGGAGCACGGCCAGCCGCTCGTGGGCGCCTATCAGGGGCGCTACATCTATGTGAGCGAGGCCGAGATCAGCGTGGCCGACGGACCAAAGGCCCAGCGCTACCGGATTTTCTCCCCGGCCCAACGCGCCCAGATCCAGGCCGGCTACGAGACGCTGAAGAAGCGGGCCGCCGGCGAGGAATAGGTCTCAGGCGCGGGCGCGGGCATAGGCCTGGGTCCCGCGGGTGATGACCTTGTCTTCGGCCAGCACCTCGGCGATCCCGAGGTCGGGCGCGCTGTCCAGGCGCCGATAGATCGGCCCGAAGTCCTGCAGGGTCGCGTCCAGCAGCGCTTGCAGCGACGGGACGACGAAATAGACCTGCTGGAAGTCGTCGATCCGGTAGGGCGTGCGCATGATCCGCTCCAGGTCGAACCCCAGCCGATGGGGCGACGGGTCATCGAGGGCGAAGATCGATTCGGCGTGGGAGGAGACAATGCCTGCCCCATAGATGCGCAAACCCGCCTCGGTCGCCAGCAGTCCGAACTCCACCGTGTACCAGTAGAGCCGCGCCAGGTTGTGCAGCTGCCCGCGCCCCAGGGCGCGCAGGCCGCCCTGGCCATAGGCCTGCATATAATCGGCGAAGATCGGATTGGTGAGCATCGGCACATGGCCGA
>CAZXVO010000164.1:5873-9015 GCA_964643835.1 uncultured Phenylobacterium sp. | reverse complement strand
CTACCAATGCATCCGGACTGGCTGCATCAGTCGCCAGATACCACACTTAGTTTGTCTACCAATGCATCCGGACTGGCTGCATCAGTCGCCAGATACCACACTTAGTTTGTAAGCGCGGCTTTTCCCCCACCTGTTCGACGCCCTCCTAATCGGTGAGCCTGTCCCGCGGTCGACGTGGGCGGGCTTAAGAGAGCTGATGATGCGGGGTGATGATGTGCTGATGATGTCTCCGGCGCATCGGATCGAGGTCTACACGGGCGCTGCCCGGCGGCGGCGATGGAGCGCGCAGGAGAAGGCCCAAGCCATCGAGGACAGCTACGCGAGCAGCGTGGGTGAGGCGTCGAACCGGCACGGCGTGTCGAAGTCGCAACTGTTCAACTGGCGGCGCGAGGCGCGAGTGTCGGGATCGGCGACGGCGTTTGCCCGGGTTGAGATTGATGACGGCGCTGCGACCGGTGGGCAGTCGCGAGCCGGCTTGATTGAAGTCGAGCTTGGCGGGGCTTCAGTGCGGGTCGCGCAGGGAGCTGATCCCCGAATGGTGACGACGATCCTGATGGCGCTGCGGTCGGGCCGTTGATTGGCATCGGCTCAGGCGTCCGGGTGCTGGTGGCGACAAAGCCGGTGGACTTCAGGCGCGGCGCCGACGGCCTGGCGGCCCTGGCCAAGGAGGCGTTGGGCCAGGATCCGTTCTCTGGAACGGTGATCGTCTTCAGGTCCAAGCGGGCAGACCGGGTCAAGATCATCGCCTGGGATGGGACGGGCCTGGTGATGCTGTGGAAAGCGCTGGACGAGGGTGCGTTCAAGTGGCCGCCGATCAGCGAGGGGGTGATGAAGCTGTCCTCCTCGCAGCTAGCCGCGCTGCTCGACGGGCTGGACTGGACGCGGATCCACCCGCCGAGGCGGCGGCGTCCAAGCGGCGTGAGGTGATCAGAAATCCGTTGTGAATCAACGAAAGCGCGAGGCTGCGAAGCCGATTTATAGTAGGGTGTTTGGCGATGGAGCTCGCCGGTGACGCCCTGCCTGGAGACCTTGAGGCCCTGCGCGCCCTGGCGCTTCGCCTACAGCAGGAGCTCGTAGAAACGGGAAAGGTGGCGGCGGACTTGGAGGCCGAGCGCGACGCTCTGACCTGTGAGCGCGACGCCCTGGCGCTCGACAATGAGCGCCTGGCCGAGATCAATGCCCGGCTTGAACACTACCTGGCCAGGCTGCGCCGACTGACCTTCGGCAGGCGCTCCGAGCAGATGGATCCAGATCAGCTGCAGCTGGCGCTGGAGGATACTGAACAGGCGATCGCCGAGGCCTTGGCGGAGAAAGACCAGCTGGATCGCAAGGCCGGGCGGCCCCGGTCGTCGCGGCCGGCCAGCGGGCGAGCCTCGCTGCCCGAGCATCTGCCGCAAATCGACGTCGTCATCGAGCCTGCGAGCACGGCATGCGCCTGCTGCGGCGGGGCTCTGCACGCCATCGGTGAAGACGTCGCCAAGCGTCTGGACGTCTTGCCGGTCCAGTACCGGGTGATCGTCACCCATCGCCCGAAGTACGCCTGCCGCGCTTGCGAGGGCAAGGTGGTCCAGGCTTCGGCGCCGGCGCACCTGATCGAGGGTGGGCTGCCAACCGAGGCGCTGGTGGCCGATGTGATCGTCGGCAAGTACGCCGACCATATGCCGCTCTATCGTCAGTCCCAGGCTCTGGCCCGGCAAGGCGTGATCATCGACCGATCGACCCTGGCCTCCTGGGTGGGATATGCCGCCGCTGAACTGCGTCCGGTCTGGTCACATATCCGAACGACGCTTCTGGCCTCTTCGCGCCTCTTCGTGGACGAGACGACGGCCCCGGTGCTCGATCCGGGCCGAGGCCGGACCAAGCTTGGATACTTCTGGGCCATCGCCCGGGATGATCGACCCTTCGGCGGCTCCGATCCGCCGGCCGTGGCCTACACTTACGCGCCCGGACGCGGGGCTGATCATGCCTGTGCGCTCCTGAAGGACTTCAGCGGCGTGCTGCAGACCGACGGCTACAGCGCCTACAAGCGGCTGGCCAAGACCCGACCCAACGCGATCACGCTCGCCCACTGCTGGAGCCACGTGCGCCGTCGCTTCTACGACCTGGCCAAGGGCGGATCGGCGCCGATCGCCAAGCACGCCATCGCCCAGATCGGCAAGCTCTACGCCGTCGAGGCTGAAATCCGCGGCCGATCACCTGATGAGCGCCGAGCCCAGCGTCAGGCCAGGAGCCGACCCATCACGGCGGATCTCCAGATCTGGATGATGGAGCAGCTCAAGGCGGTCCCGGGCAGGTCCCCCATGGCCGAGGGTCTGCGCTACGCGCTTGGCCACTGGGACGGTCTGGTGCGCTTCCTGGACGACGGCCATCTCGAGCTCGACACCAACACCGTCGAGCGCGCCATGCGCCCCATAGCGCTCAACCGAAAGAACGCCCTCTTCGCCGGCTCCGACGAAGGCGGCGAGCACTGGGCGATCCTCGCCACCCTGATCGAATGCTGCAAGATCTCCGGCATCGAGCCCAAGGCCTACCTGACCGACGTCATCAGCAGGCTCGTGGGCGGCCACCTCAACAGCCGCCTCGCCGAGCTCACGCCCTGGGCCTGGAAGGCCGCTCAGCCTGCCCACTGAACGTCAAGCAATCGGCAGGCGGTGGAAAAGCCGCGCTTACGTTCGACCAGGAAGGCCAAGCCTACGCAGGCTCGGGTCGTCAGCGGAAAATCAAGGTTACCGACGCGGTCGCGCGAGGCGACCTGGTGGTGAGCTCCGACACGGCTGTTCCCCCGCGATCCCTTACCCTGCTTGGCGTTGCATTTTCCTGCCCGAAGGCGCCCCTTCGGAGGCGAGTGTTAATGTGAGGGCCGGGCGCCTGGGCTCGGGCGCGCTCAAAGTGAGCGCCCAGACGTTTGACGCAAGCCAGGGCGTGAGGCCAAGTCCGTCCGACGAGCACTGTGCTCTGAGCAAATGGGGGAGTGGGCGAAATGCTTCGCGAGCTTTTGAATCAAGTTGCCGTTCTTTTGAAGGACGAATAAGGTCTGACCTCGACCGAGTATTCGACCATGGGCGGTGCGATGGCCGGCGGCGTTTTCACCGCCTCCGACGCCCTGTCGCAAGCTGCGGGTACTGCGATCGACAACGTCGTT
>CAZXVO010000164.1:0-5863 GCA_964643835.1 uncultured Phenylobacterium sp. | reverse complement strand
CGTCGTTAACGAGGGCTCGGGGGGCTACGCCGCCGTTGTGTCCGGGGGGGCGGGGCCGGTTGTCGGGGCGGCGCCCCAGTCATGGACGAACTAGAATCTGTGTTGAACCTGACCCTTCTGGCTTTGCTGGCGGGGTCAGTTTTTTCCGATCTTACCCGAAGGCTGATACCCAATTTCGTCTGCCTGGGGGTCTTTCTGCTTGGTCTAATCCACGGCGTGCTGATCAGCTCAGGCGAGTTGATCTACTCTCTGGTGGGTTGCGGCATCGTACTGCTGGGCGGCCTGGGACTTCACCAGAAGAAGGTCCTCGGCGGCGGCGACATCAAGCTGATTTCGGCGCTCAGCGTGTGGCTCTTGCCGATCGAGCTGTCGCGTTTTGTGCTGTCAATCATGGTCGCCGGCGGCGTTGTGGGCGCCTGCTATCTGGCGGTCGGATTCGTCCGGCGGCTGCGAGACAAGCAAGCCCCGGCCGCGGCGGGCGTACCATACGCCCTGGCCATCGTTGGGGGGTTCCTGGCCTTGCGGCCAGAAATGCTGACGACAACGGTGTGGTGACGCGATGGTCAGGGAGCTTCAGTCTTGAGTAATCCGAAGAGCGCCGCGCGCCCGGGCGGGCTGTTGATCAGGAACCTGCTCATGTTCCTTGCGGCCGCGATGGTGGCCGGGGTCGTTGTGCACCTGGTCAAGACCCAGGTGTTCCCGCGCCTTCCGGCGCCCATCGCGGAACTCGTGGGGGCCCGGACGTGAGCGAAACCGATCTGTTCGGCGTCCGGGGCGGCAAGAAGCCGACCTCCAAGCTTGCCCCCTTGATCAAGAACGTCAGCCTGTTCCTTGGCGCCCTGTTGATCACCATCACGCTGGGCTCCTTCCTGAAGGCCAACGCCGGCGGCGGCGACAGCAAGCCGGGCGCCTTCTATCTGCAAGCCACCAGCGCCATGAAGCCCGGCGATGTGATCAGCCCCGAGAGCGCAGTGTGGCGCTCGGCAGTGGGCAAGCGCAGCGGGGAATGGATCACCGACAGCTCCAAGAAATCAGAGGCCTACTGGGGCTGGCGGGTGGTCTCGCCGATCCGCGCCGGCCAGCCTGTGTTCAAGCAATCCGTCATCGCCGTAAACGCCGGCGCATCGAACCTGGAGCTGCCGCCCGGCAAGGTCGGCTTCGTGCTCATGGGCGACGAACTCTCCGTGGCCACCGAGATGCTGCGTGAGGGCAGTTGGGTGAACATCATCGCCGTGGTCGGCGGCGCCCGAAACAAGGCCATCGCCGAGTCGCCCTCCGTCGCCACCGTGGTGGAAGGCTCCCAGGTCCTGCATGTTCGGGCTGGCCTCAAGCGGGGCGGGCGCGGCCTGGATCCTTCCGTGACCATCGCCGTCTCGCCGGAAGAAGCCGAGGACCTGGCCGCCTGGCGTCAGGCCGGCGGAAACCGTCTCCGATCCGGCCGAGACGGACGATGACTCCTCCGCCTACGCGACAGCCCAGGGGCCGTCCGCGCCCACCCGCAGCGTCTCGGTGGTCACGCCTTCGGGTATCTCGCAGCAGGACCTGCAATGATGCGCCGCCTGCTGCTGGCGGCCGTCGTCTGGGTGCTGGCGTCGCCCGCGTTGGCCCAGGGTCGCACCACGATCTCTGAGGGCGGCTTCCTGGTCTTGACCCCCTCAGGCGACGTGAGCTCCGTGGTCATGTCCAACGACAGCACCCTGAAGGTGGATGTGCGCGGCGCCCGGAAGATCGTGCTGTTCGGGATGAAGGAGGGCTCCGCCGACGTCATGCTGATGAACGCGGCCAACCAGCAGATCGAGCGGCGGACCGTCGAGGTGGTCGCCGACACCGCCAACCTCGCGGCCTTGATTTCACGCACCGCCCAGGTGCCGAACCTGTCGGTGTCGAAGACCGCCGGCGTGGCTGTGTTGACCGGCGACGCGCCGAACGCCGCCACGGTTGTTCTGGCTGGCGACATCGCCGCCGGCGCCTTGCCTGGGGTCAAGATCATCAATCTGATCCGCAGCGCCACCAACGACCAACTCGCCGTTTCGGTCCGGGTTCTGGAGGTCCGCCGCAACAAGGCCCGGGAGCTCGGCATCCGCTGGCAGGCGCAGAACCGGTTCAACGGCGGCACAGGAGCGATCGGGAACCTCTTCGCCAACGCCATCGGCACAGCTACAACCACCGACCTGTTCGCCGCGGCGAAGTTCACCATCGACCGGCTGGTCCTGGACACCTTCCTGAATTATCTGCGCTCCGAGGGGGCGGCCACGATGCTGGCGGAGCCGACTATCGTCGCCACCAGCGGCCAGAAGGCCCGCTTCCTGGCCGGCGGGGAACTCCCGGTCCCAAGTCCCCAGGCCAACGCGGTGACGAACAACGCGGTGGGGTACACTTACAAGCCCTACGGCGTGACCCTGGAGTTCACCGCCCTCATCATTGACGGCGAGTCGGTCCGCCTGCAACTCGCCCCGGAAGTCAGCCAGGTGGACACGGCCAATATCGTCGAGTTCAACGGCGCCAAGGTGCCGGGCCTGATCACCCGCAAGACCGAAACCACGGTCACCCTGAAATTCGGGGAGAGCGTGGCCATCGCCGGCCTTCGCTCGGCGGAGTCACAGAGCAACAAGCGGGGGCTGCCCTTCCAGACCCCCTTCGACATTGGCGACAAGCTGGCCGGCTCGCGGGGCTCCAGCGCCAGCGACACCGAGCTGGTGCTGATCGTGACCCCCGAACGGGTGGAGGATGCGGCCAAGCGGATGCCGTCGCCGACCGTCGAGGCGAACCTGTCGCCTCTGAAATGACCAGCCTTCCTGATCGTCGGCAGATCGTCTCGGCCCTCGTCGACGAGGCGGCGCGCGCCTATCCTACCGCGCGGGTCGGAGCCTTGGCCGTCGAGCCGGAAACCCTCCGCGACTTTTTCCTGAGTCTGCTCGCCCGTGGCCCCGATGCTCCGGGCCAGGACGCCGACGATCTGGCCCAGAGCGCGATTGACGAAGTCCTGGGCTATGGTCCGATCCAGTCCTTGATGACCGACCCCGGGGTTACCGACATCCTGATCAATGGTTGGGACGCCATTGTGTACGAGAAGGGGGGGCGGCTGACGCCCTTCGCCGGCGCCTTCTTCGGCCCAGAGCACTTGGTGGCCTTTGTCCATCGCCATGTGGCCAGGGCCGAACGCGCGATCAATCGCGCCAATCCCTGGGTCGATGTCGAACTGCCCGACGGGTCGCGGATGCATGCCGTCGCGCCTCCGGTCGCCATGGGCGGTCCCTTCGTCTCAATCCGCCGCTTTCCGGCGCGTCCCTACACCCTGGCGGACCTGGAGCGCATGGGCGGCGTCACCGCCGACCAGCGCCTGTGGCTGGAGACGGCCGTGGATAGGCGGTTGAACGTGATCGTCGCCGGCGCGCCAGGGGTGGGCAAGACCACGCTGCTGGGCGCCATGCTCAGTCGGGTGCCGGCCGATCAGCGGATCGTGCTGGTGGAGGATGTCAGCGAGCTGAAGGTGGATCATCCCCACTGCATCAAACTGCAGACGCGTCGGATCGACCATGGCGACGGGGAGCAGGCCAATATCCGCAAGCTGGTGCGGGAGACCCTGCGGATGCGGCCCGACCGCCTGGTGGTGGGGGAGGTGCGCGGCGAGGAGGTGTTCGACATGATCGCCGCGATGTCGATCGGACTGGCGGGATCCCTGAGCACCTTGCACGCCGGCTCGGTCAGCGGCGCTGTTCACCGCCTGGAGTCGCTGTACGCCTCCGCGACCGCCGGGCAGTCGGGAATCAACCCAAGCCAGGCCTTACGTGACGCCATCGACGCCATTGTCTTCCTGCATCGCGACGCCTCGGGGCGTCGGCTGGTGTCGGAGATTCACAGGCTGGAACGCGCCTAGTGTCCTGGCTGCGCGCTCTGCCCTGGCCCGCCCTGATGGTGGGATTGGTGGCTCTGAGCGCCACGGCCTGGTGGGCCAAGAGTCTGCTCATGGGCCTGGTTCTGGGTTTGGGCGCCCTGATCCTGATGACTCAGCTGCTGCGCGGCCGTCAGGCCAACATGTTTGCCGCCGAACGCGCCGCGGTGGCGCGCCTGATGGAGCAGGTCAGCCCCATATCCCGGTCAGGCACGCCGCTGCTGGCCGCCATGGCGACCTGTGCGCAGGGTTCGCCCCATCCTGGTCCCCAGGCCCTCGCCCAAGCCCTGCAGGGGCTGTCGACGGGCCAGCCTGAGGGGATCGCCGCGCGGTGGGTCGAGGCCTGGCCGCTCTCCAACCTGACCTATCGCCTCTGCCTGGTGCATCGTGAGCAGGGGGGTGCGCCGGAGGGATTCCTCATGGCCTTCCGCGAGGCCCTGGGCATGGCCGAGGACCTGGCCAAGAAGCGGAACCTGGCCCTGATCCAGATCCGCTGGCAGGCCAATATCATGACCGCCTTCTTCTTCCTGGTGTTGTTGGCCTCGGCCGCGCGGGCCGGCCCGCTGTTCGCCAGCCTGCTGGCCACCGATGAGGGGCGGCTGATGGTGACCTTGTCGGCATCCCTGGTGATCTGGGGGCGGGTCAGCCTGAACCTGATTTCGGACGCCATGAAGTGAGCCTGATCGATCGCCTGCGGAAGACCGCTGCTCTGGAGGACGAGGCCTGCGAGCTGGTTGCGGTCGCCACTCTGGCCGCGTCAGAGGCCGGCTCGCCGCCGGCCAGCGCCCTGGCCCTGGCTCTTGATGTCACCGCCGTCCGCTTCGGGCCTGTGATCGAGACGCTCCGCGTGCTGGAGCGCCGCTTCCGCTTTGGCCTGGACGGCGGGGAGGTGGCGCGGAGTCTGACGTCCACTGGTCCTGGGGCGGCCCTGGTGTCAGAAGTCGCCGAGGCCGAGAGGAATGGAGATGATCTCCGCGAACGGATGCAGATTTTCCTGAAGAACAGTTTTGAGCGCCGGGAATACGAGCTCCGCCAGCGGATAGAGGTGTTCCCGGTCTATATGATCGTGGTCCTGGTTCTGTTCTTCATGCCGGCGATCCTAATCGTCCTTGTCGGCCCATCCTTCTTCACACTCCTGCGCGTGCTCTACGAAGTCTGAGTCGCGCTCAATCTGAGCGCCCGCATCCTAGGGATCGACAGGCATCCATATTACAAAATTATCTACGATTGCCCGGCGCCTGTCCCGATGCTGCTGATGCTGAGCGTTCATCCCAGCCGGCGACACGATCTGGAAACCCCCGACTGGCTGCGCACCGATCCGATGCTGGACGTGCGCCAGTACCTGGACGGCTGGGGCAATATCTGCAGCCGTATCCTGGCGCCGGCCGGCCGCCTGACGCTCTCGGCCGACTTCGTCATCGCCGACGATGGCCAGCCTGACGTGATCTCACCCTTCGCGCCCCAGGCGGCCGTCGAGGACCTGCCCGAGGACGTGCTGATCTTCCTGCTGGGCAGCCGCTACTGCGAGACCGACCGGCTGAGCGACATCGCCTGGTCGATGTTCCAGTCCACCGAGCCCGGTTGGCCCCGGGTCCAGGCCATCGTCGACTGGGTGCATGACCACATCCAGTTCGGCTACGAGCACGCCCGGCCGACCATGACCGCCTTCGAGGCCTATTGCGAAGGCCGCGGCGTCTGCCGCGACTACGCCCACCTTGCCGTCGCCTTCTGCCGCTGCATGAACATCCCGGCGCGCTACTGCACGGGCTATCTGGGCGACATCGGCGTGCCCATCGTCGGCGAGATGGATTTCAGCGCCTGGTTCGAGGTCTATCTGGGAGGCGCGTGGCACACGTTCGACGCCCGCAATCACCAGCCGCGCATCGGCCGGGTGCTGATCGCTCGCGGTCGTGACGCCACCGACGTGGCCATCGCCAACACCTTCGGGCCCGCCATCCTCAGCGGCTTCAA
>CAZXVO010000163.1:0-9088 GCA_964643835.1 uncultured Phenylobacterium sp. | reverse complement strand
CTACTACAACCTGAGCCCGGACACCGGCTCACCGGTGTTCAGCGCAGCTCAGCGGGCCAAGGCCTCGGACGTGCGCAATGTCTATGGCAACACCCCGGTGGTGGCCAAGATCAACACCTGGGGCCTGGCCCTGACCATGAACTACGACACTGCGCTCGGCACGCTGACCTCGGTCACCGGCTATCGCGAGTTCGAGGACACGGTGCAGAGCGACTATGACGCCACCGCCGTGAACTTCTTCCTGGCCCTGCGCGAGCAGACCCACCAGCAGCTGAGCCAGGAACTGCGGCTGGGCGGCGAGATCGGCAAGGTCACCTATGTGGTCGGCGCCTACTACCTCAATCAGAGCTATGACATCACCAACACCCAGAGCGGCCTGATCTACAGCGGGGCGCGGGTGGCCCAGGTGGCGAGCCAGGAAAACTCCGGCTGGGCCCTGTTCGGTCAGTTCGACTGGGCCGCGACCGAGAAGCTGACCCTGACCGCCGGCGGCCGCTACAGCTTTGAGGAAAAGGAGTTCCGTAACCGCCCCCTGTTCTTCGCAGCCTCGCGGACCTACAGCAGCGACTGGGACAATTTCTCCCCGAAGCTGGGCGCGAACTACAAGTTCAGCGACGACCTGATGGCCTATGCCTCCTGGTCGAAGGGCTTCCGGAGCGGCGGCTACAACGGCCGGGCGGCCTCCTACACTTCCGCCGGTCCGTATGGCGCCGAGACCGTGGACAGCATCGAGGCCGGCCTGAAGCTCGACCTGCTGGAGCGGCGCGTTCGCCTGAATGGGGCGGTGTTCTCGGCCACGTACAAGAACATGCAGACCGGGGCGCAAGGCCTGACCAGCAGCGGCGTCTACGAATCCATCGTGACCAACGCCGGCAAGGCCAAGATCGACGGCGCCGAGGCCGAGGCCATCTTCGCCCTGGGCGGCGGATGGCGGGTCAACGCCAACCTGGCCTACCTAGACGCCCGCTACGACAAGAACCTCACCGACCTGACCAGCGACGGGATCAACAACCCCACCAACAACGCCGACCTGCCGATGATCTATGCGCCGGAGTGGTCGGGCAGCCTTGGGGTGACCTACGAGACTGAAACCCCGCTCGGCCTGCTGACCGCCAACGCCAACGCCGTCTACACCGACGACATGTACACCAGCGGCGGGGTCATCAACCGGGTCTCGAACGTCCAGGTCCGCCCGGCCAACACGCTCTATGACGCCACCCTCAGCCTGAGCAATGACGCCGGCTGGCGGATCGCGGTGTGGGGCAAGAACCTCACCGACAAGGACGTGATCAACAACACCTTCGGCCTTGGCGCCCTGGGCGAGCTGCGGATCTACCAGCCGCCGCGCACCTATGGCGTGGAGTTCGGCTACAAGTTCTAGCCGACCCAGTAAGCTTGGAGGGCGAGCAGGAACCCCCGGCGTCCGCGTCGGGGGTTTTTCCTTTTGGGCGGCCGCCGGAGCGCAAATCTCAATTGACGTCAGACCCGGCGTGGGAAACAGGCTTGCAGATGGCAAGTCTCGTTCTCACGGTCATGGGCAGTGATCGCCCCGGCCTCACCCAGGCGCTGTCCAACGCGGTCCTGTCCGCGGGCGGCAACTGGCTTGAAAGTCACCTGAGCCAGCTGGCCGGGCTCTATGTCGGCTCGACCCTGGTCGAGATCGACGAGGCCAAGCTCGAGGCCTTGCTGGAAGCCGTCCGCGCCGTCGACGCCGAGGGTCTGGACGTGCGGATCGCGCCGGCCTCTCAGCGGGCCGGCGGCCTGGGGGACGCGGTGGGCTTCAACCTGGTGGGTCAGGACCGGCCCGGCATCGTCCACCAGGTCACGGCGACCCTGGCGCGCCTGGGCGTCAATATCGAGACCTTCAAGTCGTTCCTGACCTCGGAGCCCCATTCGGGCGCCCAGCTGTTCCACATCGACGCGCGCCTGCGGCTGCCCGCGGGCATGAGCTCTGCGGCGGTTCAGGCTGAGCTGGAGGCGATCTCGGGCGAGATCATGGTCGACGTCGCCCTATCGCCGCTCGACGCCGCCTGAACGGCGAAGGCCGGCCCCTCAGATCACGTAGTCGAAGTCGGCTTCCGACAGGGTGTGGTCCATGCTGCGGGCCGGCTCGTCGCTGGTCGGGCAGTTGACGATGCGCGCCGGCACGCCCGCCGCGGTGCACCCGGCGGGCACGGGCTTCAGCACCACCGAGCCCGAGGCCACCTTGGCGTTGTCGCCGATATGGATGTTGCCCAGCACCTTGGCGCCCGCGCCCAGCAGGACGCCCTTGCCGATCTTCGGGTGACGGTCGCCGCGCTCCGCGCCCGTGCCGCCCAGGGTCACGCCCTGCAGCAGGGAGCAGTCATCGCCGATCACCGCGGTCTCGCCGATGACGATGCCGGTGCCGTGGTCGATGAATACGCCCGAGCCGATGCGGGTGGCCGGGTGGATGTCGACCTGGAAGACTTCGGAGACGCGGCTCTGCAGATAGAAGGCCATGGTCTCGCGGCCCTCGCCCCACAGCCAGTGGGCCACGCGCTGGGCCTGGAGGGACAGGAAGCCCTTGAAGAACAGGAAGGGCTGGACATAGCCCTTGCAGGCGGGGTCGCGCTCGAAGACCGCCTTGAGGTCAGCCTCGGCGATGGCGACCAGGTTCGGATTGGCGCGGTAGGCCTGCTCCGCGATCTCACGCAGGCTCATGGCCCGCAGCTCCTGGTCGCCCAGCTTGCGCGCCAACTGATAGGACAGGGCCGCGCCGAGATGTTCGTGCGCCAGGACGACAGCGTTCAACAGGGAGCCGAGACCGGGTTCGGTCTTGGCGGCGCGCTCGGCCTCATTGCGCAAGGCCGCCCAAACTGGCGGCGGCGTGCTCGGGTCGATGACTTCCAGGCGCTGGCTCACGAGCTCCTCCCGTCCCATGACGTCTCCCCTATCCTAGCATGGCCTTGGCCAGGTTGCGCGGCAAACCGCCTTCCCTGGCCATATGGTAGGCCTTGAGCAGCATCGCCACCGTCAGCACGTCAGAAATCCAACCGGCCATGGCGGCGTCCAGCGCTTCGCGAAACGGAACTCGGATGCGGGCGATGTCCTCGGTCCCATCGCCCTCCGGCGTCTCCTCCACCTGGCTGAGCCCGGTGGCCAGGTAGCCGATGGCCAGTTCGTCGGTGACGGAATTGGACAGTTGGACCCGCAGGATCTCCCGCCACTCGGCGGCCGCCAGCCCCGTCTCCTCCAGCAATTCGCGCTGGGCGCCCACCAGCAGATCCTCGTCCAAGGGGCACCCGCCTTCGGGGATCTCCCAGCTATAGTCGCCGAAGGGCAGCCGGTTCTGACCCACCAGGACCGTGGTTCCATCCTCGTGCAGCGGCAGGATCGCCATCGCCCGGTTCTTGAAGCCCACCAGGCCATAGAGGGCGGGCCGACCGGTCGGCGCCACGGCATCGAACTCGGTCACCGAAATCCAGGGATTGTCATAGATCGGGCGGGGCTCCCCCCGCGTCCAAGGCTGGCCATGCCGGGTGAGCCAGGCTGGTTTTGTCGACATCTGCAAATCCCTTCGCCTTGCGGAAGCCTCGGCCGGGCCCCAAGAGAACAGCGCACCAGTTCTGATAGCGAGACGCCGCCATGATTCCCAACCTGCCGCCTGCGCCCGCCTTTGGTGAGCCGTTGGAGATCGCGGCGTGGCCGGAGGTTCTGGCCTTTCTCGCCCGGCGCCGCTCGGCCTCGGCCCTGACCCTCGTTGAGCCGGCGCCCGACCGGACGACCCTTGAGGCCCTGTTGGCGCTCGCCGCCCGGGTTCCGGACCACGGCAAGCTGGCGCCCTGGCGTTTCGTGGTGCTGGAAAGCGGACCCAAGGCCGCCTTTGCGGCGCGGCTGGAGGCCCTGGCGCAGTCCCGCGGCGACACTCGCGCCGCCGCCAAGCTGGGCAAGCTGAAGGCCCCGCCCCTGGGCGTCGCCGTGGTGGCGAGCCCCGTTGCGGGCGAGATTCCGGAGTGGGAACAGCTGCTGTCGGCCGGCGCGGTGTGCACCACCCTGCTCTACGCCGCCCAGGCCCTGGGCTATGGCGGCAACTGGATCACCGACTGGTACGCCTATGATCCAGAGGCCTGCGCCCTGCTCGGCCTGGCGCCGCAGGAGCGTGTCGCCGGCTACATATTCCTGGGAACGGCGCGGGAGGCGCCGCTGGAGCGCGAACGCCCCGACCTGACCCCGTTGGTCTCCGACTGGACGCCTTGAGCAGCGGCCCCCTCAACGGCGCGCGGACCAGCAATCGAAACCGGGGTCCAGACACACGACGGCCGGACAGCGTCGCCGCCGCCCGGCCTGATAGTCACACGCCCGAGGAGAGCTGGGCCTTGAGAACTTAGCCCACTTTGTTGACGTCGGCTAGTCGACACCTCCGCAGGCGCGACTCTCGGGCGCAGGGCGCTCAAGAGCCTCCACCGCCGAAACAAGCTTGACCACAAAGGGGTTGGGGTCGGATCTAGCCGGCCCGCGGTCCGCCCGGCAGCTCCCCGCGGCTGGCCGCGATGCCGAACTGCAGGCTCCGAGCGATCATCTCCGCCTTCTCTACGAACAGGGCCGCCGCCGGCGGCGGACAGATCTCCTCGACGGTCTGCCGGAACAGGGCGAGCCAAGTCTGGAAATGCGCCGGCTCGGCGCGCGGCAGGGCGACGTGAACCGACATCGGCGTGCCCTTGTACCGGCCGGTCATGAGCAGCACCGAGGACCAGAAGTCCGCAAGCTTGGCCAGGTGAGCGTCCCAGTGGTCGCCGATGGCGTCGTTGAAGATCGGGCCAAGCTCAGGGTCCGCGCGGACCCTGGCGTAGAAGGCGCCCCCCCCCTGGCGGCACATGGCTTCGGTGACGCCGCCCCCCCCGCCCGGGGCCCCGCGGTGGCGTCGATCGGATACGGGGGTCGTCATCGCCCTGCCCTCAGGCCGCGGCCTTCCAGTTCGGGACCAGCTCCACATGCGTCGGGCAGGCGGCGATGGGGCCTTGCGGCAGGCCGGCCAGAGCGTTGGCGAAGCCGTGGTTGACGTCCCGGTGATGGGCCTCGTCGGCGCGCACCACCAGCACCACGTCGCGCAGGGTCGCGGTCGCCGGCAGGTTCCAGTAGCGGATGGCGATCTGCGGCGCCGGCACGTTCTCGGAACGCCCCTCGTCGATCTCGGCGAGGTAGTGGGTGTAGCTGATCACCGCCTCTTCCTCGAAATAGCCCACCAGCCGGTGCGCGGTCTTGGGCGCCAGCAGGTAGAGCCCGAAGAAGAAGACGTAGAACAGCCACTGGGCGGCGATCACCATGAAGCGCTCGAAAGCGGTCGGCTTGCAGACCTCGATGAAGGTCATCAGGTGCATCCGCTCGTTCTCGGCCTCGTCCATCAGAGTGCGGATCCAGCCGCGGTCATCCTCCATCCGGCGCAGGCACTTCAGGTGGTTCAAGGTCGCCCCGACCATGCCCGGCACCGCCGCGACGGTCTCCAGCACCACCGCGCGGTGGCCATAGCGCTTGGCGAAGAAGGTGTCGGCGAACAGGCGCAGGAACTTGGTGACGCCGAGGGCGAAACGGTCAGAGCCGTTGGTCGCGGGGAAGTGCACGCCGAGCGCGGTGGCGGGACCTTGGGCTTGGGGGTTGGCGGCGTCGTAAGCAGCGGCGGACATCGTCCTGAACTCCTGCGCCAGCCCCGGGCCACGGGCTCGGGTTCGTAAGCTGTAACGCAGATGCAGCTTTATAGATGACGCCCCGACAGCACCTTGATCCAGATCATGTCCCAAGACCTGCCGGACCTGGAGGGTGGCGGGGATGAAGCTTCGCCGGCTGACCGACTACGCCTTGCGCGTCCTGATCTACGTCGCCGAAACCCCCGGCCGGCGATGTTCCGTGCCCGAGATCGCCACGGCGCACCACATCTCGGAACATCACCTGGTCAAGGTGGCGCACCGCCTGGGCCAGCTGGGCTACCTGGTCACGACTCGCGGACGCGGTGGCGGCCTGTCCTTGTCCGCCAGCCCGGAGACCATCAACCTGGGCGAGGTGGTGCGCAGCCTGGAGGGGGATGAATGCCCGGTGGACTGCTCGGTCTGTATCCTGGCCGAGCGCTGTACGCTCTCGGGCCTGCTCAACCGCGCGACCCGCGCCTTCTATGACGATCTCGGCCGCCAGACCCTGGCCGACCTCATCCGAGCGCCCGACCCGACCGCCTGATCGGCCTATCCGCGGCCGCGATAGGTGGGCACGCCCTGCTCGGGAACCCAGAGGCCCTCTGGAACAACACCCGTCTGCCAGAACACGTCGATGGGGATGCCGCCACGCGGATACCAGTAGCCGCCGATCCGCAGCCAGCGCGGCTGCGCCGTTTCGACGATGCGCCGGCCGATCGCCACCGTGCAGTCCTCGTGGAAGGCCCCGTGATTGCGGAAGGCGCCCAGATAGAGCTTCAGCGACTTGGACTCGATCAGCCAGTCGCCCGGCGCATAGTCGATCACCAGGTGGGCGAAGTCCGGCTGGCCGGTCACCGGGCACAGGCTGGTGAACTCCGGGGCCGTGAACCGGGCCAGGTACAGCACATCCTTCTGCGGGTTCGGGACCCGTTCGAGGACGGCGGCCTCGGGGCTGTCGAAGCCGCGAACCTCGCGGCCGAGCTGGGTGAGATGGGTGTCTTCCATGCCGCCGTTTACCGCCCGCGCCCAGGAGCGGCAACCGCGCCCGGCGACGGGGCTTCCGGCGCGTCGCCGAAAGGCTTAGTGCGATAGGCAAAGACCGATCAGGGAGACGAGACCATGGCCAAGGGGCAGTTCGAGGATTTTGTGGTGCTGGTGACCGGCGCCTCCACCGGGCTCGGCCGGGCCATCGCCGTCGAGGTGGCCGACCAGGGCGCCGCCGCGGTGATCATCAACTACGCCCGTAGCGCCGAAGAGGCCCAGGAGACCGCCGCCCTGGTCGAGGCCAAGGGGGCCAAGGCCGTGCTGGTTCAGGGCGACGTGGCCAATGACGCCGACTGCCGCAAGATCGCCGCCGCGGCCGAGCCGTTCGGACGGATCGACGCCCTGTTCAACAACGCCGGCGTCACCAAGTTCGCCCCCAATCACGGCGATCTCGACGCGATCTCGGCTGAGGACTTCCAGAACCTCTATGCGGTCAACGTCATCGGCGCCTTCCAGATGATCCGCGCCGCCCGCGCCCTGCTGGAGGCCGGCCCGCGTCCGGGCGCCGTGGTCAACACCTCCTCCATCGCCGGCGTCATGGGGGTGGGCTCGTCGGTGCCCTATGCGGCCTCGAAGGGCGCCTTGACCACCATGACCCTGTCCCTGGCCCGCGGGCTCGCACCGAGGATCCGGGTCAACGCCGTCTGCCCGGGCTTCATCGACACCCCCTGGTTCGGCAAGGGCATGCCCCAGGAGCGCATCGACCGCATGCGCGAGGCCACGATCGCCTCGACCCCACTGAAGGCCGCCTCCACCGCCGAGGACATCGCCGCCTCCGCCGTGTTCCTGGCCTCGCCCGCCTCGCGCCATGTCACGGGCGAGACTTTGATTGTGGACGCCGGGACACACCTTGGCTACGCGCCGCTCGGGATGCGTTAGATTTAACGTCACGTTTAGGTCGCGCGACACATTTGCGAAGGACACGCAGCCCAGCCTTACCCAAGGCGAGTTGCGCGAATTTTGGGCGTCCGCGGTACTCGGCGCTCAAAATAGTGTCAGCTTGGGCCTGTTCCCGGGCGCGCAGCGTCCATGCGTTGCCCGACTCCGGGTCCAATGACGATGGTTTTCCAGATCGGGCGGAGCCTGCCCGGTCGAGACAAGGGGATAAAACGATGAAAGCTCTCAAGATTGCTCTGCTCGCCGCGACCGCCACGGTCGCCATGGGCGGCGCCGCCCTCGCGGACGACGCCCCGTCGGTGTCGTTCAACATCGGCGCGGCCACCGACTACGTGTTCCGCGGCGTGAGCCAGACGGACGCCCAAGCCCAGGTGTTCGGCGGCGCCGACCTGTCCGCCGGTGCGTTCTATGCCGGCGCCTGGCTGTCGAACGTCGACTTCAACAACGGCACCAACATGGAGTACGACCTGTACGTCGGCTACAAGCCGCAGGTCGGTCCGGTGGCCATGGACCTGGGCGTCCTGCGCTACGGCTACACCAACTCGCCGTCGGGTCCGGATCAGGACTTCTATGAAATCAAGGTCGCCGGTTCGGTTCCGGTCGGCAAGGGCTCCATCGGCGGCGCCGTCTACTATTCGCCGGAGTTCTTCGGTGAAACCGGCGTGGCCACCTATGTCGAAATCAACGGCTCCGTGCCGGTCGACGACAAGTGGACCCTGTCGGGCGCCATCGGCCACCAGGACGTCGACTACAACGGCGACTACAACACCTGGAACCTGGGCCTCGGCTATGCGCTGACCGACCATATCGGTCTGGACCTGCGCTACTTCGACACCGACGAACACGACTTCGGCAAGATCTATGACGGCCGCGTCGCGCTCGCCGTGAAGGCGACCTACTAAGATCTTTTAGTTATTCGTCTTTCGGAAAGCCGCCTTCCGCCTTGGAAGGCGGCTTTTCTGTTTTCAGGACGCGCCGCCTGGACTAGGGTCCATGGGCTTCATGCGTTCCGGCGCCCCCAGGGTCGGGAAGGAAGCAGACCGGGTCCGTTCAAGGACACGGAGTTTCATTGGACGCCTCGCGCCGTTACGGCGCGGCGGGTCCGTGCACATCGGAGCGCGTATCTATGGAGCAGATGACCAACCGTGCGCAGACGGTCATTGCCGATACGCTGATCGCCGCCGGCGCCTTTCTCATCGCCTACCTCCTGTCAGCGACCCGCGCGCTTGGACTGGATTCCAGCGGCCTGTCGGGGCTGAACCTGGCCCAGCTGACAGCGATCTACGCGGCCCTCGCGGCCGTGTTCTCGACCATGTTCCGGCGCGAGCTGTCGCCCTGGCGCTATGTTTCAGTGCCGGACACCCTGGTGCTGGCGCGCACCGCCATGCTGACCGCCGGCGTGTTCCTGCTGGCCGTCTTCGTCATTGACCGCGCCAGCGGCCTGGCCCGCTCGGTCCTGGCGCTTGCGCCGATCCTGCAGATGGTCGGCTCCATGGGCGCGCGCA
>CAZXVO010000162.1:434-9096 GCA_964643835.1 uncultured Phenylobacterium sp. | reverse complement strand
GGGCCCCGAAACTTGCTTTTTGGGGTCGTGGGGGACTGGGTGGTGGGCTAAATCCTGGGGGCCCTGCGAACGCCGGCGTTGGCCGAAGCCGCCTTCCGCGCCGCGCTCGCCAAGGCGCCGGACCGGGCCGAGGCGCGCCAGGGCCTGGCCCTGGTGCTGATCGACCAGGGACGCGCGGACGAGGCCAGGGAGCTGGCCACCGGCCTGGACGGTCCCGCCGCCCGGGGCCTGACCGCCCGCATCGAGCGGATCCGCGCCGCCAAGCTCGCGGAGGCCGGTGATAGCTTCGGCGCTGGCGCGGCCCTGGCCAACGCCCTGGCGGCCGCGCCCGACGATCCCTGGATCCGCTATGACTACGCCCGGTTCCTGGCCGAGCATGGCGACGCAGCTCAGGCGGCCAACGTGGCCGCGCCTCTATCGGCCGCGAACGCCGGCCCCGACGCCCTGTCGGCCGCCGCCCTCTACGCCGCCTCGCGAAACCGCCTGACTGAAGCCGCCTCGATCCTGCGGCGCATCCCGGAGAACCGCCGGACCGCCGACGTCAAAGCCCTGGCCCGCCGCCTGTCCCTGGACGGCTCCATCCAGGAGGCCAAGGCCCTGGCGGCTCAAGGCCTGACCACCCGGGCGGTGATCCTGCTGCGGGGCCAGGCCGATGCGGCCGGCGCCGACTTCGCCGCCCGCTCCCGTCTGGCTCTCGCCCTCGATGACCTGGGGGACGCCTATCAAGCCGGCGCCATGGCTCGCGCCGCCGCCGAGGCGCCGCTGCCGACCGGGGCTCGCCCTGGCGACGGGGCGGGCTTTGTCGAGGTGCTGGCCGCCTCGGGCCAGGACCTGGCCGCCGAGCAGATGCTGGCCGCGCTGAAGGCCCAGGCCCGCGGCGGCGAAGACCAGGCCGCCCTGACCAGCCTGATGACCGGCTACGCCGTGCGCAAGGCCGACCAGCAGCGGACCGCCGGGGACTATGCGGGCGCCTTCGACACCCTGTCGTCGGCGTTCAATACGGCGCCCGGCGACAAGGGCCTGACCGCGGCCCTGGCGAGGCTTTGCCAGGCCGGGGGGCTCAAGGCCCAGGCCGCCCAGGTCTATGACGCCCTGGTCCGCATGTCGCCCACCGACGCCGACGTCCTGCTGGAGGCCGCCCGCGCCGCCATCGACGCCGAGGACTGGGGCCGCGCAGAGCAACGCCTCTCGCTTGGCCTAACGGCCGCGCCCGCAATGGCCGTGCTATATTTCCACCTGGGCCGCATGGAGACGGCCCGCGGCCACGACCGGGCCGCCGCCCGGGCGTTCCGCACCGCCCAATCGCTCAGCCCCACCGGCGCACCCACCGGCGTCCCCGGCCAGGCCCTGGCCCAGAACCCGATCCTGGTCGGCGGGGCGCTAGGCCCCAATCCGTTCGCCCAAGGCCGGGCGGCGAGCAACCCGTTCGCCCCGCAAAGCCTGTACGGACCGGCCCTGCAGCCGGCGTCCTTCCCGATGCAGGCGAGCGGGCAAGGCCCGGCGATCCCGGCCTATCCCCAGGCCGCGCCCTCGGCCAAGCGCGGGCTGGCGGGCCTGCTGCCCAGCTTCGGCGAGGCGCCCATGATGATCGCCGCCAATGCGCCCCTGCAGAGCCGCATCGCCGCCGAACTGGACGACCTGGCTGAAGACCACGCCATCGCCACGGACGCAGGCTTCGAGGTCCGCGCCCGCAGCGGCGACGCCGGGACCAGCCGGGTGACCGAGATCGAGACCCGGCTGGGCGTCTCGGCCCCGGCCTTCGGCGGTCGGATCAGCGCCGAGGTGACGCCCACCACCCTGCGCGCCGGGACCAGCGGCGGCTTCACCGCCGCCGGCATTGGGACGGCGCCCCTGGAGGTCGCCGCCGGCAAGCTCCAGACCCCGCCGGTCCCGGTGGTGGCGCGCTCCACCACGCCTCAGGTCTCCGGGGTCGGCTTCAAGGTCGGCTTCAAGTCCGAGGGCTTCTCCGGCGATGTCGGGATCACCCCGGCCGGCTTTGGCCACACCACCGTGGTCGGGGGCCTGCAATGGACGCCGAAGCTCGGCCCCGCCGCCCTCAAGCTTGGCCTGGAGCGGCGCGCGGTCACCGACAGCGTGCTGTCCTATGCGGGCCTGAAGGACGCCTATACCGGCCAGAGCTGGGGCGGCGTCACCAAGGACCAGGTGACGCTCGGCGCCTCCTACGACCGGGGCAATGGCATCGGCGCCTATGGCGAGGTCGCGGCCAAGCGGCTCACCGGGCGCGGGGTGGCCAGCAACACCGGCTACGAAGTCAATCTGGGCGGCTATGTCACCGCTTATCAGGGCGAGCACGGGGCGGTGAAGCTAGGGGCCAACCTCAACGCCCAGGCCTATGAGAAGAACCTGCGCCACTTCAGCCTGGGCCAGGGCGGATACTTCAGCCCCCAGCAGTATGTCAGCCTGTCCTTCCCGGTCAGCTACACCGCCAAGGGTGATCGCTGGAGCTGGTACGTGAAGCTGGCGCCAGGCTTCTCGGCCTATAGCGAGGATCCCTCGCCGATCTTCCCCACCGATCCGGCCCGCCAGGGCAAGATCACCTACGCCGCCGGCCAGTCCGCTGAGGTCCAGGCGGTCCATGCGGGAACCAGCCGCTCCGGCTTCGGGGTCTCCGGCGCGGTCAAGGGCGAGTACCGCATCGGGCGCAGCACGACGCTCGGCGGCCACGCCGGCCTCGACACCTTCGGCCAGTACAACGAGTTCAAACTCGGGGTCTTCCTGCGCAAGACCTTTGGAGGACGCTGAACATGCAAACGCCTGATGATCCCCGCCTCGCCTACTACGCCGAACGCCAGGTCGCGCCCCAGTGGCGCGGCTTCCTGGCCGCCCTGGCCGGCGAGCTGTTCGAGAATGTCGGGGCGGAGGCCTCGCGCGGCTTCCTGCGCCAGACCGGCGAACGGATGGCCAGGACCGCCCCCCTGCCCCCAACCGAGACCCTGGGCCAGCTTCATGAGGCCGCCAATACGCGCCTGGCCGAGCTGGACTGGGGGCTGGTGGCGTTTGAGGACAAGGGCCAGACCCTGGTCATCCGCCACGAGGCCGGGCCGTGGCGGATCGCCGAAGACGCCGAAGGCCTGTGGCCCGCCGCCTTCGCGGCCATGCTGGAAGGGCTCTATACCGGCTGGCTCAGGGACCAGGGGGCAGGTTCAAACCTGAGCGCCCGCCTGGATCTGGAGGCGTCAGAGACGTCGGTCGTGCTGCGGTTTGGGAGGGCCTGACCGGCGACTCTCGTCTGGGTTGCCATCTCCGTGAACCTGCCTCAGGGTGACACCACCTGAGGGCGTTCGTGGGCCGAGCGCCTTCAAACCTGCCTGCCCTGGACCGCAAGGATGGGCGTCGCACCATCCGAAGAGTCCTTGGGACAGGTCGCCTTTGGGGGACGGCCAAATGGACGACTTCGCCGCCAGCACTTCGACAACCGCCCTGATCAGCCAGGGATCCGGCTATGTCCGCGGGGACATCGAGACCGCTGGAGACCAGGACTGGATCCGGGTGGAGCTTACCGCAGGCGGGGCCTACCGCATTCTGGTGTCGGGCGCGCAGCCGAACACCGGCCCCGCCAGCGGGACTCTGTACGATCCGGCGCTGCAAATTCGCGACGCAAATGGCGCGTTGATCCCGTCTTCGACAAATGGCCTTGGCCTGAATGAGATGGTGGATTTCACCGCTCCGGCCTCAGGCTCCTACTATCTGGCGGTGTCGTCGGCACAGGCTGGATCTACGGGAACCTGGATGGCCAGCGTGCGCCCCTATGTCTCCAATATCGAATTCGCCAACTACCTGACCACCGGGTTCTGGCAGTCCGGGCAACTGGGCGCCACAGGGACCCGCCACTTCGACCACAGTAGCCTCACGGTGAATATCTCGGCCCTCGGCGATGTGGAGCGCAGCTTCGCCCTCGCCGCGCTGGGCCAGTTCCAGGAGGTCTCGAAGCTGACCTTCACCGTGGTGGACGGCGCCGCCGACATCACCTTCCGCAACTCGGGCTCGAAGATCGCCGAGGGCGGCTCCACCCTGGTCAATGGCGTCAGCCAGTCCGCGACGATCACCATCAGCGCCGACTGGATCACGGGGCCAGGCTTCGACACCCAAGCGTTCAAGGTCTACATGCACGAGACCGCGCACGGCCTGGGGATCGGCCATCCCGGCCCTTACAATGGCGGCCAGTCCGAGTATGGCGTCACCAATATCTTCGCCAACGACTCCACCCAATACACGGTGATGGGCTATCTGGGCTGGCCGGGGCAACAGTTGCAGGACCGGGTCGTCACCCTGCAGATGGGCGACATCCAGGCGATCCAGGATCTGTATGGCGTCAACACCTCCACGCGGTCGGGCGACACGGTCTATGGCTTCGGCAGCACCGCGGGGTCCCGCTATGATTTCGCCAACTATCCATCCGGTGTGACCTTCACGATCTACGACACCGGCGGGGTCGATACCTTGGACGCCTCGGGCTACAGCCAGAGCCAGATCCTCGACCTGCGACCGGGTCACTTCTCGTCGGTGGGCGGCTTCGTCGACAACATCGGCGTCTTCACCAGTAGCCGGATCGAAGTCGCCGTGGGCGGCGGAGGCTCCGACCGCCTGATCGCGGGCGACCAGGGAGGGCAACTCTATGGTCGCGCTGGCAGTGACACCTTAAGCGCGACCTCCGGCGTCACCTACCTGCGCGGCGAGGAGGGCTCTGACAGCCTATCCGGCGGCGGCGATTTCGATGACATCAATGGCAACCAAGGCGCTGACACCGCTCATGGCAATGGTGGCGGCGACTGGGTGGTCGGCGGCAAGGACAACGATCTGCTCTACGGGGACGCCGGCGGGGACATCGTCTATGGAAATCTGGGCGACGACACCGCCTATGGCGGCGATGGCGACGATTGGGTGCGTGGCGGCCAGGGCGATGATGTGGTCGAAGGCGGCGTGGGCGCCGATTGGATCGCCGGGGATCGCGGCTCGGACACTTTGAGCGGCGGTGGCGGGGCCGACACCTTCCACGTCTTCTCAGGATCCGGCCTCGACCGGGTCCTCGACTTCAATCGTGGCGAAGGCGACCGCGTGCAGGTGGCGGCCGGAACCGGCTATGGCGTCAGCCAATCTGGCGCCGACGTCGTCATCCTGATGAATACCGGCGACCAGATGGTGCTTGTGGGCGTGAACCTATCTAGCCTGACGGGGGATTGGCTCTTCGTGGTCTAGGCTTCAGAGACGGCTGATCAGCAGGCCAAGCCCTATCCAGAGCGCGCCACTGGTGATGGTCATGAAGGCCAGGGCGCGCCGCGCCGCCCACCGCACCTCCACCTCAGGACCTTCCGACCAGGTCGTCTCAAGATGGGCCTGCAGGGCGGCCGCCGGGCTGTGATGGGCCGGATCAAAGGCGCGCGCCGCGCGCGGCCGCGTACGGCGCTTAGCGGTTTCGCTCCCGAATTCGGTCGTCTTCTTCTGCGCCAGGCTCATCGCCTCACCGCCCGTTGTTTGCCCTTGTCTAAGCACGACCCTAGGCGGGGGCGAGCTAACAGATTGTCACAGGGCATGGACAACAATGTGTTGATCGCCCTGCGTGGTCGATGCGTCCAGAAGCCCGGCTGCCCCCCTACTATAGTGTGCGCCTGGCCAGCCCCGACATCTGCCCCCACAAAACGACGCCCCGCGACCGCACCAATTAACCTTCAGTTTCCATAGATTTACAAAAAACTAAACACATGTATCCAGACAATTAATGTCAATTTCTGGATAACCATCTCAATTCATGCACACTAAACCACGCCGCTAGAGAGTTTATAAATAGCCGAGCGCTACAACTGCACCTAACAAAACCAGAAAGGTGTAGTGGGGTGTCTTCTCGGAATGCGCTGTTTAGGCGCGCCCTCATACTCGGCCTGACCATTCCTGGCCTCGCGCTCGCCGGCTCGCCCGGCAAGTCGAGCCCGATGCGCCTTGGCACGCCGGCGATCCCGCCGCTGGGTTACCTGCAGTTCTGCCACCAGCGCCCGGATGAGTGCGCCGCCCCGACCGCGGCCGACACGCCCAGCGCGGATGATCGCCTGCGCGCAGACAACACGGTCACTGCGGAACTGGCGCTCGCGCCGGTCTCCTTCGCACGCCGCCTGGAACTCCCCGCGGACTGGGGCTTCAATTGGCCCGCCCGCCAAATCACGATCAGTCTTGCGCCGTCGAGCGCCGCTCTGGCCGCCGAGCCGGCCGTCCTCTCCGGCCCGACAGCTCGGGTTTCGCTGGCCCCAGCGATGTCCGAGCTGCAGGCCTACAGGGATCGCGGCGATATCTCCGCCCGGGGCCGCACCCGTATTCTTGGTGACGGCCTGCAGCTGACCAAGGCGAACTGGAAGCAGATCAGCGCCGTCAACGAGCAGATCAATCGCGCCATGGCGCAGCGCTCCGACATTGAGGTCTATGGCGTCTCGGAGCGCTGGGCGCTCCCGCTTGAGGATGGTCTGGGCGCCGGCGACTGCGAAGACTTCGCGCTTGAAAAGCGCCACGCCCTGATCGCCGCCGGCTTCCCGCGCTCGGCCCTGAACCTCGCCGTGGCGATCACCCCCCAGGGGATCGCCCACACCGTGCTGATCGTCTCATCCGACCGTGGCGACTACGTCCTGGACAGCCTCACCCCCTGGATCCTGCCTTGGGCGAAGACCGGCTACCAATGGCGGCAACGCCAGGTGGCTGGCCAGGCCATGCGCTGGGCGATGGTGGAAGACCCCAGAGCCAAGCCCGAACGGCTGATGCTCGCCAGCCTGAGGTGATCGGCGCGGGCAGGCGTTATCGGACATCGGGGCGACGTGGCGGCTCAACTCCGCGATGGCGCAGATGATGTGATAGAATGAGCTGGCGGGCGCGGGTTCGTCGACGAAGGTCCCGTCGGGCCGGAGCTTATCGTACCAGACCCCGGCTGCCGGGGTTTGCAGATATAGCCAGAGGCCATTGGCGGCCACCAGCGCGTCGTCCTCTTCGCCCAAGGCGAGAGCCGCCTTCATATACTCTGTCTGCGGCCAGAGCCGGGCGTCAGGCTCCCAGACCGTGAGGTCGTCCCACAGGGCGTTGACGGCGATGCCGCGCGCGTCGACCCCGCGCTTGCCGTGCTCGAACAACTTTCGAGCCGCCTCGAGGGCGTCCTGGCGGCCTCGCAGCTTTCCCCAGCGTGACATCAGCCAAGACCATTCGAACTGATGACCCGGTTCGACCCGCCGGCCGTCGTCGCCGGGCGCGGGATTCCAGTCCTCATCGAAGAATTCCCGCAGGAAGCCAGTGTCGGCGTCGATGAAGGTCGAAAGCGCCATTTCGGCGATCTCGTCGGCGAGCCCGCCCCAGTCGGCCTCCCCCGCCTCGATCCAGGCCAGCGAGGCCTCAAGGATGTGCATGTGGCAGTTGGACTGGTTGGGATGGTCGTCGGTCTCGCGGAAACCAGCCTTCGGATCGCGGAGAGTCTCAAGACCAGCGCGGGTCCGGGCCGCCTCCGCCGGCAGGTCACGGCCATAGCCGCCCACGCCGTGCATCATCGCCATACCCAACAGGGCGAAGGCCTGGTCATAGACTGCCGCACCGTCGTTCAGGATCTGGCTATCGACCGAAACCAATTTCCGGAACAGGCCGTCGGGGCGCTGGAAGTTATTGAAGGCATAGTCCAGGCCGTGCGTCGCCGCCTGCTTCCAGGGGCCTGCCCAACCGAGCTCACCCGCGGTCGTGAAGACAAAGACCTGACGACCCTGGACCCGACCGCGCCGCGCGGCGGGCCGCGGGTCGCCATCGACGCTCAGGGCTTCGATGAAGCCGCCAAGCTCATGATCGGCGCCAACGCTCCACCAGAGCGGCAGGGCGCTCACGCGGAGCCATTGGGCATACCACTGGCTGGCCTGCGCCAGGTCGGCAAACGCCTTGGTCGCCGCCTTCGGTTGGGTCTTCAGCTTGTCCACCGCCGTCTTCACCGATTGGCTATGGGCGAGATCGCAAACCAGGACGTCCTGGCCGTCAATCACCACCGCCACCTCCTTCAGTCCGATCAAGGCCACCTGGACGCCGACAGGCGCCCGGACGATCGGCGCCATAGGCGGCGTTGCCGTCATCGTCCTTGGCGCTCGTGGCCCAGACAGCGTCCCAGGCGCCGACGTCGGACCAGGCGAAATCCACCGCCAGGACCGCCGCGTGCTTGGTTTTTTCCATCACGGCATAGTCGACGGACACCTTGGGCGCCGACCGGAAGCTCTCGCCTAAGACCAGCACGCCGTCGGACCGAGCGCCCTCGCCTAGGGCCGCCTCGGCCGCTGCATAGGTCTCGGGCGCGTGGGTGGTCAGCTCGTTGGCCAGTACGGCGGCGGAAACCACGAAGTTGCCGCTGTTCCAAAGATAGCCGGATTCGACATAGGCCAGAGCGGTCTCAGCGTCGGGCTTCTCGACGAAGGCCAGCACCGGACGAACCCCCTCGCCCGCCTCGGCGCGAATGTAGCCATAGGCCGACGAGGGTGAGGTGGGCCGCACGCCCAGGGTCACGATCTTCCCGTCGCGCGCGCCCTTAATTGCGATCTCAATGGCGGTTCGGAAAGCCGCGCCGTCGGGAATATCGTGGTCTGCCGAAACGACCACGGCGACGCCGTCCGCGTCCTCCCGCTTGATCCAGGCCGCGGCCGCGGCC
>CAZXVO010000162.1:0-270 GCA_964643835.1 uncultured Phenylobacterium sp. | reverse complement strand
GTCCGGTAACCCGGAGAACGGTTTCCTGGAAGCTCGACAGCGTCCCACTCAGCGGCACGAATTGCTTGGGGCGGGCCGGCCGCGACGCGGGCCATAGGCGTGTGCCGGACCCGCCACACATGATCACTGGGTACACCGTCATGCGGCCGCCTCATCTCGTCGTTCGATGTTATGCGCCCGCACGCGCCGCCTCCGCCTGATGCCAGCGCCAAGCCGTCTCTATAATGTCGTTCAAGCGATATCGCGGCGTCCAGCCCAGGACCTCGCGGG
>CAZXVO010000161.1:0-9474 GCA_964643835.1 uncultured Phenylobacterium sp. | reverse complement strand
TCTTGATGCCGGTGGCCAGCATGTCGATGCGGTTGCGGATCGGCGGCACCCAGACATTGGCGAGGCCGGGGACCTTCACGGTCCGGTCCAACTCCTCGACCAGCTTTTCGGGCGTCATGCCGGGCCGCCACTCGCTCCGCGGCTTGAACTGGACGGTGGTCTCGAACATCTCCAGCGGCGCGGGATCGGTGGCGCTCTCGGCGCGGCCGGCCTTGCCGAACACGCTCTTCACCTCCGGCACGGTTTTGATCAGGCGGTCGGTCTGCTGCAGCAGTTCGCCGGCTTTCTGCGCCGAGATCCCCGGCAGGGCCGAGGGCATGTAGAGCAGGTCGCCCTCGTCCATGCTCGGGATGAACTCGCCGCCGAGCTGGCTGAGCGGCCAGGCGGTGGTGGCGAAGGCCAGGGCGGCGATGAGCAGGGTCACCCTCGGCTTGCGCATCACCCAGTCCAGCACCGGCCTATAGGCCGCGGTCAGCCAGCGGTTCAGGACGTTGCTGTCCTCGCGTGGGATGCGGCCCCGGATCAGGTAGCCCATCAGCACCGGGACCAGGGTCACCGACAGGATCGCCGCCCCGGCCATGGCGTAGGTCTTGGTGAAGGCCAAGGGCGAGAAGAGGCGCCCCTCCTGGGCCTGCAGGGTGAAGACCGGGACGAAGCTGAGGGTGATGATCACCAGGCTGAAGAACAGGGCCGGCCCGACCTCGGCGGCGGCGTCGGTGATGACCCGCCAGCGGGTCTCGCCTTTCAGCGTCTGGTCTGGATGGTCGTGTTCCCAGCGTTCGATCTTCTTGTGGGCGTTCTCGATCATGACCACGGCGGCGTCGACCATGGCCCCGATGGCGATGGCGATGCCGCCGAGCGACATGATGTTGGCGTTGACGCCCTGGATCCGCATGACGATGAGCGCGAACAACACCCCCAGCGGCAGGGTCAGGATCGCCACCAGGGCTGAGCGCACGTGCCAGAGGAACAGGGCGCAGACCAGGGCGACGACGATGAACTCCTCGATGAGCTTTTCGCGCAGGTTGCCTATGGCCCGGTCGATGAGCTGCGAGCGGTCATAGGTCGTCACCACCTCGACGCCGGGCGGTAGGCTCTTCTTCAGCTCGACGAGCTTGTCCTTGACCGCGGCGATGGTCTCCCGGGCGTTCTTGCCCGAACGCAGGATGACGACCCCGCCCGCGACCTCGCCCTGACCGTCCAACTCGGCGACGCCGCGGCGCACTTCTGGCCCGAGCTGGAGGGTCGCCACGTCGCCCAGCCGGACGGGGACCCCGCCCGCCGCCGTCTTCAGCGGGATGGCGCGGAAGTCGTCGAGGGTCTTCAGATAGCCCGAGGCGCGGACCATGTACTCGGCCTCGGCCAACTCCAACACCGAGCCGCCCGTCTCGCTGTTGGCGCGTTGGATGGCGTCTGAGACCTGGGCGTGGGTGACGCCGTAGGCGGCGAGTTTCACCGGGTCGAGCACCACCTGGTATTGCTTGACCATGCCGCCGATCGAGGCGACCTCAGCCACGCCCGGCAGGCTCTTCAGCTCATAGCGCAGGAACCAGTCCTGTAGGGACCGGAGCTGGGCCAGGTCGTGGCGGCCGGTCTTGTCGACCAGGGCATACTCATAGACCCAGCCGACCCCGGTGGCGTCTGGACCCAGCGCCGGCTTGGCCGTGTCCGGCAGGCGGCTCTGGACCTGATTGAGATATTCCAGCACCCGCGAGCGGGCCCAGTAGAGGTCCGTCCCGTCCTCGAAGATCACATAGACGAAGCTGTCGCCGAAGAAGGAATAGCCGCGCACCGTCTTGGCGCCCGGCACCGACAGCATGGTGGTGGTCAGCGGATAGGTGACCTGGTTCTCGACGATCTGCGGCGCCTGGCCCGGATAGGGCGTGCGGATGATCACCTGCACGTCGGAGAGGTCGGGGAGGGCGTCGACGGGCGTGGAGCGCAACGCGACCAGGCCGGCGGCCAGCAGCGCCAGGGCGCCGATGATGACGAAGAAGCGGTTCTTGACCGACCAGCGGATCAGGGCGGCGATCACCGGGCCGCCTCCTTGACGAGGCGGCGCACGACGGGGCCGTCCGGCCGCTGCTCGAAGCCGAACGCCACCTGGTCGCCGACCTTCAGGTCCTTGGCCAGGGCGGGTGGATCGAGCTTGAAGGTCATGGTCATGGCCGGCCAGCCGATGGCTGGCACGGGTGCGTGGCTGAGCGTGATCGAACCGGCCGACAGCGCCTCGATGCGGCCGCGGCTCTCGTAGAGGGTGGACGCGGCCTTGGTCGCAGGCGCGGACGCAGCGCCGAGCGGCTTGGCCTGGATGCCGGCGAGACTGGCTTCGGAGTCGATCAGGAACTGCCCGGAGGCGACGACCTTCTGGCCCTCGCTCAGGCCGGCGAGGATCTCCGTCCGTCCATCATCCTCGCGGCCCGGCTGGACCTCGACCGGCTGGAAGCGGCCGCCCTCGCCGGCGACCATGACCAGGACCCGCTTGCCGGTGCGGATCACCGCCTCGGACGGGATGAACAGGGCCGGCCGCGCCGCGCCGCCCACGTGGACGGTGGCGAACATGCCCGGCTTGAGCCGGCCGCCTGGGTTGGCGAGTTCGACGCGCACGGTCAGGGTGCGGCTATCGGCCTGGGTGGTCGGCAGGATCGCGGTCACGCGGCCATTGAAGGCTTCGCCCGGAAAGGCGGCGAGCTCGGCGCCGACCGGCTGGCCGACGCGGACCTGCCCGGCCTGCGCCTCGGGGACCGCGGCGTTGAGCCAGACGGTCGCCACGCCGGCGATCTGGGCCAGGGTCTGACCCATGCTCACCGTCATGCCCTGGCGCACGTCCAGCGTCTGGATGACCCCGCCCATCGGCGTGGCGACCGTGACGACGTTACGCGGACGGCTCGACCGGGCGACCTGGTCGATCAGGCCCGGCGGCATGCCCAGCAGCATCAGCCGCTGCCGGGCCGCCGCCTCCAGCGCCGGGTCTCCGGCGCGGCGTACGGCGAGATATTCCACCTGGGCGCCGCCCCATGAGGGTATGAGCAGATCGGCGATCGGCGCGCCGGCGGCGACCACGTCGCCGGGCGCGCGGGCATAGACCCGCTGCACGAACCCGGCGGCCTTGGCCTGGACGATGGCGACATCGCGCTGGTTGAAGTCGAGGACACCCGTGGCGTCGAGGTTCTGGGCGAACTCGCCACGCTGGACGCTAACCAGGCGCACGCCGAGGCTCTGGACGGCGGCCGGATCGATCCGCACGCCGCCCGCGCCGGTCGGGCCTTCATCGGCGTAGCGTGGCTGGAGCTGCATATCCATGAACGGCGACTTGCCCGGCTTGTCGAAGTGCTGGGCCGGGACCATCGGGTCGTACCAGTAGAGCACCTTGCGGTCGCTCGACGCGGCGGCTGCGGCGGTCGGCGCCGGCGGCCTTCCGAGTTGCGCCAGACCATAGCCGCCGGCCGCGGCCAGGACGGCGATGACGGCGGCCGACAGGACGAGTTGAGCGCGGTTCATGGGGCGTCGCTTCCGTAGGTCAGGACGATGCGGACCGCGTCGCGCTGGACGTCGGCTTCGCGGTCGAGGAGATCGATCTTGGTCTCGGCCAGGGCCAGAAAGGCGCCCAGCACATCGGACAGGCCGGCGGCGCCGGCGGCGTAGCTGGCGGTCTCCAGATCTGCGCGGCGAGCGGCGAGCGGCTCCAGCGTCTGGCGCGCGCGCATCATCCGGTCATGGTGCATCGTATGGTCGGCGAGGTCGGCCTCGAGCGAGGCGGCCAGGCCACGCCGCGCCGCCTCGCGTTCATAGCGCACGCGGGTGGCGCTCGAAGCGCGGGCGGCGATCGCGGGATCCTGCCGGGTGCGGCCGAACAGCGGCAGGCTGATCGCCGCGCCGACCGAGATCATGTCACCGTACATCGGATCGCGACGCTGGTAGGTCACGTCCCAGCTCCAGTCGGGACGCTTACCGGCCTTGGCCAGCGCCACGTCGGCGTCGGCCTGGCGGCCCATGGCGTCATAGGCCTGGAGCGACGGATGGGCGTCGAGGCCGGCGCGCAGGCGGGTGGGATCAATGCTGTAGCGGGGCAGGTCGCCGGTGACGTCTGCGGTCGGATCGCCGGTCCAGCGGATCAGCTCGGCGCGGGCCTTGCTGACGGCGGCGACCAGGTCGGCGCGCCGGTCGCCCAGCGCGGCGGTCAGTTGTTCGGGCTCCAGGGCCTGGCTCGGGCGCGCCGAGCCTGAGGCCAGCTGCGACGGGGCGCTGGTCCGCAGCGGCGCGAGCGCGCGGTCGACCTCGTCCAGCGCAGCTAGTCGCCTCTTCGCATAGTAGAGATCGATCCAGGCCAGGGCCGTGTTCAGACGGACGTTGCGGGCCTCCGCCGCCAGGGCGTTTTCGGCGACGCCGATATCGGCGGCGGCCCGTTCACGGGCGGCCGCGCGCTTGGCGCCGCTGGGCACGTCCTGGGTCACGCCGACGGTAGCCATGGTCATGCTGTCGCGGCCGAAGGTTCCGGCCGGCGGACCCGAGATCGGGAAGTTGCCGAGGCCGACCGCGAGCTTCGGATCGGGCAGCCGGCCCGCGGCGATCGCAGACGATCTGGCCGCCGTGATGTCAGCGCCCTTGGCCTCGAGGCTGGGCGCGGTCTGGTCGGCGAGCTTGAGCGCTGCGTCGAAGGTCAGCGGCGCGGCCTGGGCGGCGCCGGCGGACAGCGTCGCCCACATCAGTGGAAGAATAAGGCGCATCATGGTTTCCCGCTGGAAAGCTGCTCGGAACCGAGGGGCGAGCCGGAAGCGTCGGCGACGTCGTGAGCCGCCGACGCCCCTCCGTCCCCGCGCCCGGGGATAAGTCAGGCGCAGGGTTTGGAAGCGGCTAGCCCTTCGGCGACGTGGTGGGAACGCCCATCGTGGTCATGCACATGTCGCGCATGGCCGCGTCGCCCTTCATCATCGGGCAGTCGCAGTTGGCCATGCGCATGCGTGCGGCAGCCTCCGGCGTCCTCGGCACCTTGATCAAGGTGCGGAAGACATCGTGCGGGTTCGAAGACGGCGGCGAGGTGCGATAGGTGAAGTCGCCTTGGGGCTCCGACTGGGCCGCGAAGGCCGTCGCCGAGAGGCCGAGAGCCAGCGCCGCGGCGCCGATCGCGATGAGATTGCGGGAGGTCATGGGACCATCCTCCATTCCGATTTGAGCGCCCGCCGTGAAGATTTCGGACGGGCAATTCTGGGCTGACGGCGTCATGCACACGTCGGCGGGCGCTCAAGGCGAGCCCACGCCGACGCTGACGCCTGCGGTCAGGCCAGCGGTCTGGGAGGGTGGTAGAGGCGGGGCGCGGTGACGCCCTCGCGCATCTGGTCGATGCTGGCGAAGGTCACACTCTCATAGGCCGCGGGGCCGAACACGCCGATCGAAGCCGGGGGCGGCGTCGCCACCGTCGCGCAGCCCATCTTGCCGATGCAGTCGGCCGTCATGCCCGTGCAGGGCGCCTGGATCGGCGCCTTGGCGGCTGGCGCCTTGGCCATGCCCGGCATGTCGGCGCAGTTCATCATGGCTGGCGCAGTCTGAGCAGCGGCCGAGACGACGTCCGTCATAGCAGTCATGGTCATCGGCATGGCGCGCGCCGACGTCTGGCCGATAAAGCCCGTCAGGGCGAGCACCACGAAGAGACTGCGGATCAGGTTCCACATGAGACGACAGACCTAGGCCAGGCTCCGAGCTTGGGCAAGTTTCGTTTCGGTAAGGTAGCCGGCACGGCGTTAAGGGAGCCTTGCACGAAGGCGCCGACCCCGGCATGGCGCCCTTGGCGGGCGCCATGCCGCTGGCCGTCAGCGAGGACGCTCTTGCTCGACCGCGGCGGCGTCTGCCGCAAGCGGCGTCCTGACCACGGTGCGGAAGACGTCCTTGGCGTTCGAGGGCGGCGGCCCGATGCGGTAGGCGGACGCCCCGTCCATTCCTGAGGCGGCGCAGGCCCCGATCGCCAGCGGCAGGCTGAGCGTCAGGGCGGTGAGGATTAAGCGAGTGATCATGGGGGTTTCCCCGAAATCTATGGTTTCGCCAGACGGTCGGGCCGTCTTGGCGGGACGACGCCGGGGCGGAACCAGGTCTCACGCCTGACAGTCCAGGCGCGCGACCGCACCACCAGCGGCGCGGCGGAACCGACGGCGGCCGCCGTCGGCTTCAGGCCAGCGATTTCGGAGGTCGTTCAGGCCCAATGAGCACGTGGGAACGCCAAGCCGAACTTTTCGGCGGGTCGAGCGTCATGGCGGTTTGGAATACCGCGATGCTCGACAGCGCCACTAGAACAGCCAGGCCGCTCGTGCAGGTCATCGAACAGGTCTTGGCGCAGCCGTTTAACACCTTGTCGCAACACGGATCGGACTTGACGGGCGCGACGTGCCGATCGGCGGACGGATCCATCGACGCCATGCTGGACGTGGCGCCCTGGGGGCTATCCATGCCGCAGGCCATCGGCGCCGCCGAAGCGGTGATCGGGCTGGCCGCGAGGGCCAGAAGGGCAAGAATGGCGATAAGAATGCGCGCCATGAGACCATTTTCCGCCCGTCAGGCCGTCCATTCCCCATCGGGACGTCGAACGACGCCGCCCCGTGGGATTACGCGCGACTGCGTGGCCCATGCCCATCAGCGCGAGCGTGATCCCGCTGAAGGCCTGGAACACCGGACACCCCGGCGGCCTCCCCACGCTGCACGCCAACGGCGCGGCGGAGGCCTCAGCCGCCTTGAAGATCTGATCGGGGAGGTGACCCAGCGTATCCCGCACCGCGCCATCGGCCAGGCCATTGATCTCGTCATCCACATTTCCCGCACCCCTGGCGGCCGTAGAGTCTCAGACATCGTGCGGGTGACGGGCTGGGGGAGGGCGGCTACGAGTTGTGGGCCGCTTAGGCGCTGCGACTCGCGCGGCCTACGGCGTGTCAGGCTTGCGGGGACAAAGCCTTGAGATCCTGAAGGCAGCCGGTGATCAAGGCGTAGGCCTCGGGTTGGTCGTGGCTCCAGATCAACCGCTCCACCACGGCCAATCTGGCGACGACCGAGGGGAGGTTCGCGGAACGGGTCGGAAGGCTGTCTAGGAGCGCTTCACGCTGTTCGAATAGAAGATCGAGGCAACCGTCGATGTCGTGCAGTTCTCGCGACCAGGGCAGCGCCTGCTGCTCGGCCGGGCTGAGCGTGAGCCAGCCGTGTTCCCGGGCCAGCCAGGCTTCAAGTTTCGCCCAGCGATCTTGAAGACGTTCGATACGCCCGTTCAGATGCAGCCAGCGGGCGCACTGCCGCGTGGCGTCGTCGGGTACAGTTGGCGTGGTTGGCGCTGCTAAGGCGGACTGTGGGGCCAAGGCGGCGACTGAGGTCCCGCCAAGGACGGCTCTTCGGGACATTCGAGGCAGGCGCAGGCTCTCGCCCCCGGTCTCTCGACGCGAGCCCATGACCAAGCTTCTCCGGCTGTGTTAGTCTTTTAGTATCGAGGATCACTCCGAAAGATCAATCTAAAAATACCATGCGTGACGTTAAAAGTGCTCCAAGATGGTGACGGCCTCGCAAATCCGTGCGGCGCGCGCGCTTCTGGGCTGGAATGGCGCCGAACTCGCGCACGCCGCGGGACTATCCCTCCAAACAATTCGGCGCATGGAAAGCGAGCTGGGCCCTGGCCGTAGTTCGGCGGCCAATGTCGATGCGGTCCAGCGCGCTCTTGAGACCAACGGGGTGTTATTTCTGGGCGCAGACGAAATAGGCGGACCGGGCGTCCGGCTCCGGGGCGCTGAACGCCAGGGTGTCTGACGGGGCGCTGGCATAGGCCTTCTGGAGTGTCTGGCGGACGCCGGGGGCGCTCAGGACGACGGCTTCGTTCTCGGCGATAACGGGGTTGTCGGCCTTAGGGAAGCGCTTGGCCTTGTGGTCGAGGTAGACCTGCGTGCCGATGAAGGCCTGGACGGTCGGGTCCTGCGGCAGCAAATAGCGCGATCGGCGCCGCTACGCACGCGGTCGGTAGCGCTCGATCGCCAAGTAGGCGGCTATGGCCAAGCCGGAACCCACGACCCAAAACGGCATCCATGCGGAGGCGTCCGTGAGGATGCAGGCCATCACGCCGCCGAGGCCAGCGAGGGGCATCGCTTAGAGTAGGTCTCTGCGACGAAACTTCACTTGCTCACTCAGGCTTTGACCGGCCCTTGGGATTGGGCGACGGGTCATCATTGGCGGCGATTTCCCTGGCCAGGTCGGCGAGACCTTTTCGGACGCTTCGCCTTCGGATGCTCAGGAAGGCCTCCGCCAGCGCCTTGCCGTTGGGTTCCGCGAGAAGCTCCTCGACCACGCCGCTCCAGGCCTTCGCATAGGCGTCGCCATCGGGCGTCGCCGGATCCCTCAGACCTTCGAAGAAATGACTGACCGGCACCCCCAGACATCGGGCGGCCTCATAGAGTTTTGAAGCGCTGATGCGGTTCGCCCCACGTTCGTATTTTTGGACTTGCTGGAAGGTCAGGCCAAGACCGCAGGCCAAGCGTTCCTGGCTCATGCCGAGCTGCCGACGCCTCAGCCGAAGGCGATTGCCGACGTGGATATCGACCTGAGCTGGCTCCGAGCCCATGTGAAACCTCTTCTCGGGGGCCAAATCCAACCGCCATCCCACTGATAGGACATATATGTCCTAGAAGTTGTCGACGCACCGTTAAATCCATCGTGCATGAATTGGAATAGGGTCGTCGGGCGCAACGTGCGGCGTCTCAGGTTGGCGCGCAAGTTGACCCAGGAGGACCTTGCCGGGGAGGCTGGCCTGGCCATGCGGCACTTGGGGCGGATCGAGCGTGGGACCAGCAGTCCGACGGTCGCCATTCTGGCGCGGCTCGCAGAGGCCATGGGCGTAACGCTAGCAGACTTCTTGGCGGCTGAGGATTTACCTAAGTCGGGCCAGTGACGCGCGCTTGGGCCTCAGACCTCCCGCAACTGGAAACCGGGCAATTTGATACGTCGCGCCGCTTCTTGGTGATCGCGGCTACGAAGTCGCTGGCGGAGATTCCACAATTGATTCATCCTTCTAGGCGCAAGCTAAAGGGGCCAGGGGGATAACGCCGTGGGCTGGGCGCTCGGACGTCATGTACTGATCATCGAGGACGAGGCTCTGATCTCAATCGAGATCGAGGCGCTTCTCAGTGACCAGGGCTTTGAGAGCTTTGATTGGGCGACATCGCCGCGTCAGGCTCTGCAGTGCGCGAAAGACCATCGCCCCGACCTGATCACCGCGGACCTGCGGATCCTCGATGGCACCGGCCTTGAGGCGGTTGACGCAATCCTGGCTGAGATGGCTGACATTCCCGTGGTGTTCGTGACCGCGAATTCGGACATGCTGAACGGGCAGTCGCAATTTCCCGTGGTCACCAAGCCCATCATGCCGGCGCAGCTAACTGCGGCGTGCCAACGGGTGTGTCAGCAAGCCGGGGTCTGATACGTGACATCTCTATCCGGCTACAGACATTTCGCGCCTAA
>CAZXVO010000160.1:6525-9617 GCA_964643835.1 uncultured Phenylobacterium sp. | reverse complement strand
AGGCCGAAGAAGAAGTCCGGGTCCCCTGGATCAGCCTCTGAGAGGAGCCAGAAGCCCGGCGCCCCGGTCAGGGAGATCCTGACGAAGGGGTAGAGGTCGACCAGGTGATCGAACCGCCCAAGGGTCATCTGGAGGAGGTAGTTCGCATTGAGCCGAGCGCGGAGCCGCGGCGGCAGGGGTTCAATCATGGAGGTGCTCTAGCCGCGGCCTGGATGGTTGTTGCCGTTGTTCTGCGGTCCGCAGGAAGGGGGTGAGGGCGGACCTAGGGCGCGGGGGCCTTAGCCGCCGACAAGGGGGTTAGGCCTGGATGTAGCCGAGCTTGCGGGCGCGGGCCGCGTAGACGGAGAGGGGCGCCGTAGCCTTCCAATGCAGGTCGCGCTCGACAGGAAGCCCCATCCTGCCCCGCAACCGGGCGAGCTCACCTAGGCTGACATGGCCGAGCTCGGGGCAGCCCAGGCCCAGGTCGCAGAGGCCAAAAGCCAGGTCCGGGTCATCAGGGTCGAGCTCGGTGAGCAGCCAGGTTGCGCCAGCGTCGGGGGTGAAGAGCTTCACGACCGGGTGGAGGTCCAATTCATCGGGACCACCGCGAACCGCGGCTTGCGCCTCGCCATTGGCTAAGAGTTGTCGTCGGACGGTGGGGGTGAGGAGGGTCATCCTCAAGCTTCAGTGGAAGCCGAATTAAATTGACGCGCTGGAGCCCTGGAGCCCCATCCAGGAAGGGGCGGCAGGGGCAGCAGTAGAGGCTGCAGATATAGGAGGGTTAGTAGTAGTCGGGGCGGCGGAGGTGGTGGGGTAGTAGATGTAGGAGGAGTAGGAAGAGTAGGGGCGGAAGCCGCGGGGGGGTGAAAAATAATAGTGAGAAACACGCTGGGACACTACTTGCGCTAGCTCTTCACTTAATCAGGCCGCGCGATTGATAAGCGCGGCCTGATTAAGTGAAGAGCTAGCGCTGCCCGGTGTCAGCCGTGGCAGGCAACCGCTGCAGGTGAGCGTCATCGATATCGGCAATCGGAATATGAAGGAGTGCCATGGAGCAGCGCCGCTGAGTCTTAGTCTCACTCCAGCATGCCTGTCCGCGCGGAGATGAAATAGGGGGAAGCTCTCCCCGGATCAGGCTGCCGCGTTTAGAGCGGGAGCCGAATCAACCGGGGATCGGTGCCGCTCAAGAGCGCATCCCGAGCCGCCGTGGCTTCGGCGATCACCTTGGCCGGGAAGTCCCGAACGAGGAACGGCACCTTCATGCCCTCTCGCCTAGCGTTCATGACGCCGTTGGCCTGATATCGAGGTCTGGCGCGAACTCCAGTGGCGAAGGGTCGTAGTGGGGCGTGACGCAGAAAAGCTTGGTGTGCGTCAGGATGACGGAGTGGAAGAAGAAGATGCCGCCGCGTTTCCACCAGCCGGACACATGCTGGCTTTCGCCTGTCGGATCCAGCCGGACATAAGCCGAGGCATTTAGGTGGCATTGCTGCGGCTCCATCCGCATGTAAGCCAACCTTTCACCCGGTACCCGTTGTATCTTGTAGAAGGTCAGAGCCCGAATGACGTCGTTGAGCCTCTCCTCGTCTGGTGAGGTCGGCACCATCCAACGCTCCAGCTCGACGAGCATGCGTGCTCGTAACTCCTTCAGTTTGGCCTTTGCCTCGCCCATGGGGCCTCCGACTTGAGCGCCCTTGAGGGCGGTTAGGAGTCTGACGCCTACCCTTCAATAACAGCACGCTTGAAGATAACACTAGCGATGTTAAGTTCGCCACGCGATGTTACGGATGTGGCGAAACGCGTGGGAAAGGCGTCTCGCGGAGAAGCCTATCTCCGCGACAGCTTCGATGCGGCTACCCATATCACGCCCCAAGCTCCGGCAGGGTTGCCCTACTTCATCGCTGATCAATATGCCGTATGGCGCGCCGAGATACTCGACCGCACCTGCGTGCTGATGGCGTTGCGGACGGATTCGAAGGCCTCCGCCGACGAAATGGCCCGACATGTACAGGCAGTCCGGGACCGTTCGACCACCATGGTAGTGGTGCTGGTGTTCGACACTCTGTCCGCGTCCCGCCGTCAGGGCCTCGTGAAGCGCCGGGTGGCCTTTATGGTGCCAGGTGCCCAGCTCTACGTGCCTGAAGCACTGCTCGAATTCCGCGAACGCGCACCCCGGGCGCCGATCCACGAGGTGGAGAAATTCTCCCCAACCAGCCAGCTCGTCATCATAGGCGCCTTGCTTCGAGGCGAAACCGACGCACCTAGTGCAACAGCATTGGCCAGCCGCTATGGCGTTGCAACCATGAGCATGAGCCGCGCCTTCGACGAACTCCAGGCGGCTGGCGTGGCCGAGGCGCTGCGCCTCGGCAAGCAGAGGGGACTTAAGTTCCTCGGGCACGGAAAAGAGCTGTGGGATGCGGCCGCGCCCCGACTGCAATCCCCGGTCCGCAAAGTGCGGACCGTTGGCATTCCCTATCCCGAGCACTTTCCTGGCAGGCTGGCTGGAGAAAGCGCGCTCGCGCGCTACACACTCCTGGCCCGACCCCGGGTCCAGCGGCTTGCCGTGGCGTCGGCGAATTGGCACCAGCTTGTCCGTGATCATGGGCTGATCGTCCGCGAAGCTGGCGATCCTGCCGCCGACGAGATCGAAACTTGGAGCTATGATCCTGCGGCTTTGACCTCCGACTTAGTCGTCGACCGGCTTTCCCTTTATCTCAGCAGTCGAGACCATCCTGACGAACGGGTGGCTCAAGCCGCCGAACAACTGCTTGAGGGCATGGCATGGTCGTAGGCTTGGACCGCTGGCGCAGCCACTTCGCCAAATACGCCGACCGGTATGTACTGGTCGGCGGAGTCGCCTGTGAACAGCTGATGGACGAGGCCGGTCTCCGCTTCCGCCTCACGAACGATTTCGACGTCGTCCTACTCGTCGAATTGCTGGACGCCAGCTTCGCCGAGGCCTTCTGGGGCTTCATTGAGGCGGGCGGCTATGAGCGCCGGGAAAAGGCCGAGGGCGGTAAGCTCTATCGCTTTGAAAACCCGACGATGCCCGACTATCCGCAAATGATCGAACTCTTCTCAAGGGCGCCGGAAGGGTTCGAGTTGGCGCAGGGAAG
>CAZXVO010000160.1:5022-6515 GCA_964643835.1 uncultured Phenylobacterium sp. | reverse complement strand
GGCCGCCAGCCTGTCCGCCATCCTGCTCGATAGCGGCTACTATGACTATCTGCAGGCCAATGCCCGCCAGATCGACGGTCTGCCGCTTCTGAGCGAAGCGGGCATGATTCCATTCAAGGCGCGCGCCTATCTGGACCTGTCGTCCCGAAAGGCTGCAGGCGAGAACATCGACAGCAAGAAGGTCAAGAAGCACCGCAACGACGTCTTTCGCGTGCTGCAGCTGTTGCCGGAGGATGCTTCCTACTCCGTGCCTGACGCTATCAAGGCCGACATGAGCGCGTTCCTGGACGCTGTTGCCAAGGACGATAGCTTCAAGCCCGCCGACTTCGACGTGAAGTTACCGCCTGACGTGGCTATCTCTCGGCTGGCTCGCGCATTCGATCTCTGACGGCATCGATCAGGACCGGATCGCACCAGACATCGGGCGTTACCTGCGCGAAAGGGCCAGCTAGAAAACACGCTGTCGGCCTCTTCGAGATGAGTGCGGTGTCCTATGGCTCTTCCCAATTGAGTGAAGAGCCTAGTAGCGAGGAGCAGATGAAGTCGTTCAAGGAATTCATAGGGCACGACGACGATGTCATAATCGAGCGAATCGAAGGGCCGGCCCGCGTGGCGACGAGCACCGAAATCGGTGTGGTCTCGATTTGGTCCTTGCGCCCCGATGTGGAGGGCCTCTCCCTGCTCGTTGAGGCGATCGGGAACAAAAAAGTTCATCTGATTGGGCAGTACTCGGTCCGCTACGACCCGCCCAGAACGGCAAGCACGGGCGTCGGCGCCAAACTGAAGGGCGACTGGCACCTCTTCGACAAAAGCGGCGAGGCTCTTGCTTGGGATACCGATGGGAATGCAAGGCACGGCTACCCATCCGGATCGAAGGTGCCGAAGAAGGCATACCAAGAACTGCGGGCACGGTACGGCGAGCTGTCTGGGCTGAAGTCTCGGATTTTGGAGTCGATCGAATTGGAACTGGCGTCGGCGCGTGATGCTGACGACCTGGCCGACGCCATCGCCGCCGAGCTGATCGCCACGCTGACGGAAGTAAGCGAGTTGCCAGGGGTCTACGATGCGGTCCTTGCTGCGATCAAAAGGGCGATGCTCCTTGAGCGTCTCGCCTGCGCGCAGGTCGCCGAGGACTTTGCACCTCGCAAATCTGCGAACCAGCCGGACCTGGACCTAGGCCAGGCGGGGGCCCTTATGGGACTGAAGGGAGCCGCCCACACGATCGCCGATAACATTAGGCAGAGATCGCGCTCTGGGTGACTGAGACCGAGTGATCTTCCCCCGAACTAGTGGGCGGGGTTAAGCCGCTCTGCGTTCGGTGTCGGCTGGACTGATATAGCTCAGGGCCGAGTGCAGGCGACGGGGATTGTAGAAGCCCTCGATGTACTGGAACAGATCGCGCCGGGCCTGGTCGCGGTTGGCGTAGACCCGGTGGTGGACCCGCTCGGTCCTGAGGATGTGGGAGAAGCTCTCCATTGGGGCGTTGTCCCAGC
>CAZXVO010000160.1:2296-4827 GCA_964643835.1 uncultured Phenylobacterium sp. | reverse complement strand
ATCGCTGGACGCTGGGGACGCGCGGATAGACGATCTGCTCGCGGGCGTGGCTGGCCATGCTTGGCGGCTCTCACGCTTGGCTCGCCGCGCAATTGAGAAGCTGGCCCCGCAAGACGGCGCGCGTCTGAACAATCAGCTCCGCTTCACTGATCGAAAGCTCTTCGAAGAACTTGAGGGTGTCGGCATCCGCATCGTGGATGTTGAGGGTCAGGTCTTCGACCCCGGAATGCCGGTCACTGCGTTGAATGCAGATGATTTCTCACCATCCGACAGTCTTGCCATTGATCAGATGATCGAGCCTATCGTGGTGGGAACTTCCGGTGTGCTGAAGTACGGCGTTGTTACCAATAGTGCGGTCGCCACCTATGATGGATCCGACGTCCGCCTCTTCAAGAGCCCCGAGCAACACGACGTCACGCCTTCGGCTATCTATTTTGATCGTCGTGGCAACCGCTTTGTTGGGGCGCGTGCTTACGCCAATGCGGCCCTAGATCCGGATAACGCGGCGATTCTTTTCAAGCGCCTGATGGGCACCGGCACAAAGATCAACCTGCCCAACCATGGATCGCCGCTCACGCCCGAGGACTGCTCCGCCGAGATCCTGCGAACGCTCTTTGGATATCTGCCTGAGCCCTTCCATGGTGAGGATGTCGGCACAGTCATCACCGTACCGGCCGCCTTCAATCAGATGCAGAAGGACGCCACGCTCTCAGCCACAGAGCAGGCTGGCATCGGCCGCGTCGCGCTCATGCAGGAGCCGGTCGCCGCCGTGATGTCGGTGATGCGAAAGCGGCGGGCGGATGGCGTCTTTCTCATTTATGACCTGGGTGGCGGCACGCTCGATATTGCGGTGGCGCAGAGCATTGGCGGCCGGGTTTCGCTCCTCGCCCTCGGCGGCATCCCGATGTGCGGCGGCCGGGACTTCGACCGCATGCTGGTCGATAGCGTGGTTCAGCCTTGGCTGCATGCGAACTTCAATCTCACCACCGCGATCGGAGAGAGGGACCAGAAGCGCATGGCCCGTCTGTGCGCATACGCAGCGGAGCGCGCCAAGATTGAGCTTTCGCAGCGTGCCTCAACCGTCATCGCGCTCTCCGAAACGGAGTTGAACTGCCGCGATGCTGATGGCGCCGACCTGTACCTGGACGTCCCGCTGGACAGAGCCACATTCGACCGCCTCATTGAGGAACAACTGCGCTCGTCAGTTGAAGCGGCGAGAGACGCCCTCGGCAAAGCAGGACTGGATTCTGCGGACGTGGAACGTGTTGTGTTCGTGGGAGGGCCTACGCAGTACGAGCCCCTCAGGGAACGGGTCGCCTTTGAGTTGGGGATCGCAACCTCAACCGAGGTGAACCCAATGACGGCCGTCGCTGAGGGGGCGGCTGTCTTCGCTGAAAGTCTCGACTGGCCCAGTTCGACGAGGGGCCGGAAGGCCACGCGGGGTCAGGTTACGTCTGCGGAACTATCCGCAACCTTCCATTTCGTCGCCAGGACCCCGGCAGACACTGCAAGGATCTCCGTAGATATAGCTGCAGATGCTCAACCTGGTGCGGAGTTCCAGATTGATGCGCTCGATACCGGTTGGTCATCCGGCAGGCTTCCTCTTCAGCGTGGGGCGTCTGTCGAGGTTCCGCTGGCTCGCATGGGCGATAACGTCTTCCACGCCTCGCTATTCGATGCGTCCGGTAAGCCCCATCCGCTCCCTGACCCAAAGTTGGTTCTCACCCGTACCGCGGCCACGATCGAAGGGATCCCCGCCTCCCATTCCATAGGCGTAGAGGTGCAGGACCGAGTTGATGGGACCGTCGTCCTTGATCACTTGGTCAAGCAGGGAGAGCTCCTCCCGAAGAAGGGCGTTCGCATCTACCGCGCCGGCATGACCCTCAAGCCGGGCGACGAAGGAACAGCCCTGAATTTCCGCATCCGAGAAGGTGAGATCGCCGATCCCGTCACGGACAATCGGCTGGTCGGAGTGTTCTCGGTGCGAGGCGATGACCTTGAAGACAGGCCAATCGTCATCGGAGCGGAGCTGCGTTGCGAGTATGAGGTGACGGATTCCGGAAATGTGGTTCTGCAAGTGCAGGTGCCATCTGTAGGCAGCAGCTTCAATTCCGGCCGAAACTTCTATTCCCGGATAGAAGGGCAGATAGACTTCGATCACGCCGAACAGCTCCTTTTAGACGAAGCCCGCGAGGTGGAACGGCGCGTCCAGCAGCTTGCTGGCCATGTGCCCGACAAGGATCTTGAGCCCGTGACGCGGCGCATTGCGCGCGCCGAGAAATACGCCTCAGCGAACGACGCCGAGCGCGCCAAGCAGGCGTCGGAGGATATCCAGGAAGCCAAGCAATTACTTGCTGCTGCAAGGACAAAGCACCTGCAGGCAATTCGTGAAGTGGATCTTGAAGAGGTCTGCAGCCTCTTCAACGGGGACCTCCGCAAACTGGCGCAACCGGGAGAGGCCGAGGCGTTCGATGCGGCAGCGCGCGCGGCGGAAGCGGTTATTTCAAAGCCCGGCCCACGCTTCGAAGCCC
>CAZXVO010000160.1:561-2286 GCA_964643835.1 uncultured Phenylobacterium sp. | reverse complement strand
GCGGGGCAGGATCTTCGTCATTCTCTGGCGACAGGACGATTTCCTGGTCGGTCGCTTTGAACACCTCGCTCAGTCGCCGCACCTGTTTCCCGACCGTCAGCAACACAGGCTGCTTGTCGAGCAAGGCGCGCGAGCTCTGGAAACCAAGGACATGGCGGCGCTCAGGCGAGTTCTATTTGCCCTTGATGATTGCCGGGCCAGCCTAGGCAGTGACGCAGACCTGGCGATGCAGGTGAATATCGTGCTGGGTGGCTAGAATGGCAGACAAGGAGATCGGCTTTGCGGGTCTACAGGCGTGGCTGAGCGATATCTCCAGCGCCTTGTCGGACTTGGACAAACCACCGCCAGCTACACCCCCCGTCACCTCTGTTGCTGCAGCTGCGGTGGGGCCGGAGAATGCCGCTGGGTCCTCCCATGGTTGGCTGATCTTCCAGGTCGCAATTGTAGTTCTGGTGCTCGGCGTCATCGCCGTGGCTTCAAATTCGAACTTCTTCAGCGTTCCCAAGGAGGAACCGACGTTGACGGAGGAGGCCGGTATTGCGCCGACGCTGTCTCCGCCCGCGGCGCTTGACGACCCCATGCCGGCTTCAACAAGCAGTCCTAGCGTTGCGGAAGCGGCGCCACCTATTGGCACGGACCTGGAACTAACCGCGAACCAAATCGCTTACTGCCTCGCTGAAAAGTTGCGACTTGAGACCGAGGACGGAGAGATCGACACCTACAACGCGTCGGCGGTTAGCATCTTCAACGGCGAAGTCGATGACTACAACAGCCGCTGTGGCCAGTATCGGTATATGCCCACCGACAGGTCGGCGGCTCAATCCTATGTCGACGAGCATAGAGCCGAAATCGTCGCGCAAGGCCATGAACGTGCGCGATCTGCCAGCGCCTCACCAGCCCCCCCTGCAGACCCCGTCAACCCCTATAGCGACCTCGCGCCCCAATGAGCGCTATTGATCTTGAGCCGACCAGCGGCTCCCTTTTCGACAGCGACTTTTGGGTCTTGGGCGTCTCGGTGAGGGACGACTTCAGTCGGATTGTGGAAGCAGCCCAAGACCCTCTTCTTGCGGCCGACCACGCGCGCGCCGAACGCGCCCGATTGACGCTGACCAATCCCAGAGCGCGCCTGGATGCTGAGTTGGCTTGGCTCCCAGGCCTCGCTCCAGCGCGCGCCCGGCAACTTGTCGAAGACTTGCAAGACGGGCGCTCCAGCGGAGCGACGAATGGCATGCCCGCCATCGCACGCGCGAACCTGCTCGCCACAGGCCTCACAACGACGGCTCACCCCGATGCCGAGGAGATTTCGGACAGTCTGCTCGCGATCCTCGAAGCCGTGGATCTGTTTGATCCAGAGGCGACCCTTGTCACGATCAATGAAGACCGCGCGGTCGGCCGGATCCCGCTTGTGCGGTCCTCGGATGACGTTCGCGAGGCGCTGGAGCGTCGACTGGATGCGTATGTCGCGATCAGCATCCGTTATCTCGACAAGGCAACGACCGCGGAGATGGTCGACGGTCTCGCCAAGCTTGTCGAGGCAGCGACAGCCGTAGACCTGGTGGCTCGGTCGGACTTGCTTCAGAACATTGTCGCAGCCTATGAGGCTCGGGCCTTGAGCTTCCTTGAGGCCGAAGCGGCGACGATCCGAAGCCTTGGCGAAGCCATCCGAGCAAACGCCTCCAAGGGTCACGCTCACATTGCTCCCGCGACCAGTCGCCTCGGTGAACT
>CAZXVO010000160.1:0-551 GCA_964643835.1 uncultured Phenylobacterium sp. | reverse complement strand
CCAGTTGCTTCGCCAGGAGCTCGGAGACGGCCACGCCCTGTCGAGAGATCTGGCCCGCGACATTCGGTCGGTCTCGCTGGAGCTCAATAACGACCACGGTCTTCACCAGGCCGCAGCGGACATCACCAGCATTCTGGCGGCGCATTTCGGGGAGGTGAGCGAACTCAGGGACACCTTTGAACGTGACGCCCTCGCGCTTGAGGATATCCGGACTAGCGCCGCGAACTCTGGCCCCTCCGAGCCCCCCTTCTCCGCCAAGATCGGGCTCCTGCGTACAGCGCTGACGATCGATGATCATCACCTGTTCTGGAACGACGCCGTTTATCCCCTTGCCGAAATTGATCGCGTGCGTTGGGGCGCGACGCGCCACTCGGTCAACGGCATACCTACAGGCACGGAATACAAGATTGGTTTCGCCATTGGCGCGCGCGGTGGTGAGATCGAAACCCGCAACAAGGCGGTGTTTCAGAACGTCACCTCCCGCCTTTGGCGGATCTGCGGCGTGCGCATCGCATTCGAAATGATCGATGGGTTGAAGGCCGACAAAACCC
>CAZXVO010000159.1:0-9641 GCA_964643835.1 uncultured Phenylobacterium sp. | reverse complement strand
AGGCATGATCGACGATCGGCCTGGGGTAGGTGGCGCCCAGCCGCACGCCGCTCAACGGAATTCTGGGCATGGGACGGGTGCTGGCGAAGGAGGGCCTGACCGACCGACAACAGGGTCAGGTGGAGGTCATCCTGCAGTCGGGCGAGATGCTGCACGGCCTGCTCAACGACCTGCTGGACGTCTCCAAGATCGAGGCCGGGAAGTTGACGATCGAGGAAGGAGAGGTCGACCTGGCCGAGGTCGCGCGCTCATCGCTCGCCACCCTCTCGCTCATGGCCGCGGAAAAGGACGTCACCGTCACCCTGGAGATCGCGCCAGAGGCGGAAGGGATCTTCCGTGGAGACCCGACGCGCGTTCGGCAGATCGTCAACAATCTTGTCTCCAACGCCCTGAAGTTCACCTCTCAGGGCGAGATAGCCTTGAAGGTGTCGCGGCCCGAGGGCGAGTTGCGGTTCGCCGTCCGCGACACCGGCATCGGAATTTCGGCCGACAAGATCGGTGATCTGTTTCAGAAATTCACCCAGGCCGACCCCTCGATCACCCGAAGGTTTGGGGGCACAGGCCTTGGCTTGGCGATCTCTCGCGAACTCGCCCGTCTGATGGGCGGCGATGTCAGTGTCGAGAGCCAGGAGGGGATCGGCTCGACCTTTACCGTCAAGCTCCCGCTGGCCCGGTTGGAGGGCGCGCGATCCACGCTCGCGGTGGCCGAGGTCGAGGAAGCCGAGTTCGGCGACCCTGGGGCGCTCCGCATCCTTGTCGCCGAGGACAATCCCGTGAACCAGATCGTCATCCTAACCATCCTGCAGCAGGCCGGTCTCAACCCCGTCGTGGTCAATGACGGCCAGGAAGCTGTGAACGCTTGGCGGGAGTCCGATTGGGACCTGATCCTCATGGACGCTCAGATGCCGGTGATGGACGGCCTGACCGCGACCCGGGCCATTCGCCAGGAAGAGGCTCGCCAGGGGGGGGCACGCACCCCCGTCCTCGCCCTGACAGCCAACGTGATGGCCCACCACCTGAACGCCTACCTGCAGGCCGGCATGGATGGGCTCGTCGCCAAGCCGGTTGATCCGTCCAAATTGCTGCTCGCCATCGAAGCCGCGCTGGATGGCGCGGCGCTGGCCGTGCAGCCTGGGGGCTAGAGACGGCCCCATGGCGCGCGCAGCCTTCGCCATCGCGCCCTGGCCCGGCGCGGGGGTGGTATCGGCGAGAACGATAGCGGAGTGGGCGACAACCTCGCCCCAGGCCTGACGCTCAGAGGCCGAGGATCAGCTGTTGCGCCGGCAGGCGGACCACGAGGCCGGCCAAGCCCTCGGTGAGCCTGATCTGGCAGGCCAGGCGGGAGCCGGCATCGACGTCGCTGGCGAAGTCCAGCATCGACTCCTCCAGGGCCGAGGGTTCGCCCGCGCGGACGCGCCAATCTGGATCGACATGGACGTGGCAGGTGACGCAGCAGCAGTTGCCGCCGCAGACGCCGTCAATGCCGGGGACCTCGCCCCGCCGCGCCAGGCTCATCAGCGACCATCCCGGGCGCAGCGGGAGGTGAAAGGCCTCGCCCTGGCGGGTGATGAAGGTGACGCCTTGCGTCGCCGCGGAGATCAGACCACCAGCACCCAGGCCACCATGAAGACCACGGCGCCCAGGGTGGTCCAGAGCAGCATGTTGACCAGCATGCGGATCATGCCGCGCTCGTGCTCGTCAACGACGCCGAGCGCGTCGCAAACCGCGTTGGCAGGCGCCATCAGGAGATGGAACATGGTCAGTCTTTCGTTAGAGCCGGGGTGAAGTCCGGCCGGGTGGCGGCGGCAAGCCAGGGCGATCCCGCGGTCTGAAGCGACAGTCCGCCCAGGCCGAAGGCCAGCAGCCAGAGGGTCTTGAGGCCCTCGGCGGCGATGTAGATGACGTGCAGAGGCGACGCCGGCGGCGTGGCGCCAGCGATGATGGCCGCGACGCGGGCGTCGAGCAGCGGCAAGAGCCACAGAGCCTGGGCCAGGACGACGATGGCGGGAAGCGCCAGGGCGAACCACCAGCCGCGCGGGGGCGCCCAGATCGCCCCGAAGCCGGCGAGGCCAAGCAGCAGGACGATCTCCACACGATTGTAGAGGTGGAAGGTTTGTCGCCCGACCTCCAGCGCCACGGGCAGGCTCAGAGAGGGCGCGAGGAACTTGGCGGGGGTCGCGAGGAAGGCGACGCCAAGCGTCAGGCCGGCCCACAGCAGGATCAGGCCCGGACCAAGGCGGGAAGGGGGCGTGGAAATGGAAGGCGTGTTCATCGGCAGGTCTGTCGGCTTGTGGTTTAAACATGTATCTACAATATTTGTTTAAGCTCGCCTAGGCCCCGCGCGGATCGGCCGCGCCCGCCTGGGGGAAGGAGCGACCGTGTTCATCACCCCCGAACCGACGCCCAATCCCAACGCCATGAAGTTCACGCCGTCCGCCGACGCCGGAGGGACCCTGCTGGCCCTGGAAGGCGTCCTGACCGCCGCGCTGCTGGCCCTGCCTGGGGTGGGCGGGATCTTTGTCGCGCCAAGCTACGTGACGGTGACCCGGACCCCCGGGCGGTCCTGGGTTCGGCTGAACCCCAAGGTGATCGTCGCCCTGAGCGACGTCCTGCTCCAGGCGCGTCGCGCACCGCCGCAAGCCGTCGGCTCGGCAGGGGCGCCCGAGGCGTCCGGCGGCTTCGACCTGGAGGCCGAGATCCGCGGGGTCCTGGACCGGCATGTGCGGCCCGGCGTAGCGCGCGACGGCGGGGACATCCTGTTTGATCGCTTTGACGCACAGACCGGCGTGCTCTGGATCCGGATGCGCGGCGCCTGCGGCGGCTGCCCGTCGGCGCGCCTGACCCTGAAGGGCGGGGTGCAACGGATCGTGCAGTACTATGTCCCCGAGGTGGTCGGAGTGGAGGAGGCGGCCAACGAACCGACGGAGACCGTCACGGTGGGTGAGCGCCTGAAGGCCTGGGCCGCGCGGCTCGATGGCCGCTCAGGACCGCCGGCCCGCACGACCTTCAGCCACCAGGGCCGGCCGATCACGATCGAACGTGCCTAGGGATCGACAAGCTCGATGGGGGGGGCGCGGGCCAGCAGGGCCTGCAGGGCGCCTTGGTTTGCCACCAGATCGGCCAGGCTGTAGCCGTCCAGGACCTGGAGGAAGGCGGCGCGGGCCTCGTGCAGGGCGCGGCGCAGCTTGCAGGCCGGGGTGATGACGCAGGCGCCGTTGATGGGATCGAAGCAGGGGACCAGGGCCATGTCCGGCTCGGTGCGGCGCACCACCTCGCCCAGAATGATCTCCTCGGGCGCCCGGGCCAGGCGCAGGCCGCCACCCTTGCCCCGTACCGTGTGGATATAGCCGGTCAGGCCGAGCTCATAAACCACCTTCATGAGGTGGTTGCGGGAAATCCCATAGCTGGCGGCGATCTCGGATATGGTGGGCAGGCGGTCGCGATGCAGGGCCACGTACATCAGCACCCGCAACGAGAAATCGGTATAGACGGTCAGTCGCATTCTCGTCCTTCAGCCGGCCCTGCAAGCAAGAGATAGCATCTAACTAATTAGAATCGATCAGGTTTATGCGCTTGAATCGATTTGATCCAAAGGCGCCGAGATCTGAGTGTCTGGCGCCGGGGCATGCTGACCGCGCCCGTCAAACCTCCCAGCCCCGGCAGGAGATGGATCCGCCCGCGCCTCGATTTGGCAATCCTCTCTATGGGGCTGCGACCGGGGCCGTCGAGCGCATGCCCGCATAGGCCTCCAGCGCCCGCTGGCGGGCGAAGGCATGATCGACGATCGGCCTGGGGTAGGTGGCGCCCAGCCGCACGCCCGATCCGGCCAGCACGGGGACTGGGGCGGTCCAGGGGGCGTGGATCACCTTGGCGGGCAGACGGGCGAGCTCCGGGACCCAGCGGCGGATGTAGTCGCCCGGAGGATCGAATTTCTCGCTCTGAAGCACGGGGTTGAAGATGCGGAAATAGGGGGAGGCGTCGGCGCCTGAGCCCGCGACCCACTGCCAGTTGCCGGCGTTCGAGGCGTGGTCGGCGTCCACCAGGGTGTCCCAGAACCACTGCTCCCCCAGCCGCCAGTCGATCAACAGGTGCTTGGTGAGGAAAGAGGCCACGATCATGCGGACGCGGTTGTGCATCCAGCCGGTGGTCCAGAGCTGGCGCATGCCGGCGTCGACGATGGGGTAGCCGGTGGCGCCGCGTTTCCAGGCCTCCAGGCCCGGCGGATCATCGCGCCAGGGGAAGGCGTCGAACTTCGGGTCGAAGCTGATCTTGGCGAGATCCGCCGTGCGGGCGATGGCGGCGTTGAATTCCCGCCAGCCGAGCTCGGCCAGGAACTTCTCGATCTCCCCGTCGCTGGCCTTGCCATGATGGGCGGCGGCCTGGGCGGCGCGCCAGCAGGCCTTGGGGCTGATCTCGCCGAAGTGCAGGTGCGGCGACAGGCGCGAGACGCCCTCGCGGTCTGGACGGTCGCGGTCGCCGGCATAGGCCTTGAGCGCCCCGTGGATGAACGCGTCCAGGCGCTTCGCCGCGCCAGCCTCGCCGGGCGTCCAGTCCCTGAAACCCCCGGACCAGTCGGGCCGGGTCGGGTGGAGGCCCCAGTCGGTCAGCCGGTCGCTGTCTGGCCAGGCGGCGGGGGCGGGCAGGGCGGCTGGGGCCGGGGCGGGTTCGCCTGGGTTCACCAGGGGCCGGGCCGCCCGCCAGTAGGGGGTGAAGACCGAGAATTGGCCGCCGGTCTTGGTGCGGACCTTGTCGGGAGACAGGAGATGGCCGCCATTGAAGCGCCGGGCCTCCACGCCGCCTGCGGCCAGGGCCTCGGCCAGCCGCGCGTCGCGGGCCGGGACGCCGGGATCGAACACGGCGTTCCAGCAGACGCCGGAGGCGCCCGTCTCCCGCGCCAGGTCTGCGACAACGCGCTCGGCCTCTCCGCGACGCAGGATCAGCCGGGCGCCGCGGGCCTGCAGATCGGCGGCCAGGGCGGCAAGGGACTTGTCGAGCCACCACAGGGTGGCGGCGCCCGGGGCGCGAAGGTCCGGCGTCTGGTCCAGCACATAGAGCGGAATGATCGGCGCCGCGCGGCGCAGCGCCGCTTGCAGGGCGGGGTTGTCGGCCAGCCGCAGGTCGCGGCGGAACCACAGGATGACGGGGGCGGGCATGGTCTCTCTGTGGCTGAACGCCGCCCGACTGGCAACGCAGCCCACGATGGGTGGTCGCCGGGGTGCTGTTTGTGCGTCACTGCGCTACGACCATTGAGAGGTGAAGATGATGGATTCGCGGGAGGCGGGCACAGGCAGCGTGGCGGACGCCCCCCGGCGCTCGGCTATGGCCGACCTGACCTGGACGCGAATCCTGGACGCTCGGCGCCGGGACCGGCGCACCATCCTGCCCATGAGCCTGATCTCGCTGGCCGGCGCCTTCGCCTGGCAGGGCTGGGTCTTCGCCGTGACCTGGTTCGCCGGGGTGCTGTTCGCGGTGGTGCTCACGACGCAGTTGTCCAAGCGCATCCAGCGCGAGACCACGCCCGGGCCGCGCTGGGAATACCTGATGGCGGCGGCGTCGGGGTTGAACACCCTGCTGTACAGCGCCCTGCCGGTGGCCCTTTGCCTGAACCCCTCGCCCGAGGCGATGGCGGCCGGGGTGATGCTGCTTGCCGCCATGGCGATCAGCGCCGGCGAGGAGGTGGTCATCTCGCGGCCCATCGGGCTTGCCTCGCTGGGGGTGATCCTGGCCGCGGCGCTCACGGGCATGGCGCTGTGCCAGCTGGCGGTCGGCTGGCCGCGGCTGGTCCTGATCATCGCCATCATGATCTGCCTGATCTTCTACATCTTGAAGGCGGCCCAGCGCCGGCACGATATGGAGGTGCGCGCGGCCCGCGCCCTCGACGCTGCGGTGGAGAAGGAACAGGAGGCGGCGGTGGCGAACGCCGCCAAGAGCACCTTCCTCGCCACCATCAGCCACGAGATCCGCACGCCCCTGAACGGCGTGCTGGGCATGGCCCAGGCGATGGCGGCGGAGGAACTGGCCAATCCGCAGCGCGAGCGGCTGGAAGTGATCCGCCGCTCCGGCGAGGCGCTGACCGAGATCCTCAACGACGTGCTCGACCTGTCCAAGATCGAGGCCGGACGGCTGACCCTGGAGACGGTGGCCTTCGACCTGGACGCGGTGCTGGCCGACGCGGTTGAGCCCTTCCGGGCCCGCGCGTTGGAGAAGGGGCTGGGCCTGGTGCTATCGTTGTCGCCCGAGGCGAGCGGCCACTATCACGGCGACCCGACCCGGATCCGTCAGGTGATCTCCAACCTGGTGTCCAACGCCGTAAAGTTCACCGCCAAGGGCCATGTGGCGGTGGAGGTCGAGCGCAGCGAGCGGGAGGTCCGCTTCAGCGTGCGTGACACAGGTCCTGGCATCTCGGCCGCCGACCAGGCGCGCCTGTTCCGCAAGTTCGAGCAACTGGACGATTCCACCACGCGCAGGCACGGCGGCACGGGTCTGGGTTTGGCCATCTGCCGTGAGCTCTGCGAGCTGATGGGCGGCGGGATCACGGTGGACAGCGCCGAGGGCGCAGGCGCGGTGTTCACCGTCCGCCTGCCGCTGCGCCGGGTGGCGCGTCCGCCGGTCGCCAATCCGCTCACGGCCGCTGCGGAGCCGAGCGCCCCGCCGACTGAGCGTCAGCTGCGCGTGCTGGCCGCCGAGGACAACGAGGTGAACCGGCTGGTGCTGGTGGCGTTGCTGGCCCAGGTCGGGGTGACGCCCACGGTGGTCACCGACGGCGCCCAGGCGGTTGAGGCCTGGGCCGCGGACGAATGGGACTTGATCCTGATGGACGTACACATGCCGGTGATGGACGGGATCGCCGCGGTGCGCGAGATCCGCGCCCAGGAAGCGGCGCGGGGCCTCGCCCGCACGCCAGTCATCGCGCTCACCGCCAACGCCATGGTCCACCAGATGGCCGAGCTGACCGAGGCCGGCATGGACGCCCACGTGGCCAAACCCATCGAGGTCGCCCGCCTGTTCGAGGCGATCGCTCTGGTCACGACCTAGGGTGCGGGGCTAGAACCGCCGCGTTGCGGGCTTGGCGGAATTGGTAGACGCACCGGACTTAAAAAGCGAACAGTAATTGATCTGAATACTTATATATCGTCAGGTTAGATGCATTATATACCCGATTCAATCCGTCTCATTCCTCAATAAATTCCCTGTATCGCAAAATTTATGCTCATCCGGATGCGCATCGGGATTGGATTTCCTATTCGGCGCAAACCATTCGCCCGCTGTCTGGTAAGCGGCGCCAACCTGCAGGCAATTTCCCGTGCAATAGGGAATTCAAAGGCGCTCCGCTACGCAGTCCGCCAAGTTCTGCTCTCGACGCAGGTGCCGGCCAAAGCCTCGGAATACCGCGACTAGTCCCACGCACTTCCGACGCGCCGGTCTCAACAGCGAAAGTGTCTGAGGCTTTTCGGCGCCATTTGGGCGGCCGGTCTCCGGCCCTGGAAACTGGCACGGTTTCCCTGCTAGGAGCGAAACTACAGGGAAGTTCTTCTGGATCGCCGCCCTGCCCGATGAGGGCGGCCCGGATTCCCCGACAAATTCGGCATCCTGCACACCTCGTCGAACGAAATTCCCTGCCGCTAGAACAGGGAATTGATCAGATCACATAGGTGAATAGTCGGTACCCCTCCGGTGAGGGCCGCCTTGTTCGGATGAGGCTTGGCCGTGATGCTGCGCTCGTAAGGACGTCCTTAAGAGCGCTCGTAACTGCACAGCATGGCCCACACGAGTTTGATCACGGGGCCCGAGCGCCGTCGTCGGTGGCGTGCCGAGCATAAGTTGGCGATCCTGGAGGAGGCCTTTTCGCCTGGCGCGGTCGTGTCGGACGTGGCCCGCCAGTACGAGGTGTCGACCAGCCTGATCTATCAGTGGCGGCGGGAGGCCATGGCCGCGCAGGAGCCGATGACGTTCGTGGCGGCGACGGTGTGCGAGGCGCCGGACGATGCGGGTCGGCGGGGGGCAGATCATCCGGTGATCATCGTGGAGTTCGCCCGCGGCGGTCGGGTGAGCATCTCGGCCTCGGCGTCACCGGCGTTGGTCACCGCGGCGCTTCGGGCGCTTCGATGATCCCGGTTCCGTCCGGCGTCCGGGTCTGGATCGCCACCGGCCACACCGACATGCGCAAGGGCATGCAGGGCCTGGCCCTGCTGGTCCAGGAGCACTTGAAGCGCGATCCCCACGCTGGCGATCTGTTCGTGTTCCGAGGCCGTGGCGGCGCCCTGGTCAAGATCATCTGGCATGACGGCCTGGGCATGTCGCTCTACGCCAAGCGCTTGGACCGCGGACGGTTCGTTTGGCCCGCCGCGGAGGGCGGCGCCGTGGCCCTGACGTCCGCCCAGCTGAGCTACATGTTGGAGGGGATAGACTGGCGTAACCCCCAGCACACTTGGCGTCCGACCAGCGCCGGGTAGGGCCTCGTTTTTATTTGCCGGGCCTGCATTTAGGGGCGCCACAAACGCTGCGATCTGTGATTCCATTCTGGTCATGGAGAGCTTGGCCGCCCCTGTTCCCGAGGATGTCGAAGCGCTGAAGGCGGCGCTGGCCAGCATGCGTGAGGAGCTAGATGCGGCGCGCGCCGACGCCGCCGTTGCCGTCGCTGAAGCCGCCGCGGTCAAGGCCGAGCGCGCTGATGATCAGGCGTTGATCGCCCATCTGAAGCTGCAGATCGCCAAGCTCAAGCGCGAGCGGTTTGGGACGTCGTCTGAGCGGTCCAGCCGGTTGCTCGATCAGCTGGAGTTGCAGCTGGAGGAGCTGGAAGCCTCGGCCACCGAGGACGAGCTCGCCGCCGAGATCGCCGCCGCCAGGACCACCAAGGTCGCGGCCTTCGAGCGCAAACGCCCGTCCAGGAAGCCGTTCCCCGAGCACCTGCCGCGCGAGCGGGTCATCGTTCCCGGGCCCTGCGCCTGCGCCGCCTGCGGCGGGACGCGTCTGGCCAAGCTGGGCGAGGACGTCACCGAGACGTTGGAGGTGATCCCCCGGCAGTGGAAGGTGATCGCCCACGTCCGCGAGAAGTTCACCTGCCGGGACTGCGAGACCATCAGCCAGGCCCCGGCGCCCTTCCATGTCATCGCCCGCGGCTGGGCCGGGCCCAGCCTGCTGGCCATGATCCTGTTTGAGAAGTTCGGGCAGCATCAGCCGCTAAACCGCCAGGCCGAGCGCTACGCCAAGGAGGGCGTGCCGCTCAGCCTCTCCACCCTGGCCGACCAGGTCGGCGCCTGCGCCGCGGTGCTCATGCCGCTGTTTCGACGGATCGAGGCCCATGTCCTGGCCGCCGAGCGATTACACGGCGACGACACCACGGTTCCGGTCCTCGCCAAGGGCAAGACCGACACCGGTCGATTGTGGGTCTATGTCCGCGACGACAAACCCTTCGCCGGGCCCGCGCCGCCGGCGGCCGCCTTCTACTACTCACGGGATCGGCGGGGCGCCCATCCCATCGGACATCTGACGACCTGGTCTGGCGTCCTGCAGGCCGACGCCTATGGCGGCTATGGCGATCTCTACAAGCCCGGCCGTCCAGCAGGGCCGGTCCTGGAAGCGGGCTGTTGGGCGCACGCCCGACGCAAGTTCTTCGAGCTCGCCGATATCGAGGCCGCCGC